>JAYYCW010000108.1:0-11126 GCA_036161535.1 Bacteroidota bacterium | reverse complement strand
AATGACCAATCGATATTCAAATATTTTACAAGATTTAAAACAGATCACTGGCCAGTCGTTTTTAATCACAGCTAAATGGAACAAAGAACCCTATTCCAAGGGATGGCGCTATGGATCGGGCAGCGCTTTGGCAGTTGCGCTTCCGGGATCATTGGTTGAAATATGGAAAATTTTGAAAGTTTGTGTCGCCAATGATATTATCATTTTAATGCAAGCTGCTAATACAGGCTTGACTGGTGGTTCTTCTCCCTTTGGAAATGATTACGATCGACCGGTACTTATCATCAATACCCTGCGCATAAAGGATATTCATTTGTTACAGGACGGTAAACAAGTTGTCGCCATGGCTGGAAGCAGTTTATTTGATTTGGAAAGAAAATTATCTCCTTTTGGAAGAGAACCCCACTCTGTAATTGGTTCAACCTCTATAGGCGCCTCAATCATTGGTGGTATTTGTAATAATTCTGGAGGATCTTTGGTCCAAAGGGGACCTGCCTATACTCAAATGGCTTTGTATGCCAAAGTCAATAAAAATGGAACCCTAGAACTGATCAACGATTTAGACATTGATCTTGGAGAAAGCCCTGAAGAAATATTAAATAATTTACAATCGAATAACTACAATGCCTCCGATTTTATCAAATCAAATAAGCGTGCTTCTGATGACCGTTACCATGAAATCGTTAGAGATATTGATTCCGACACACCCTCACGCTTTAATTCTGATCCAAGGCTGTTGTATAACGCCTCTGGGTCCGCTGGGAAAATTGCCGTATTTGCTGTAAGATTAGATACTTATAAAAAACCTGTCAAGACTCAGGTCTTCTATTTAGGAACCAACAATCCTGATGTATTTTGCAAAATAAGACGAGAGATGCTTTCGACATTTAAGGTACTTCCAACTTCTGGTGATTATCTCCATCGCGATTGTTACGAGGCAGCAAAAAAATATAGTAAAGACACTTTCGTTATTTTAGATAAGTTGGGCACTAAATTTCTTCCAATTCTTTTTAAAATTAAACGTAGTGTTGATCTTCTTTCAAAAAAGATACCAATTTTACCGACCTATTTGTCTGATAAATTGATGCAATGCTTAAGTGCAATATGGCCCCCCCATCTGCCAAAAAAAATGGAAGTTTTTAGAGCTAAATACGAACACCATTGGATTGTTGAAATGTCAGATGCAGGAATTGAAGAAGCTCGACAGTACTTTAAAAATTTCTTTGAAAAAAATGAGGGTAGTTTTTTTGAATGCACAGAAAGTGAAGGAAAAAAAGCCATTCTACACAGATTTACAGCGGCCAGTGCTTTTGGAAGATACGCAGCACTTAAAGAATCCAGTATTGGGGGTACACTCTCAATGGATATTGCCTTTCCTAGAAATGAAAAAAAATGGTTTGAAACGCTGCCAAAAACTATTGATGATAAGTTTGAGATGAAGTTGTATTATGGCCATTTATTTTGTCATGTATTGCATCAAAATTACATTGTAAAAAAGGGGGTTGATATTCCAGCTTTAAAAAAAGAATTATTTGCATATTATGATTCTCGTGGGGCTGAATATCCTTCAGAACATAACGTAGGCCACGAGTATAAGGTCAAACCAACACTTTTGAAATTTTATAAAGAATTGGATCCAACCAACATTTTCAATCCAGGGATCGGACAAACGAGTAAATTAAAACATTGGAAATGATGTTTAAATTGAAAAAAAAATTAAAATTTTCAATCCAAAATTTTATTATGGAAAAGTTGTATTATTTTCAAATTTTTTAATTTTGAAAAAATTTGTTCATGAAGAAAGATTTAGGTCATTATAGGAAATCCTATGACAAAGGAAGTTTGCTTGAAAGTGATGTTCCCGATTCACCTCTTGTACTTTTTGAACGTTGGTTTGTTGAGATTGACAGATTTTTTCCTGAAATAGAAACCAATGCCATGACACTTTCAAGCTTAGATGCCAATGGATTTCCAAAAGCGCGTGTGGTTCTTTTAAAGCAATACAAGACTGAGGGTTTTATTTTCTTTACAAATTATCAGAGCGAGAAGGGAAAATCGCTGATAGAGCACCCAAAAGCATGCTTGTCGTTTCACTGGGAAGGGGCAGAGCGCCAAGTGATTATAAAAGGAATAGCCGAGAAAATTTCAGAGCAAGAGAGCGATGCATACTTTAATTCGCGTCCAAGAGGCAGTCAATTGGGAGCCCATGCCTCCAATCAAAGTTCCGTTATAGAGAATCGGTCTGTTCTTGAAAATAATTTAAAAAAGTTTGAAAATAAATTTAAAGACTTGTCCATTCCAAGGCCTAAATTTTGGGGTGGTTTTATTGTAAAACCCATTGAAATTGAATTTTGGCAGGGTCGCGCCAACCGACTTCACGACAGAATCCGCTATCAACAGCAAGAAAATTTCAGTTGGAAAATACAGCGGTTATCGCCTTAAAATCTGAAACAATGCCCATAGTTTTTTTTATCCGTGGATGGTTTGAGTATTACTCAAATTTCTAATAATATCGGCTTCAAAGACAAGGAGTGCACTCCATTTTGCATCCACTTTTTCACGATCCCCATAACGTCTTGCAAAATTTAAAAAAAGTGTGTAATGATGGGCTTCACTGATCATTAATTTTTTATAAAATTTAGCGAGCTTTTTATCTCTTAGATTTTCTGCAAGCAAGCGAAAACGCTCACAACTTCTGGCTTCAATGAGTGCGGCATATAAAAGGCGGTGCACCAATTGATTTGTTCGGCTTCCGCCTTTTGGAAAAAATTTTAAGAGTGCGGCCACGTAAGCATCTTTTCGATCTCTACCAAGTTTTGATCCGCGCTCTAAAATCAAATCGTGGACCATTTTAAAATGACTTATTTCTTCTTCAACTAGCACTGTCATTTCTCGGACAAGATCGCTGTACTCTGGAAAACTGACAATGAGAGAAATTGCCGTACTGGCTGCTTTCTGTTCACAAAAAGCATGATCAGTAAGAATATCATCGATATTCATCTCTGCAATATTGACCCAGCGTGGGTCTGTGGGAAGTTTTAGGCCTAGCATAATTTAAATTTCTAAGTTGAAAGATTTTTTTAAACTTTCAATGGCAGGGTTTTTTTCCTTGAGTTTTGCATACTTTTCAATGGCTGTATAGGCAAATTGTTTGTCCATGGTTTCACTTACTGTGATGTCTAACTCAATATCAAAATTATTTAGTTCCTTCCTTATAAATTGTAAAAGTTCAACTTTTTGTCGTTCCACTTCAATTTTATTGGTTGAATTTGGAAATTCCAAAGCGATCAAGCTTTCATCCTTAATTTTGGGGACATCAATTTTTAGTATGGCCGCCAAGTTGTGACGCCCTTTATCTTCTAAAGTATTCACAAACGCATCCCAAGATGCAATCAATTGTTCTTGGGAAAAAACATCCTTTGGCAATTCACTATGATCCACTGTAACCTCCATTTTTTTGATTTGATGGTCTTTTTTGAGCTGGATACTTTTTAATGAAAGTCCTGACGTCTGTCGTTGTGAAACAGCAACAGCAGGCTTTATGGGATTTTCAACAACGCTCACCGCCTTGTTTATATCAGGGTCATTTAAATTTTCTTTGGACAGTTTTGAAGGATGGGATTTATCAGAGGTTTCTGCTGATTGAACTTTAGCAGATGTCGTCGTTTCTGTATTGCTATTGAAATGTGCTGCAGGGATTATAAACTCAGAAGTCTTTTTTTTTTCTCCGTCAAAATTAACAGAGGCGAGTTTCATTAAACAGAGTTCTACAAGCAAACGCTGATTCCGACTACCTCTGTAGTTCAAGTCACATTCATTAGCCAAAGATAATGCATTGCTCAAGAAATTTGAATCTGTTTTGGAAGCTTGAACTTTGTACTTTTCGTTGATTGCATTGCTGCTCTCCAATAAAGATAAAGTTTCGGGGGTGAGGGCGACAAAGAGATCTCTAAAGTGGGATGCGAGCCCATTGATAAAATGCTGGCCTTCAAATCCCTTGTTGAGTATGCTGTCAAACAATAAAAGCAGTGATGGTATTTGATTGTTTAAAATAAGATCTGTCGCTTCAAAAAAGACGTCATGGTCCAATACATTAAGGTTTTCTGATACGGCTTTTCGTGTGAGTTTATTTCCAGAAAAACTTACAACACGGTCAAAAATTGACAAGGCGTCGCGCATGGCGCCATCAGATTTTTGAGCAATGATGTGCAGAGCGTCTTCATCGGCGTCGATCCCTTGCTCTTTGGCAATAAGTTTGAGGTAATTTTTTGCGTCAGAGACTGTGATTCTTTTGAAGTCAAAAATTTGACAGCGAGACAATATGGTTGGGATAATTTTGTGTTTCTCTGTAGTGGCCAGTATAAAAATACAATGTTTTGGAGGTTCTTCTAAGGTTTTTAAAAAAGCATTGAAGGCATTAGTTGAAAGCATATGAACTTCGTCAATAATATAAACCTTGTAGGTGCCTACTTGGGGAGGGATTCTCACTTGATCTGTCAAGTTGCGAATGTCATCTACTGAATTGTTAGATGCCGCATCCAATTCAAATATATTAAAGGCATAGTCTTCATTGGTCTGAACACTGCCTTTGCTATTTATCAATTTTGCTAGAATTCGCGCACAGCTTGTTTTTCCGACCCCACGCGGACCAGTGAAAAGCAGGGCCTGCGCAAGGTGATTGTTTTCAATTGCTTTCTCAAGAGTGGTGGTAATAGCAGATTGTCCAACAACATCTTTAAAGGTCTGTGGCCTGTATTTTAATGCAGATACAACAAAGTCATCCATGGTCAACAAATTTAAATATTCAACCGTTAAATCATCCCATTACATTCTGTTAAATATTGAGTAGTTATCAACAATTTATGTATTTTTGCCTCAAAGCAGATCGCCTTATCACTGTTCGTTTTACGAAGGGAGGAAAGTCCGAACACCAGAGTGCAGCATAATGGTTAATGGCCATCAATCGCGAGATTAGGAAAAGTGCAACAGAAAGAATGTACAGGTCAAGCTGTAGTGAAATCAGGTAAACTCTATGCGGTGCAATGCCATGTAAATCAACGCTTGAGCGCGGCACGTGCGATGTTGAAGGGTAGGCAGCTAAAGTTTTTTGGTAACAGAAGACATAGATAAATGATAAGGACTCTTTTTGAGTACAGAATTCGGCTTATAGATCTGCTTTTTTTATTTAAAAAAACTAAAACAGTTTCCGCCATAAGTTTTTAAATCGTAAAAGTTTTTGAGATGCGATAAGCGGGTTTGTTTTGGGTGTTCAACAATGCACATCCCCCCAGAATTTAGCAGTTGCCTTTTAAAAATAACAACGACCAAAGCTTCAAAGGTATTTTGCTTTGTTTCGTAAGGTGGATCTGCAAAAATTAAATCAAATTTTTGTTTTGTATTCTCTAAATATGAAGAGACGTCTGTTGCGACTGCTGATATGGGCATTTTCAAAATTTCAGACGTTTCTTTTATAAATTTTATACATCTGTGATCCCTGTCAATGGATTTAATGTTTGTTGTACCGCGAGAACAAAATTCATAGCTGATATTTCCAGTACCTGAAAATAAATCTAACACTACTGTGGTTTTAAAATCATAGTTGTTTCCCAAAATATTAAAAAGGGCCTCTTTGGCCATATCTGTGGTGGGGCGGACCGGTAATTTTTTTGGAGCTCGTAGCCGTCTGCCTTTATGAAAACCTGAAATAATTCGCATTAAAAACTGTTTAAGAGCGTAAAATTTTGAGTCGAATTGTTTTGATTGTAACGCATGTTCGAAATCGGAAGTAGAGATACATGGCGTATGTATTTAAAGGCAATACTAAACAACTCGTCATTGACTTTAACAGCACCCATAAGAATGCATTTGAAATTTTCTGGATTAAAATCCAACTGTTCTGCTGTAAAGAGTATATAGTAAATAAAATCCTCTCTAGTCTTGTATTCAAAACGATTGAAGAGTTGAAATGAATTTCTATCAAGTGCAATCAGCTCAAAATGAGTCTGCTGAATATTGATATAAAACTTTTTTTGATTGTTATTTTTTTCAAGCTGCAGGATTTTATCGATCAAAACGGTAGCACTGTGTTTGTATTCAAAACTTCCGAAGCGCTCAAAAATATAGTTGTTTATATTTACAAATGGAATGTAAACCAACATGGCGTCCTTGTTCTGAATGACATCGTAAGTGATAAAATCGGTTTTAAAAATTTTTGTATTGTATTTTAGATAGTCCGATAAATGGGCTTCCTCAAAAAGTGCTGAGGGAACCAATGTTTGCATTTCATTGTCGTGAATGATCTGAACTTTTGAAAACGATTGTTGTAAGCTGTCATTGCGATTAAAAGCAGTTTTTACAGATTTTAACAGTTGATCTGGAGTTTGTTGTTTACTAAAGTTTTTTACAAAAACATCAACAATAATCTCTGAAAATCTGTCTAGTACAAAAAAAGAAAGTCCACTCAAACCAGCTTGAATGGACAAAACCAAATTTTTATCTGATATGTTATTGTTTGCTTGAATAATTCTTAGGCCAGTTTCCATTGGTGTTTACTTCGTCCATAGATCCCACTCTCAAAGACGGGCCGTTGACACCTTCAACAGAAACCACCTCTTTTTCCTTTTTGACAAGATTTTCATCTTGATCATACAACAGTATGGATTTATCGACTGAAACCTCAAAAACAGCCATGTTCTGACCATTTTGAGTGATATACCCAGTTTCTAATTTAAAAGTTTCACCAGCTTTTCCAACTGGGACATTCATCATTGTTTTGTATCGCGTATCGATTCCAAAAAGCGAGTCAATTACAGCAACGAATCCAAGGGTATCAACAATCACAATATCCTTGGTAGTGTCAACGCCATAACGCCTGGTTAAGACTTTGTCAATTACTGTGGAATCTCGGCGTTGGGTGATTGTAAATTTTTCAGTTTCTATAAATTTTACAAGAGAGTCCCAATTGTTCTGAAATTTTCCAGTTACGGTTTTGTGAGCGAGTTGAGAATCGCGAATGTCTTTTAGATTTTCAATCACAATCTTATAGCGTTTCTCCTTTTCTTGGTTGAACTGGATTTCACCGTAAATAGACATAAATGTGATGTATCCTAGAAAGATAATTATGGCCCAAAGACTAATCAGTATTAAAGACTTGTATTTTTTTGGAATGTATTTATCAATCAGCCAAACAATTAGTACTGTTAGCAGGATGACGGCGATAATAGAGATGATAACCATGTTATAATTTGATAATTTAGACTTCACAAATCTACAATTTTTTTTATTCAATAAAGTCATACTGCCCAAAAATCATTCTTATATTTGAATAAACTATTTTACTTTTTTATTCAATGACTGCATCTGAATTTTATCATTTGTTAGAATCTGATTTTCCTTTTTCACCAACTTTGAAACAAGCTGTCAGTTTGGAACGACTTTCTAAATTTATTTTTGAATCTTCCATACAAGATTTATTTCTTTTAAGGGGCTACGCTGGAACAGGAAAAACAACCATCGTTGGCAGCATTGTAAAAAATTTATGGAAAGCAAAAAAAAACGCAATATTGCTGGCTCCCACCGGGAGAGCTGCGAAAGTTATTTCAAGCTATGCAGCCAAAGAGGCCTTTACCATTCACAAAAAAATATATGTGCCACGAGCTGAAAAAAATGGTAAAATATCCTTTGTTTTAGGCCCTAATAAGCATAAAAACACCTTGTTCATTGTTGACGAGGCCTCTATGATTTCTGACATTTCAAATCAATCGCGTTTGTTTGGCAGTGGAGCACTTCTCGACGATCTGATTCAATTTGTTTATTCCGGACAACAGTGTCGCTTGTTACTGATCGGCGATACTGCTCAGTTACCCCCTATTAATTTAGATTTAAGCCCCGCTTTAAATGTTTCTAAACTTGAACTCAACTACAATAAAAATGTTTCCACCATTGAACTTGATGAAGCTGTACGCCAAAACCAAGATTCTGGTGTTTTGTTTAACGCCACACAATTGAGAGAAGCCATTTCCAATCAATTTTTTGATGCTTTTGAATTTAAGATTGAGGGTTTTGTAGATATTATCCGCTTGTTTGATAGTCATGATATTATGGGCGCTATTAACGATGCCTATTCACAGTTTGGAAATGAAGAAACCGCTCTAATTGTGAGATCCAACAAGAGGGCCAATTTATATAATGCACAAATTCGTTCTCGGATACTGTTCAATGAGTACGAATTAACCGCTGGAGACTTTATGATGATTGTGAAAAATAATTATTTTTGGCTCAAGCCCTCAAGTAAAGCTGGATTTATTGCCAATGGCGATATAATTGAAGTTTTAGAAGTTTTTAGCATCAAAGAACTTTATGGGTTTCGATTTGCAGAAGTTAAAATTAGATTGGTAGATTATCCCAAAATGAAACCTTTTGAAACCGTTTTAATGTTGGATACAATTGCCTTAGAAACCCCATCTTTGCCCTACAAAGAAGCCAATGCTTTGTATCAAGAAGTGCTCAAAGACTATGAAAATCAAGCTTCTGGATATAAAAAATTTTTAGCCGTCAAAAAAAATAAATATCTCAACGCATTACAGGTTAAGTTTTCATATGCCATCACATGCCATAAATCTCAAGGGGGGCAATGGCACAGCGTATTTGTAGAGCAGCCTTATCTACCAAATGGGATCGATTTGGATTATTTAAGATGGCTATATACAGCGGTAACCAGAGCCAAAAAAAAACTTTATCTCATTGGATTTAATGATGCATTTTTTGAATCCTAAACGATTAATGGTTCTTTAATTTATTTCTTTAGAAAAAATCTGTATTTTTAAAAATAAATTCAATTTTGATGAAGATCATTGCGATGATTCCGGCGCGTTACAGCGCCAGTAGATTTCCGGGAAAACTCATGCAAGACCTCTGTGGGGCAACTGTTATAAGTAGAACTTACCAAGCTACGCTTAAAACCGGATTGTTTGACGTTGTTTATGTTGTTACCGATAGCAGTGTAATTTACGATGAAATTAATTCTCAAGGCGGTCAAGTCATCATGAGTAAAAAGCCACATAATTCTGGAAGTGATCGAATAGCAGAGGCGGTCCAAAATATTGACTGTGATATTGTTATTAATGTTCAAGGTGATGAACCTTTTATCGATAAGGAAAGTCTTGAAAAACTGATTGAAATATTTGAGAGCGATTCAAAAAAAGAAATTGATCTTGCTTCTCTAATGGTCGAAATTAAAGACAAAAATGAAATAGAAAATCCAAATTGCGTTAAGGTAATTACCGATGCAAATAATTTTGCGTTGTATTTTTCAAGAAGTCCAATTCCTTATGCTCGTTCCAATTCCCAAAGAAAATATTTTAAACATAAAGGAGTTTATGCTTTTAGAAAAGCACCACTTTTGGAATTTACAAAACTACCCATGCTAGGACTTGAAGCTTCTGAAAAAATCGAATGTATTCGATATCTAGAACACGGAAAAAGTATCAAGATGGTTGAAACCTCAGTCGTTGGAGTAGAGATTGACACACCTCAAGATTTGGTTAAAGCACAAAAAATATGGACCTCAAATTAAACTTCAACTAAAAATATTATGTAGGTTTTATGAACTTTAAGAATTTTCCAATGGTGTCCAAAATTGTTTATGGACGCGGTAGTTTCGGACAACTCAATGAAATCCTTGCCCCAGAGCGCAAAAACGAGCGAGCACCCTTTATTTATTTGATTGATTCTATATTCAAAAAAAATGATAATATAATTTCAAAAATTTCCCTTTCCTATGACGATTATTTAATATTTATCTCGTCTGAGGAAGAGCCCAAGGTCTCTCAGGTAGATATGCTTGTGGAGGATATCATATTAAATACCAAAGCCATTCCTTCTGGAATCATAGGTATAGGTGGTGGTACTTTAATGGATCTCGCGAAGGCAGTAGCATTGATGCTAACTAACAATGGATCAAGCGAGGAATACCAAGGTTGGGACCTTGTTAAAAACCCCGCTGTTTATCACCTTGGAGTGCCTACAATTTCAGGAACGGGTGCTGAAGTTTCTAGAACGACGGTCTTAAATGGCGCTAAAATGAAATTGGGAATCAACAGTGATTTCACCCCTTTTGATCAAGTTATTTTAGATCCTGATCTCACTGAAGGTGTTCCAAATGAGCAGTGGTTTTATACTGGAATGGATTGTTTTATTCACTGCGTTGAGGCCTTAAATGGACACTTTATAAACACTTTCAGCCAAAGTTATGGCGAGATGGCTTATGCGCTTTGTAAAGAGGTTTTTTTAAGTGATTTAAAACTTAAAGAAAAACAGAATAAGTTAATGATGGCTTCTTGGCATGGTGGTATGAGTATTGCATATTCTCAGGTAGGTGTTGCTCATGCATTGAGTTACGGTCTGTCTTTTATCTTGGGGATAAAGCATGGAATTGGTAATTGTATCGTATTTAATCAATTGGAGTCCTTCTATCCCAATGACGTCCTTTTGTTCCGGCAAATGATGGTCAGACATAATATCCAATTGCCAAGGGGTGTTTGTGAAAATTTGAGCGATGCACAATTTAACGATATGATAGATATTGCCCTTAGACTTGAGCCATTATGGGAAAATGCAGTCGGTAAAGATTGGAAACAAACTATAAGCCGAGAATTGATCAAAGAATTGTACACCAAAATGTAATTTTTAAACATGATTTCAAAATTTTTATATCACAAAATATTTGGCTGGAAAATTACAGGTTTTAGTGATTTTAAAAATGTTAAAAAAGCCGTTATTATTGCTGTTCCTCATACCAGCTGGCACGATTTTTATATCGGTGTTTTACTGAGGTCTGTCATTAATGTTAAGGCCAACTTTATAGCTAAGAAATCGCTTTTTAACCCTTTTACTGGTTGGATGTTTAGAGCTTTAGGAGGTACTCCAGTCATTCGAAAGCGCAATGAAAAGCAGGTGGATGCGATCGCTCGGCTTTTTGAAAAATACGAAGAATTCAGAATGGTCATTGCCCCAGAGGGAACACGCAAAAAAGTAGAGGAGTGGAAAACGGGCTTTTATTATATTGCCAAAAAAGCAAATGTCCCCATTGTGATGTTTACACTTGATTTTAAAAATAAAGAAAACCG
>JAYYCW010000107.1:0-8070 GCA_036161535.1 Bacteroidota bacterium | reverse complement strand
AACAGGTAGGCGTTTATTTATCACAATGGACCTTTTAATTCTCGGCCGTTAAGACACCTTAATAGTTTTCTTAAAATAATATTTTTGGCATGATTTTTTAGGTTAAAATAAGAAACAAAAGGCTATTTCCTCTTAAAAATTTTTTATTTTAACTTAAAAAATCATGCCAAAAATATTATTTTAAGAAAATTATTAAGATGTCTTAACGGCCGAAAATCAAAAGCCTCATTGTGATAAATAAACGCCTACCTGTTATAAATCTAATAGCGCGCAACGATTAGAACAGTTTTTACTATAAAAAGGGTCTCAATTTTACAAGTCAAATTTGATGCCTTGGGCAAGCGGTAAATCAGGAGTATAGTTGATGGTATTGGTTTGTCTTCGCATGTAAATTTTCCAAGCATCACTTCCAGACTCACGCCCTCCGCCAGTATCTTTTTCGCCCCCAAAGGCACCACCAATTTCTGCCCCAGAGGTTCCAATATTGACATTGGCAATTCCACAATCGCTTCCGGCTTGAGATAAGAACAGCTCGGCCTCCCTTAAGTTGTTAGTCATAATGGCCGATGAGAGGCCCTGTGCCACGCTGTTTTGCATTGCGATAGCGTTTTCAAGACCCCCTGAGTATTTCAGTAAATACAATACCGGCGCAAACGTCTCGTGTTGTACGATTTTAAAACTGTTTTCAGCCTCAGCAATGGCAGGTTTAACATAGCAACCACTTTTATAATCGCCTCCTTCTAATACACCACCCTCAACAATAATCTTTCCGCCTTCTGACACTACTTTTTCTAGTGCTTTTAAGTAATTTGTGACCGCATCAGAATCAATCAGAGGACCAACGTGATTGGTTTCGTCTAGAGGGTTTCCTATACGCAACTGCCCATAGGCATCAATAAGTGCAGATTTTACCTTTTCATAAATCGATTCATGAATAATGAGTCTTCTTGTTGAGGTACAGCGTTGTCCAGCCGTTCCAACTGCTCCAAAAACGGCCCCAATAACCGTCATTTTTATATCTGCGTGTGGGCTTACAATGATAGCGTTGTTCCCACCCAGTTCTAAAAGTGATTTGCCCAATCTCCTAGCGACAGTTTCAGCTACAATTTTACCCATTCGGGTTGAGCCAGTCGCTGAAATTAGAGGAATATTTTTATTTTTTGTCAAGGACTCTCCAACCTTATAATCCCCATTGACCAAACACGAAATGCCTTCTGGAAGTCCGTTTTCGGCAAAAACATCTGCTGCAATTTTTTGGCAGGCTAGCCCGCAAAGGGGTGTTTTTTCGGAGGGCTTCCAAATGCAAACATCCCCACAAATCCAGGCCAATGCGCTGTTCCATGCCCACACGGCTACAGGAAAGTTAAAGGCCGAAATAATACCAACAATTCCCAAGGGGTGGTACTGTTCATACATCCGGTGCCCTGGACGCTCAGAGTGCATAGTAAGACCGTGAAGTTGTCTAGAGAGGCCAACCGCAAAGTCACAGACATCGATCATCTCTTGAACTTCTCCCAACCCCTCCTGAAAGCTTTTACCCATTTCATATGAGACCAAAGTTCCAAGCGGATTTTTAAGCAAGCGAAGGCGGTCTCCAAACTGTCTTACAATCTCACCGCGCTGAGGAGCGGGAATCAGCCGCCAAGCGACAAAAGCCGCCGAAGCGGTATTTACAACCGCTTCAAATTCTTTGTTAGTGGTTGTAGAAACAGAGGCAATTTTAGTACCATCTACAGGTGAAAAAGAGGAAATTTTTTGACTCGAAGATGTCCATTTTAAGCCCGTTGAAGTGCCAGCGTTTTCAGTTTTTATGTTTAGGACCTTTAAGGCTGATTTGATCTCAGATGATTTTGTCATAAGTATTTGTGGTTTTTTTGCAGAATTTAAAGTTAAACTAATTTTAAACGCCTACCATTCTAAATAGGGTTTTTGAGACAATTGCGAATTATAATATTTTTTTTCACCTGTGACTTCTTTGCCCAACCAATCCGGTTTTTCAAAAACTTCGTCTTCATTCTTAAGTTCGATTTCCGCAATGGTTAATCCTGTATTTTTTCCGATAAACTGATCAACTTCAAAAAGATGCTTGCCGAATTTAATGCAATGTCTTATTTTTTCAATTTTGTTGTGAAGGCAAAGCGACATCAATCCCCTGGCTTCTTTAAGTGGGATTTCTTTTTCCCATTCAAATCTGCTGCGCCCATTCTCAGAATTAGCTCCTTTGATGGTCAAGAAGCCCTTTTCTTTACACAACCGAATGCGGACAGAACGGTCTGTAGCAACACTAAGGTAACCTTGAACAATTTTATATTTTCCGGATATTTGTTCTTTATAGCATTCCGACTTCACTAAAAATTTACGTTCGATTTCTAACAACAGGCTTAAATTTTATTTATAAGCCCTAAATTTACAGCATGTTTAACGATTTACCAATTCGCAAGATAATACATGTAGATATGGATGCTTTTTATGCTTCAGTTGAGCAAATGGATTTTCCCGAACTGAGGGGGCTCCCTCTAGCAGTTGGAGGCTCAAGTAAACGAGGTGTGGTGAGTTCTGCAAGTTACCAAGCGAGAAAGTTTGGCATAAAAAGCGCCATTTCAGGAGTTTTGGCAAAAAAATTGTGTCCTGAATTAATATTTGTTCCGCCGCGTTTTGATCGTTATAAAGAAATTTCTACCAAAATCCGAGCAATCTTTTTAGAATACTCGGAACTCGTTGAGCCCCAGTCTCTTGACGAGGCTTATATCGATGTTACGACCAACAAAAAAGGTATTCAAAGCGCAAGCGCTATTGCTGCTGAAATAAGAGCCCGTATTAAAACAGAGATTGGCCTATCAGCCTCCGCAGGTATTTCAATTAATAAATTTATTGAAAAAGTAGCAAGCGACTGCAACAAACCCGATGGACAGAAAACGGTACCACCAGAAGAAGTATTAGATTTTTTAGAAGCGCTGGACATTCGAAAATTTCACGGAATAGGAAAGGTAACTGCAAAAAAAATGTACGATTTGGGCATATTTACAGGCTTGGATTTAAAGCAAAAATCAAAATTTTTTTTAAAAGAAAATTTTGGAAAATCAGGGGCTTATTTTTATGATATTGTAAGGGGAATTCATCTCAGCTCAGTCAAGCCAAACCGCAGCCGTAAATCCTTGGCGGCAGAGAGGACTTTTTCAAAAAATCTGTCTAGTGAGATCTTTTTGATTGAAAAAGTGGAGCAAATTGCAACTGAAGTTTCGAAGCGTCTAAAACGCTTAAATATTGCGGGGAAAACGCTGACTTTAAAAATCAAGTACAGTGATTTTAGTTTACAAACACGCTCCAAAACCGTCCCATATTTTATCAGCTCAAAAGATGTTATAACAGAGCACTCAAAAGCGCTTTTATTTCAAGAGAAGCTTCAAAATTCTGTAAGGCTGATCGGGATATCAATTTCAAATCTTAACACAAATCTTAGGGCAAAGCAAGCTCAAGGCAAGACCGACAAAGACGTTTCATTTCAGTTAAAGTTTGAGTTTTAAAGCAAAGTTAATTTTTTATTTGTGTAACCCGAAGGGTGTTTACCATCCCCTTGTTATCAAGCGGCATAGCGGCCAAACTGATGACCATATCCTCCGGTTCTAAATATCCTTTTTCTACAGCCATCTTATTGACATCTTCTAAGGTTTCATCAGTTGAAACGAACTTGTCATAGTAAAAAGCTCGAACTCCCCACAACAAATTGAGCTGTGGTATGATGCGCTTGTTTGAAGAATAAACCAAGATGTGCGCTTTGGGTCTCCAGGCTGAAATTTGAAATGCCGTGTAGCCGCTATTGGTCAGAGTTGTGATGCCTCTTGCATTTATCTGATTTGCCATGTGTGCTGCGTGGTAACAAATCGACTTCGTAATGTAGCGCTTGGTTTTGATATGTGGGTGTTTTTGAGGCACATTGATAAGTTCTGAATTCTCCACGGACTTTATGATGTCTGACATTTTTTGAATCACTTGTACAGGATATTGACCAACAGAAGTTTCTCCAGAAAGCATCACTGCATCAGCGCCGTCCATGACAGAGTTAGCAACATCGTTAACTTCTGCTCTTGTTGGGGTAAGACTGTCAACCATTGATTCCATCATTTGTGTGGCTATGATGACGGGGATTCTGGCACTTTTTGCTTTGAGGACAAGCCTTTTTTGAATCAACGGGACTTCATGAGCTGGAATCTCTACGCCAAGGTCGCCTCTAGCAACCATAAGCCCATCGCAAGACGCTATGATTTCGTCTATGTTTGCAACTGCTTCAGGTTTTTCAATTTTAGCAATAATTGGGATTTTATAGCTGCTGTGCCTTAATATTATGTCTTTGAGTTCTTTTAGGTCTTCTACATTTCTCACAAATGAAAGCGCCATCCAATCCACTTGTTGCTCAATGGCAAATAGTGCGTCTAGTTTGTCTTTCTCAGTGAGTGCTGGTTGAGAGATATTTGTGTTTGGCAGATTGACCCCTTTTTTAGATTTTAATGCCCCCCCTTGTATTACTTTTGCTTTTACTTCGTTTGTCTGGTTTGTGGAAACCACTTCAAATATTAATTTACCATCGTCTAGTAATATTCTTTCACCTGGTCTCGCGTCTTTAGGGAAATGGTTGTAAGTCATAAATACCCGCTCTTTGCTGCCCTCAAAGCGATCTCCTGTTGCAAAAACAATTTCATCTCCTGAGGATACAACAACATTGTCTTTCATCACCCCGACCCTTAATTTAGGGCCTTGAAGGTCTGCTAGAACAGCGGCGTTAAACCCGTGCTCTTTGTTGATGGCTCTGATGTGCTTTATGTTGTTTTCGACGGTCTTGTAATCTGCATGTGAAAAGTTGATTCTAAAAACGTTAACTCCAGTGGTAATTAAGTTTAATAGCATTTTCTTACTTGAGACCGATGGACCTAAAGTGGCAACAATTTTTGTTTTCTTTCTTGTGTGTGACATTAATTTAATATTAAGTATTCAATTGATTTTAGTGTTTCAACCTCAACGAGATAAACAAGACTGACTGCAGTAATTTTGTTGAGGTTTTCTAGGGTGGCTTTTTCAGGACCGAAGCTGCCGCTTATTTTTAAAAAATAGTCAACGTTAGAATGCTCTTTAATTAGGGCAATTTTTTTCGAATTCTTTTCTTCGCGTTCTGCAAAAAGACCTTGGCCTGTGGTTTGAGATTCAACTTGGCAGTTGTTCTTTATAAGGTTCCAAGTGCTTTTAAGGGCAGGATCCCCCCACTCAAACAGTGAGAAAGAAGGGTTTTGTGAGGCGTTAATGTCTAAATCTTTCTTTAACCGCTTTAGGCGTATTTTTAAACTTGAATTTATAGCGTGAGCTAGCTGAAAATCTTCTAGATCTGAATGGATGGCAAAAAGGCAGTAGTCAGCGTCGTGAAAATCGGTTAAATCGAGTTTGTATATTGCCATAATTCATTTTAACAATAGTGTAAAGATAGAGATAAAAGCACAATTATAAAGACCTCTCACAATATCTCAAAGCCAAAGTTACAAGAAAGTGGCGCATTACAGCCTGTTTGGTTGGCGAGTCGTTATAATTCAATTTTATATTTCAGAGCGAAGTAGGCTCTTCGAGACGCCTTTTCCTCGGCCTTTTTCCTTGAAGTAGCCCTTGCTTTAGCGGTGTTTTTTCCATCAATTTCAAGAGTCACTGAAAAGTGATTGACTTTTTCTAAACCCTCGTCTTTTTCACAAATAAAACACAATTTTTTCTTTTCTTTTTGACACCACTCAACCATTAGGCTTTTGTAGCTTATAATCTTTCCTTCAAGTGATGATATGTCGACGTATGGACTTATAATGTTATTATAAATAAACCATTCACAGTTTTTGTAGCCTTGATCAAGAAATACAGCCCCAATGAGAGCCTCTAAAAGATTTCCGTGAATATTCTTACCAAATTTTGAGGCGTTTAAAGACGACTTCATAAGCCGCACCAGCTTCAGGTCTTCCCCAATTTTATTTAGGCTGCCTCTGCTGACAATTTTGGAGCGCATTTTTGTCAGATAGCCCTCATTTGCAGCGGGCACCTTTTGAAAAAGATGGTGGGCAATTACAGCCCCCAAAACAGCATCACCAACATATTCTAACCGCTCATAATTGAAAGCATTTCCTTGAGCATCTTTTAAATTAATAGATCGGTGGGTAAAGGCGCGTTCGTAATAGTGTAAAGTTTTTGGGGAAAACCCCAGTAGGGGCCTCAATGCAGAAAACAGTGGATTGTTATTGTTTTGTCGAGTCTTGAAGATATTTTGAAGATAGCTCAAACCACTTTAATCTAAACGCCTAAAGACCACACAAGCATTATGGCCTCCAAAGCCGAAAGTGTTACTCATTGCAACTTTAACATCCCGTTTTTGGGCATTGTTAAGTGTTAAATTGAGTTCCGGATTAATATTTTCGTCTACGGTTGTATGATTTATGGTGGGCGGGACGACTCCGAACTTTATTGACATAATTGAAGCGATGGCTTCAATAGCCCCTGCTGCACCGAGAAGATGGCCAGTCATGGATTTTGTAGAATTAATATTGATTTTCTTGGCGTGGGCTCCAAAGACCCTTCCAACAGCTTTTAGTTCAGCAACGTCGCCAAGAGGTGTAGAAGTCCCATGGGTGTTAATGGCGTCTATGTCAGTGGGCTTTAAGCCTGCATTCTCAAGACAATTTTTTATAACGGCTGTCACGCCAATGCCATCAGGATGTGGCGCTGTCATATGAAAGGCGTCCGAAGAAAGCCCGCCACCCACAAGTTCTGCATAAATAGTTGCACCACGAGCCTTGGCATGTTCATATTCCTCTAAGACAAGGGCGCCAGAACCTTCTCCAAGCACAAAACCGTCACGTGTTGCATCAAAAGGCCGAGAGGCTGTCTCTGGATTTTCGTTTCGAGTTGAGAGGGCGTGCATGGCATTAAAGCCCCCTACCCCCGATTCATTTATCGTAGCCTCACTTCCACCAGTAACAATAACATCACAATGTCCTAAACGAATATAGTTTAGGGCATCAATTATGGCGTTTGCAGAGGAGGCGCAAGCTGAAACAGTGGTATAATTGGGCCCCATAAACCCGTGTTTTATAGAGATATTGGCAGGGGCAATGTCGGCAATCATTTTAGGGATAAAAAACGGATTAAATCTTGGAGATCCGTTTCCAGTCGCAAAATTAGAAACTTCTGTTTGAAAAGTGTCAATACCGCCAATGCCAGCCCCCCATATAACACCCACTCGGAATTTATCAATTTTGTCTAAATTGAGCTCGGAATCAGCAATAGCTTCTGAAGAAGCGACCATGGCGTATTGCGCAAACTTATCTGTTTTTCTTGCCTCTTTGCGGTCAAAGTAATCCAATGCGTCGAAATTTTTTAATTCACAAGCAAATTTCGTCTTAAAATGTTCGGTGTCAAAATGCGTAATAGGTGCACAACCACTTTTACCTGCCAATAAGGACTTCCAGTAGTCATTTTTGTTATTGCCTATGGGCGTAAGCGCGCCAAGGCCTGTTACAACAACTCGCTTTAAGTTCATAAAAATTATAAGGAATTTCTATTTTGCAGCTTCTATATAAGAAATAGCTTGACCAACAGTTGCAATATTTTCTGCTTGATCATCTGGAATCTGGATGTCAAATTCTTTTTCAAATTCCATAATTAGTTCTACAGTATCTAAAGAATCCGCTCCGAGATCATTTGTGAAGCTTGCCTCAGTTACTACTTCGTTTTCATCAACGCCTAATTTGTCAACGATTATCGCTTTAACTCTTGATGCAATGTCTGACATAATATTTAAATTTAAGTTTTAGTTAGGTTGCAAAAATAAAAAACTTTATTTTAAAACGTGATAATCCGAAAAAAATGTGTGTGTTCTTTGCAAAGTTTATTTTTCTCTTGCAGATAATCGGACTTATTGAAATATAATTACTTTTTTTGTAGAACGGAGTGGTCAATAAAATGAGATTATGAAACGAATTGCAATTTTTGCTTCTGGCTCAGGGACAAATGCTCAAAATATCATCAATTTTTTTAGTGATGACAGCCAGG
>JAYYCW010000106.1:0-9147 GCA_036161535.1 Bacteroidota bacterium | reverse complement strand
CTTTTTATTGTTTCTGGCTGCAATAAGTGCTGCTTCATTACAAACATTAGCGATGTCAGCTCCAGAAAACCCAGGGGTTTGTTTGGATAGAAAATCCGTGTCTAGGTCTTTGGCTTTCTTTAAGGGTTTTAAATGTACTTCAAATATTTCTTTGCGCTCCCGAATGTCAGGTAAGTCAACATATATTTGTCGATCAAAACGTCCAGCACGCATCAGCGCTTTGTCCAACACATCAGCGCGATTGGTCGCAGCCAAAACAATTACATTGGTATTTGATCCAAAGCCATCCATTTCAGTCAGCAATTGGTTTAATGTGTTTTCTCTTTCGTCATTAGATCCAGAAAAATTACTTTTTCCTCTAGCGCGTCCAATGGCATCAATCTCATCAATAAAAATAATAGCTGGAGATTTGTCTTTTGCTTGTTTAAAAAGATCTCGTACTCTGGAGGCTCCAACCCCTACAAACATTTCAACAAAATCAGATCCTGACAATGAGAAAAAGGGAGCTTTTGCTTCCCCAGCAACTGCTTTTGCCAAGAGTGTTTTACCTGTTCCAGGAGGTCCAACAAGCAAAGCACCTTTTGGGATTTTTCCACCCAAGGCTGTATATTTTTCAGGGTTCTTGAGAAAATCTACAATTTCTTGAACTTCTTCCTTTGCTCCCTCTAAACCGGCCACGTCCTCAAATGTTGTTTTGGTTTCAAGTTTTTCATCAAAGAGTTTTGCCTTTGACTTTCCGATATTAAATATTTGCCCACCGCCACCTGGACCTGTACCTCCAGACATTCTTCTCATGATAAAAATCCAGACAGCGATGATGACTACAAATGGAATGATAGAGATGAGTATATCTCCAAAAGCATTGGTTTCAGTTCTGAAGTTTAGCTCAGTGTTGAGATTTTCCTCATTGATGGTATCTTCTAATTGCTTTTGAAACAACTGAACATCTCCAAATTCAAAAGAGTAATTTGGCACTGTTCCCAAAGGTAAAAACTGTTGAGGAAGAGATTTTCTGTGAATTTCTTTTTTTGAAGCGTTATCATTTAAATAGACAAGTGCTTCTCGTTTATTGACAATTTCAACTTTTTTGACATCTCCATCCCTTAGAAAAGTGAAGAATTTAGAGGGGGTAGTGGTGGTACCATTAGTTGCTCCAATGGCTCCAGAGAAAATATTGAAAATTAAAAAAACTCCAATGACAATGCCATACAACCAGTAGGCATTAAATTTGAATTTGTTTTGTTTTTTATCTTTTGACATGCTTTATATTTTAGTAGCTCGTTTCAATTTCTGTGATTTTAGCATCACCCCATAGATTATCAATATCGTAATATTCTCGTTTGTGTTTTTGAAACACATGAACAACCACGTTGACATAATCCATTAAAATCCACTCAGCATTTTCAACCCCTTCAATTTGATAGGGCTTTTCGCGAATGTTCTTACTAACATTTTTTTGGACCGAACTGGCAATTGCATTTACTTGCGTGTTGGAGTTACCATTGCAAATAATAAAATAATCACAAACTGTATTTTCAATATTTCTCAAATCTAGCAAACTTATGTTTTGACCTTTAATGTCTTCTATTGCTTGAACAATTAAAGAAATGAGTTCGTCTGGGCTAGATATGTTTTTTGTCATATATTAGTATTTCAATGCAAATTTATTGTTTTTTTAAGTCAAAAACACGATTTATTATCTTAATTAAATTATAATTTAAGCCAAAATTTTCCGATGCAAATCATCAAACTCAATGCCATTGATTCCACCAACCGCTATTTGGCGGATTTGGTGTCGGAAATTTCACTTGAAGACTTCGCTGCAGTAGTGGCCAAAGAGCAAACAAATGGACAGGGTCAGCGTGGCAGTAAGTGGCAATCTGAAAAAGGGAAAAATTTGATAATTAGTATTTTAAAAAAGAATATCAAAAGCAGTGTTCGTTGTCAATTTGATATTAACAGGCGTGTGTCATTGGCTGTTTATAAAACTCTCAAGGCTTTTGAAATTCCAAAACTTTCTGTAAAATGGCCAAACGACATCTTGTCATGCGACAAAAAAATTTCAGGAATTTTGATTCAACTTTTGACAAAAAAACAGTGCATTCAACACGTCATCATCGGTGTGGGAATCAATGTCAATCAAACTAACTTTAAAGAACTACCAAGAGCCGCGTCAATGAAAACAATAAAGGGGGTGTCTATTGATTTAGATGCATTGGCTAAGGAATTGATAAAACAACTCAAATTTTATTTTGAAATCAGCGACAAGACCTTTTTAAATACTGAATACGAGGCTGTATTGTTTAGAATGAATAAAACTTCAACATTTTTAAACAAATCTGGTCAAGTTTTCAAAGGCGTTATTAAAGGGGTGTCAAATTCCGGAAAATTGAAAGTTCAGTCTGACAATATAAATGATGAGTATGATTTAAAAACAATTCAATTCATTTATTAGAAGGCATCTGGAATTTTTGTGGCTAGGGTTTCAATAAATTTTGTGATGGGGCCTTTGATCATCATGGCCATCATTGGATTAAAATCTCCAGAGAAGTTCAACTGCACTTGACTATGCTGTTGGCCCAGCTCTTTGATAACAGTTTTCAGGCTAAAGTTTAATTTACTTGCAGCAGATCCTAAAACAATTGAATTGAAAGCTTCCTCTGATTTTTTTTCAAGAACAATTTCAGGCATTCCAGTGATGGCAAAAATAAATTTATCTTTTTCAAGCAGTTCAAACTTACTGATGTTCTCGGGCATTAATTTTTCAAAATTTTTAAGATTACTTAAAAAATCAAAAACTTTTGAAGTCGATTTGGGAATTGTTATTTTTGGAGATAGTAGATTCATATTGTTATTGATTGTCCCATTGTGAGGGGTTCGAATTCCAATTGGATAATACCTCTAAATCTTTTTGATTTATAAAACTTGTATCTAGTGCCTGTTCTAGCAGACAGTTATAATTACTCAAAGTGTAAAGGTCGACATTATCAGATGCGAAATTCGACTTAGCAAGTTCAAACCCATAGCTAAAAATGGCCACCATGCCCTTGACGTTGACCGAAGCTCCTTTTAAAGCTTTTACTGCGTTTAGACTACTTTTGCCAGTACTAATCAGGTCTTCTACAACCACAACGTTTTGCCCTTTTTCTAAATGGCCTTCTATTTGATTTTGACGGCCGTGTTTTTTTGCTTCTGGCCTGACATAAACAAATGGTAATCCCAACTCATTGGCTACCAATGCTCCTATACCAATGGCCCCAGTTGCAACGCCTGCAATCACGTCTGGTTTTCCATAAACAGTTTCTAGATTTTTGGCGATTTCAGTTTTCACATAATTTCGAATCATCGGGTAGGAGAGCACCAATCTGTTGTCGCAATAGATAGGTGATTTCCAACCGGAGGCCCAAGTGAATGGTACATTTGGGCTTAACTTTATCGCGTTGATATGAAGCAGGAATTCGGCGGTTTTTTTGGCAGTATTTTTATTGAAAATCATGATTCAAAATTATTAAAAAATACTACATTTACTTTGTATTAATTTGTTTTTCTTTAACAATGCAAAAAATTTTTGTTGGCAATAAGCCGATAATCCTGACAACCGAGGTTAATAAAGAGATTAATTTCAAAAACTTTTTAATTGACTCGGTAGGTATTGAAAAAATTCTCTCCACTTTAAAAAAAGATAAGTTCGAAGCCATTCACTTAATTGGAAGTGATTTGGACCGCATGTTGAAAATATTTTTAAAGTTTTTACCAAATGTTATTGCTGGTGGTGGTAAGGTTATGAATCCCTCTGGCCAAATATTATTTATTTTCAGAAATGGCAAGTGGGATTTACCAAAAGGTAAGTCTGAAACACGCGAAACCATCGACCAAACCGCCCTTCGCGAGGTCAAAGAGGAGACAGGTATCAAAGGTCTTCACATCACAAAACCTCTAGAAATCACCTATCACATCTTTAAGCGAAATAATAAATATCAAATAAAAAAAACCTATTGGTTTGAAATGTTTTCAGATTATAAGGGTGATTTTAAACCTCAATTGAGCGAGGGCATTACAAAAGTCAAATGGATTGGTCCAAAAAAGCTAAAAAAGGTAAAAAAAAATATCTACGCTAATATTGAAGGACTTCTTTAGAAATAAAAGCTTTGTTGTTTAGGCCATTTATGATCCGCGTTATCATCTAGCTGAGACAATCAAGAGGCCTTTGAAAAAGAACTTTCATAACACTCTATAAAACATCTGTTTTTACCGGCTTGGGTACGAGATTTTTATAAGCGCCTTTGTAACTAATAATTTCACGAACAATTGAAGAGGAAATAAATGAGGTTTCAACTGAAGTAAGCAGAAAAACAGTCTCAATTTGTCCAATTTTTCGATTGTTATGTGCGATGGCTTTTTCAAATTCAAAATCTGTGTGATTTCTCAGCCCTCTTAAGATAAAGTCTGCCCCCACATTTTTACAAAAATCGGTGGTCAAACCAGAATAGCTCATGACTTTTATTTTTGAATTCCCTTTAAAAGTAGCTTCGATAAAGGCCTTGCGCTGTTTGAGTGAAAACATATACTTTTTAGTGGAATTTTCACCTACAGCGATGATGATTTCATCAAAGAGATGGATGCCTCTTTTGACAATGTCACAATGCCCCAAAGTGATGGGGTCAAATGAGCCTGGAAATATGGCGCGTTTCACTGCTCTATAATTGTTGTTTCACATTGTAAAGTTAAACATTTTTATCAATTGCCATTTCAATGGCATTGGCAAACAATTCAGGCAGGGTTATACCGGCACAAGCGGCTTGCTTTGGCAGAATACTCTCAATTGTAAGTCCGGGAACTGTATTCATTTCTAGGAAGTAGGGCGTGTCGCCTTTAAAAATAAATTCACTTCTCGAAAATCCGTCCATATTGAGAACTTCGTATATTTTTTTGGCCATATGTTTTACGTTTTCTTCTTGAATTTTAGAAATTCGTGCTGGGGTGATTTCTTCCGACTTCCCTAAATATTTTGCTTCATAATCAAAAAAATCATTTTTGGAAACAATTTCTGTGATGGGCAAAACCATTACTTCGCTTTTGTAGCGTAAAACCCCAATAGAAACTTCCGTTCCGTCCAAAAACGACTCAATAATTAACTCATCGTCATGCTCAAAAGCAATGTCTATTGCCGACTGTAGGTCTTCAATTTGATGCACTTTAGTGACCCCAAAACTACTACCTGCTCGGTTGGCTTTTACAAAACAAGGCAATCCCACGCTATCTATTATGGCTTTTGCATTAACGTTATCCCCCTTATTTAGCGGGTGTGAAATTGCAGTTGGAATATTATAGGCCCTGAGCACATTAAGGCAATCACGCTTGTTGAATGTCAGTGCTGCTTGGTACATCCCACAGGTTGTATGTGGAATTCCCAACAACTCGAAATAGGCCTGCATAAACCCATCTTCGCCGGGGGGCCCGTGGATGGCATTAAATACACAATCGAAGTGTATTATTTTTTGTCCTACTGCTACAGAAAAATCACTAACATTTACAGGATATTCTTTGTTTTGACGGTCTGTATAAACCCATTTATCTCTTGTAATCTCAATGCAATAGACATTGTAAAAATCCTTTGGAAGATGCTCAAATACAACTTGTCCACTTTTGAGTGAAATGGCAGACTCGCTAGAAAACCCACCCATAATAATGGCGATGTTTTTTTTCATTGATTGTATTTGTAGTGTAAAAATATCATTTTTTCCCGACTGTTTTTTTCGTTTCAAGAAAATTAAGGATCAATGAACTAGATTTAACGACCGATTTTCTCTCAAAAAAATGTTTAGCTTTGCTAAAATTATGCCCATGAATTTTATTAGATTTTTGTTTAGTAGATCTTTTTTTAAACAACTAATACTTGCATTAGTGATTGTTGTAGTGCTTTGTTTTGCTTCATTAGAGTGGTTAAAGTCATACACCCAGCACGGAACTTTTGTTGTGGTGCCTAACCTTTTGGGCCTTTCCTTGAATGAGGTGGACAACACTCTCAAGAGCTTTGATTTGGTAACTCAAGTACAGGATTCCTCAAATTACAACCCAAAATACTCTCCAGGTGCTGTGATTGAACAAGAGCCATTAGCAGGCTCAATGGTCAAAAAAAACAGAAAAATATATTTGATTATAAATCCTTCAGATTATAAAAATGTTCGAGTTCCGGACGTGATTCGAAGCACTTTACGCCAAACCAAACCAACCTTGCACGCTTTGGGTTTTACGATAGGGGATCTAATTTATGATGACGATTTAGGCAAGGATGAGGTCCTGGAAATGCGTTACAAAGGTAAAAGAATCGTCCCGGGACAGATGCTTAAAAAAACCTCTGCAATCGATCTTGTTCTTGGCAATGGAACTCCAAAACTAAATTGATGGAGCAACCGAATATAAACTTTGATCCTCTTGAAGAACGCTATGAGCACTATGCATTCACTGTAGTCAAAGGGCAACAACCGCTTCGTATCGATAAGTATTTGATGAACTTTGTTGAAAATGCCACGCGAAATAAAATTCAGATTGCTGCCAAGTCTGGGAATATTTTTGTCAATGATGTGGTTGTAAAATCTAATTATAAAGTAAAACCGAATGATCAAATTCGGGTGCTGTTTTCACATCCACCTCATGAACATTTGTTAGTGGCTGAAGCGCTCCCCATTGATATTATTTATGAAGATGAGGCCTTG
Organism: Bacteroidota bacterium; assembly: GCA_036161535.1. GTDB lineage: Bacteria > Bacteroidota > Bacteroidia > Flavobacteriales > Flavobacteriaceae > UBA3537. The sequence continues at coordinate 2,431 of JAYYCW010000106.1, read as the reverse complement.
CTAGTTGTCAATAAATCCGCTGGTATGGTCGTGCACCCGGGACACGGTAATTATTCTGGTACCCTTATCAATGCCCTAATTTATCACTTTGATAATTTGCCAAACAACTCAAGCAATCGCCCTGGACTAGTCCACCGCATCGATAAAGATACGAGTGGGCTTTTGGTTGTCGCCAAAACAGAACATGCTATGACCCACTTGTCAGCTCAATTTAAAGCCAAAACAAGTGAACGCTCTTATACCGCATTGGTGTGGGGCAATATTGAAGATGATAGAGGTACCATTAAATTCCCAATTGGTCGACATCCTAAAAACAGACTTCAGTATAAGGTTTTTGAAGGCGATGAGGCCGATAAAGGAAAACCTGCCATTACCCATTTTGAGGTTATGGAACGCTTGGGTTATGTGACTTTGGTGCGTTGTAAACTTGAAACAGGCCGTACCCATCAAATTCGGGTACATATGAAACACATTGGGCACACGCTTTTTAACGATGAACGCTATGGCGGCGAAAAAATATTAAAAGGCACCACCTTTGCTAAATACAAACAGTTTGTTGATAATTGCTTTAAAATACTGCCTCGACAGGCCTTGCATGCTAGAACATTGGGATTTATTCACCCAAGCACAGGGGAGTTTCTTTCATTTGATTGTGACTTGCCTCAGGACATGTCTGATTGTATTGAAAAATGGCGCGCCTATGCCAAGCATGCCCAATAGTTTAATATATTATTCAATGTTGATATTGTAAAGATTACAACTCAACTTTTTTTAATTTTAAAATTTGTTGGTATTTTTGAGTGCTAAACAAAATTCTTATGAAACTCGTTATTTCGCCTGCCAAATCCCTTAATTTTGAAAGTCAACTACCAACAGGGTTCAGTTCAAAGGCTTGTTTTTTAAATGAGGCTGAACAGCTCAATGCCCTTTTGAAAAATCAATCTCCTAAGGCACTTTCGGAACTGATGCATATTTCACCTAAGTTGAGCGCTCTTAACTATGAGCGCAATCAGGCTTGGTCCCTTCCTTTCACCAATGAAAATGCCCGCCAAGCCATCTATGCCTTTAGTGGAGATGTATACCGTGGTCTCGACGCCTACAGCATTCCTCAAACACAGTTAGAGCAGATGCAAAATACGGTTCGTATTATTTCAGGGCTCTACGGATTGTTAAAGCCTATGGATTTGATACAAGCATACCGCTTGGAAATGGGGACTAAATTACCTGTAGGAAAACACAAAAATCTGTATGAATTTTGGCGTCAGAAAGTAACAGAATCCTTAAATGATGAGATGCAGGAAAATGAACTGCTAGTCAACCTTGCCAGTCAAGAATATTTTAAGGCCATTGACACCAAAGTGCTCAAGGCCACTGTGGTTCATATTGACTTTAGAGAATTTAAAAATGGACAGTACAAGACCATAGCCATTTTTTCAAAGTTGGCTCGCGGGCTGATGACACGTCACATCATTCAAAATCATGTGGAAACACTTGAAGATATTAAAACTTTTAGGGCTGAACGTTACGCTTTTGATGCAAATTTGTCTTCTGAAAATAAATTGGTTTTCACACGTTAGGGCTTAAACCGAATTGGGATTTCTATGGAGAGCATCTCCACAGGGCCAATATAATCACCCAATGGTTGGTTTTGTAAAACAAGCAATCCATGGGCACTGTCTTTTGGGCCAAATTCCAAGGTTGTCATAAATACAATGGGCCCCGATCTAAGCAAAATGGCTCTTACCAGATCTTTTCCATTGCCGTCAAAAAGACGCACCCCTTCTAGTTCAACTTCAAATGCACCCCAAACACCTATGGGGTTAACAATGATTTCTATGGAGATGTAATGATCTCCTGTGAACTTACATTGACTTAAGGGAGTTGGGGTTTCGGAGTTTTACAGCTTAAATGGGCAGTGAAAAGTAACAGATAAATAATTTTTAATTTCATGGGTTTTGATTTGGGACCCCAAAATTTAATTGAAATTTATTTTTAATCTAATATTCCACTGATAAAATCATGGATTTTATCAACCCCTTTATCAGCCAAGTGTTTTATAAAAGCACTTCCAATTATCGCCCCTTTTGCATGGGTTGTAGCTTGCTTAAAAGTTTTGTTGTTTGATATTCCAAATCCAACGATTTGAGGGTTTTTTAAGTTTAAGTTATCAATGCGCTTAAAATAGTCTTGTTGTTTTTGTCCAAATCCACTTTGCGCCCCTGTTGTGCTGGCACTGCTTACCATATAGATAAAGCCCTTAGAAATAGAATCCATATACCGAACTCGTGTCTTTGAAGTTTGAGGAGTAATCAAAAAAATATTTAAAAGGCCATAGCGTTCAAAAATTGCTTTGTAGTCCTGTTCGTATACTTGAGCTGGTAAATCGGGAATGATAAATCCATCGATGCCCACGGCTTGACATTTTTGGCAA
>JAYYCW010000105.1:0-6215 GCA_036161535.1 Bacteroidota bacterium | reverse complement strand
ACTGGAATTTTCAAGTTTGATACTGGAGCGAATTTCCAATCTCTTTTTTAACTTAAATGCAGCGGAAACCAACCAAGCCATCCAAAAAATTGCTCAACAAGTATCGCCACTGCTAACGGCTTTTTCAAATGATATATCACTTGATAAAGCTCTTTTTAAGCGCATCAAATATGTCTACAAACAAAAGGGAAAAATCAACTTAACTGTTGAACAGAATACCTTATTAGAAAAAAAATACAAGAGTTTTGTGCGAAATGGTGCCAATTTAAAGTCGTCTGATCAATCAAAACTTCGAGAGATTGATAAAGAGCTAAACAGCCTAAGACTCACCTTTGGAGAACACTTGCTTTGTGAGACAAATCGCTTCAGATTGGAAATTGAAGACCGTTCGGATTTGGAAGGCCTTCCAGAAAACTGTATAGAAACCGCTAAGATCTTGGCAAAAAAAGAGGGTAAGAAGGGATGGCTGTTTACATTAGATTATCCCAGCTATGTACCATTTATGACCTATGCTAAAAACAGGGCATTGCGAAAAAAAATGGTGTTGGCATTTGGAAAAAAAGGATTTCAAAACGATGCTTTTGACAACCAATTGCTGCTGCTTAAAATTGTGAAATTAAGACATCAAAGAGCTCGTTTACTAGGCTATAAGACACATGCAGATTATGTGCTAGAGGAAAGGATGGCAAAATCTCCAGAAACCGTTCTATCATTTTTAGAAGACTTTAAATCCAAGACCATGCCAGCGGCCCAACGAGAGTTTTCAGAGCTGAGTAAATTTGCCAAAGAATTGGACGGCATTGAAACCCTTCAAAAATGGGACAGTGCCTATTATTCAGAAAAACTTAAAAAAAGGTGCTTTGACATTGACGACAATCTTCTTAAACCCTACTTTGAGTTAGAAAATGTTTTGCAGGGGGCTTTTAAAATCGCAGAAAAATTATTTCAAATTAAATTTATTAAAACAAATGATATTGAAACCTACCACAGTGATGTTGTAGTATACAAAGTGAGTGATCTGGAAGGAGAATTCGTAGCTCTTTTCTACGCCGATTTTTTCCCGAGACCTGGCAAAAGAGCAGGGGCTTGGATGACTTCTTTTAAACCACAATATAGAGTTGATGGCGTGGAAGAACGCCCTCATGTTTCTATTGTTTGTAATTTTACAAAACCAACCAAAAATCAGCCATCGCTACTCACTTTTAGCGAACTAACAACTTTATTCCACGAGTTTGGGCATGCGCTTCACGGCATGCTTGCCAATACCAACTACCCCAGCCTATCGGGTACAAATGTCCCTTGGGATTTTGTGGAGTTTCCAAGTCAATTCATGGAAAATTGGTGTTATGAGAAACAGACCCTTAAGCTCTTTGCCGTGCACTATAAAACTTCTGAGTTAATTCCAATGAAATGGATTGAAAAAATAAAAGCTGCCGCCCAGTTTCAACAAGGAATGCAAACCCTTAGACAATTGAGTTTTGGCCTTTTAGATATGAGCTGGCACGCACAAGATCCCAGTGGAATAAAAAATGTTAAAACCCATGAAAATTCCGCCTTTGGCAACACCCAACTGTTTCCTGACATTATGGAAAATTGCATATCCACAGCATTTGCTCACATTTTTCAAGGGGGGTATTCATCTGGCTATTATAGTTATAAATGGGCGGAAGTCTTAGAGGCAGATGCCTTTGCCTATTTTAAAACCAAACAGCTGTTTGATCCCAAAGTCGCTTCAAATCTTCAAAAACATATTTTAAGTCAGGGTGGGACTGAGAATCCGGAGGTCCTCTATAAGCGCTTTCGCGGAAAATCGGCCTCAAATAAAGCGCTTTTAGAACGCGCTGGTCTTGTTTAAATCACAAAAAAAACCAAATCAGAGATGCCCATAAAATGGGGACTGCTTCCACCCAAAAAGCAGCGTAATAAATGTTTCTTTTAACCGGTGTTTTAAAGATTAAAAATGCTGTCACCAACATTATAAAAGTTGTTAATACAATAACAGCCTTGGGTTGTTTGAAAATAAATAGTTCTAACAGTTCGATTAAAAAAAGCCCAAAAAACCCCAGTTGCTTTGTCATGACAATCCCAATTTTTTGAGGAATGGTGGACATCCCTATATCGTCCAAATCAAGGTCTCTTATCTCAAAAGGCAGCATTAAAACAAAAACAAAAATAAAGCGTTCAAACAATTTTAAAAGGACCTTTGTATCTATATCAATACCGGCGTTCACAACCACTAAAAGTACTGTTGTTAGCGACCACACAAGGGCAATGATGTATATTTTTAAGCCCCTAACTTTTCTTAAGCTCTCTATTTTTTCAAAAGGAATTTCATAAAAAAATGTCACTGCACCCAAAAATAGCACTATAAATTTTGTCGCTTTATTTAATCCAAAAAATAAGACACAAACGCCTAAAAAACAAAGTCCACTTAAGGTTTGAATTTCTTTTAACTTGTTGGTCAAAGAGCGGTAATAAAATTTAGAAATACCAAAATACTTTATATAGTTATATCCTAAAACAGAAGCAAAAAGAATAAACCACTTTAAATCTTTAGCAAAAGAAATTTCAAATGTATGAGTTGTTACAAAACAAAGCGAAACAACTGAGACAGCTACGTGTAAACTGCTGTTTATATAAAATTTAAAAAGCCTTTCAATTAAATTCACAGCGCAAAAATAAAGAAACTGTTAATAAGCTAAAAAAACGGTTAAAAACTTTAATTCACTTGTCAAAAAAAGGATAAATAAATCCGTAATTTTGATTTTTAACAAAGAAGTCTAAACATGAACCCAGATATTTTTTCACAAAGACACATAGGCCCAAGCTCGACAGAAATTAAAGCCATGTTGGAAGTTGTTCGCGTTTCCAGCCTTGAAGAATTGATAGACGAAACCATCCCCTCAAACATTCGCCTGCAAAAGCCCCTTAAGCTCGATCATCCTATGAGTGAGCAAGAGTATTTAGATCACATACAAACTTTGGGCAACAAAAATCAAGTCTTTAAATCCTATATTGGAATGGGCTACCACCCTTCCAATTTGCCAGCAGTAATCCAAAGAAATATTCTTGAAAGTCCGGGGTGGTATACGGCCTATACTCCATATCAAGCTGAAATTGCCCAAGGACGCTTGGAAGCTCTATTGAATTTTCAAACCATGATTACAGATTTAACGGGCATGGAATTGGCCAATGCTTCCCTTTTAGACGAAAGCACCTCAGCGGCAGAAGCCATGGCCCTTTTATTTGCAGTCAGAGACAGGACTAGTGTTAAAAGTGGTGTGGTTAAATTTTTTGTTTCCGAAGATGTCTTTCCACAAACTTTGTCTGTTTTAAACACAAGAGCAATTCCCATTGGAATTGAACTGGTCGTAGGCAAAGTAGAATCATTTGATTATTCCTCAGATTACTTTGGTGCTTTTGTACAATATCCAGGTGCTTCAGGAGCTATCACAGATTTAAAATCTTTTATATCCCAAGCCAATAACAACGGAATCAAAGTAGCCGTTGCCGCCGATATTTTGAGTTTGGTCTTGTTGGAAGCGCCGGGGCACATGGGAGCAGATGTGGTGGTCGGTACCACACAACGTTTTGGAATCCCCATGGGTTACGGAGGGCCTCATGCCGCCTATTTTGCCACCAAAGAGGCCTACAAAAGATACATCCCAGGGCGTATCATCGGAATCACTAAGGATATGAATGGAGACCGCGCTTTGCGCATGGCATTGCAAACTAGAGAACAACACATAAAAAGAGACCGTGCCACTTCCAATATCTGTACTGCCCAAGTTTTATTGGCTGTAATTGCTGGTATGTATGCGGTATACCACGGCCCCAAAGGATTGAAATACATCGCTCAAAAAATTCAAACGAATGCCGCAATTTTAGCCAAGTCCCTCGCATCTGTTGGGATCGAAATAAAACACTCTCGCTTTTTTGACACTCTTCAACTTTCAATTCCTGATAGCCAAAAAATACAAGAAATTGCATTGGATAGCGGCGTTAATTTTCATTATCCTGACGAAAAGTCCGTTTCTATTTCTATAAACGAAAAAACAACTAAAAGAGATTTGGAACTCATAGTATCCATTTTTTCAAAGGCCCTGGATATAAAAATTCAATTACAAGCTTTTTCAGAACATTATTTACCCCAAGATCATAAAAGACGTTCTGATTTTTTAAGCGCTGCTGTTTTTAATTCTTACCACTCTGAGACACAACTGATGCGTTATATCAAACGCTTGGAACGAAAAGACTTGGCCCTTAATTACTCCATGATTTCACTTGGGTCCTGTACTATGAAACTCAATGCAGCGGTTGAAATGCTTCCCCTGAGCTGGTCTAGCTGGGGAAATATTCACCCTTTTGCTCCAAAAGATCAAGTAGAGGGTTACACACAAGTCCTCGAAACTTTGCAATCGCAGCTCAACGAAATTACAGGATTTTCAGGCACCTCTCTGCAACCAAATTCTGGAGCCCAAGGGGAGTTTGCAGGGTTGATGACCATCAAAGCTTACCACGAATCTAGAGGGGATCACCATCGCAATATTTGTATCATCCCCTCCTCAGCACATGGTACAAATCCCGCAAGTGCAGTAATGGCTGGAATGAAAGTAGTGGTTACAAAATCATCGGAAAATGGTAATATTGATGTTGACGATGTTCGTGATAAAGCCATACTCTATAAAGATCAATTGGCTGCACTCATGGTCACTTACCCCTCAACTCATGGAGTTTATGAATCTGAGATCAAAGAAATTACTAAAATTATTCACGATTTTGGCGGACAGGTTTATATGGACGGTGCCAATATGAATGCACAAGTTGGATTGACAAGTCCTGGACAAATTGGTGCAGATGTATGCCATTTAAACCTTCACAAAACCTTTGCCATCCCACATGGTGGTGGAGGGCCTGGGGTAGGTCCAATCTGTGTCGCTGAGCAATTAACGCCTTTTCTTCCTGGCAATCCCCTTGTAAAAAATGGGGGATCACAAGCGATTACTTCTATTTCAGGAGCTCCATTTGGATCGGCGTTGGCTTGTCTTATTTCATATGGTTATATCAAAATGTTGGGAGCAAAAGGATTGACCAAAGCGACTCAAGTTGCCATTTTAAATGCAAATTATATCAAAGAGCGTCTCTCAGGTTTCTACGATACGCTATACAGTGGTGAAAAAGGGCGTGCAGCCCACGAAATGATCATTGACTGCAGAGGCTTTAAGGCAAATGGAATTGAAGTGACTGACATCGCCAAGCGATTGATGGATTATGGATTTCACGCACCGACGGTCTCCTTTCCAGTAGCAGGAACCATGATGATCGAGCCTACTGAAAGCGAGGACAAATCCGAAATAGACCGTTTTTGTGATGCCATGATTGCCATTCGTAAAGAAATTGAAATGGCGAGTAAATCTGAACCCAATAATCCACTCAAAAATGCACCTCACACGCTTGAGATGCTAAGCAGTGACCGCTGGGATTTCCCTTACAGCAGGGCGATTGCTGCATTTCCCTTGAGCTATATCAAAGAGGACAAATTTTGGCCATCGGTAAGACGCGTTGACGACGCCTATGGGGATCGAAATTTAATTTGTACATGTGCGCCTATTGAGGCCTATGCCGATTTATCTTTAGAAGCAAATGCATTGGAAAAAAAGACTGAAATTGCAACTAAAACCGCTGAAAAATTTTTAAAAGCAAAATCAATGGATGCTAGGGTTCATACAGTTATAAAAACAAATTCATGAAAATCCGTATTACGGGTACTGGCAGTTACATTCCAGAGCATATCCAAAAAAACAGCGCTTTTAAAGCCCATTCTTTTTATACCATTGAAGGTGAACCTATTGATAGTCCAACAGATATCGTAGTTGAAAAATTTAAAGCCATAACAGGCATTTCTGAGCGCCGTTATGCGCAAAAGCACTTGACAGCATCGGATCTTGGAGCGCTAGCTGCTGAAAAAGCAATCTTGGATGCTAAAATTGATTCCGAATCCTTAGACTATATCATATGTGCTCATAATTTTGGAGATGTCAAAGCCGAGGCCATTCAAAGTGATATAATTCCTTGTTTAGCAGCCCGTATCAAGCATTTGCTTAAAATCAAAAATCCCAAATGCGTTGCCTATGACATCCTATTCGGATGTCCAGGCTGGGTTGAAGGTGTCATTCAGGCTCAAGCCTATATAAGAGCAGGTATGGCCAAAAAAT
>JAYYCW010000104.1:0-2795 GCA_036161535.1 Bacteroidota bacterium | reverse complement strand
GTAACACAAAACCAGACCCCTATGACATAAAGAAACAATCAATTGGATTACTCACGGATTCAACCCTAGTCAAAGACCTGCAGCTCAGTTTTCTCAATGATTCTATAGCTCAGTGTATTAGTGGTGATGAATTTTTAGGCAAAAGTAATATTATTAAAGTGTATGAAAAAGGAACGGAAAAGTTGCTTTTAGAACTTAGCCCTAAAGAAGCGCTCGACTACTTGTCCACAATTCAAAATGTCAGAGTGATGGACCCGCGTTTTAAAACTACCAAAGGCCTTAATAAAAATTCAACTTTCCAAATTATCTCCTCCCAATATAAAGTCTCAAGCATTCAAAACACCCTTAGAAACCTGATTGTTTCTGTAGATGAAATGAACTTATACTTCACTTTTGAAAAGACTGAACTTCCCGAGAATTTGCGCTATGACTTGCATAAAAAAATAGAGGCAGTCTCTATTCCTGCAAAGGCCAAAATAAAAGATTTTTATATTCAATGGTATTGACATGAAATTATTTATTCCCAAACTCATTGGTGCTGTTTTAAATAAATTTGCCTACATCAATCAAAGTTGCGCATCAAACCGGGCATTAAATTTGTTTTCAAGGCCTTTAAAAGGCCGCTTAAAGCATCCACATCCAACCCTTGAAATGGCTGCAAAAAAGAATTTGTTTCTCAAAAATCTTAAAATTGCAACCTACCATTGGAAAGGCAAAGGAGACACCATTTTACTGGCACATGGATGGCACAGTAACTCTGGACGTTGGAAGAACACTATTGCTCAACTTATAAAACAAGATTATAATGTTGTGGCTTTGGATGCACCAGCCCACGGAGCCTCAGGCAGTAAAATATTTAATGCCATCTTATATGCTCAGTTTATTGGAGTGGTTTGTAAAAAATTCAACCCTTCCATTTTAATTGGACACTCTGTGGGAGGTATGGCCATTTCATATTTTTTAAAAAGTAATAGCAACTACAAAGCCAACAAACTGTTGTTTTTAGGGGTTCCAGCTGGTTTTCCAGCCATATTTAAAAATTACAGTGACCTCATGGGCTATAATAAAAAAGTTAGAGATGGAATGGAAGTCATTATTCAGAAGAGATTTGGGGTACCTTCCTCCCACTTTAATACGGCCATATTTGTCAAAGAAATTAAAAGTGAATGCTTGATAATTCACGACGAATTTGACCCTGTAATCCCCTACTCAGATGCCCAAGAGATTCATAAAGCTTTTAAAAACAGTCAAATGTTTACAACACAAGGCTTAGGCCATGGTCTCAAAAGCAAACAAGTGATTGACAAAATTATTGATTTTATACAGGGCTAAAGTTTTGTACCTTTAGCCTTATGGAAACACCCTCAAAAAGACTCAACAAATACCTTAGTGAAGTTGGCTATTGCTCCAGAAGAGCCGCCGATAAACTTATTGAGCAGGAGCGAATTTTAGTCAATGGGAAGCTTCCCTCAATGGGAATTAAAGTTCGAGCAGGGGATGTCATAAAAGTAGATGGTGAAATTATAAAAAAGCAAAAAAAAACAGCCACATATATCGCCTTTAATAAACCTATTGGTATTGTGTGCACAACAGATACACGAGTAGAAAAAAACAATATCATTAACTATATCAATTATCCCACAAGGATTTTTCCAATTGGCCGCCTTGACAAAGACAGTGAAGGTCTTATTTTATTAACCGATGATGGAGACATCGTCAATAAAATATTGCGCTCCAGTAATAATCACGAAAAGGAATACATCGTAAAGGTCGACAAACCTATTTCTCAAACCTTTGTCAAACGAATGTCTGAGGGAATTCCCATTTTGGATACTGTTACCAAGGCTTGTTTGGTGAAAAAATTGAGTCAAAAGACTTTTAAAATTACATTGACGCAAGGGCTTAACAGACAAATCAGACGCATGTGTGAATATTTAAATTATAAAGTTGAAAACCTGCAAAGGGTGCGTATAATGAATATCCACTTAAAAAGTCCTGTGGGCGCCTATCGCGATTTGACGAAAGAGGAGTTAAACACCCTAAAAACAGATTTAAAAAACTCGAAAAAATCATGGAAATAGACCAAAAAATTAGCCCCTTTCACCTCGCAATACCCGTTTGGAATTTAAAAGCTTGTATAAAATTTTATACCGAAATTCTTGGCTGTAAAACTGGGCGAAGCAGTACTCATTGGGCAGATATGAACTTATTTGGACACCAATTAGTGCTACATTACAAACCCAAAAGCAGTGAAAAAACCCATACCAATGCAGTGGATGGAAAACAAGTCCCCGTCCCACATTTTGGAGTGCTTTTACAATGGAAAGAGTTTGAAGACTTTGCCAATCAATTAAGAGGTAAAAATATAGAATTTATCATTGAACCCTATATTCGCTTTAAAGGCGAAGTTGGGGAACAGGCAACCATGTTTTTCTTAGATCCCTCTGGCAATGCCTTAGAGTTTAAATCATTTAAAGACCCAAATCAAATATTCGCAAATTAATAGCTATGGAGCAAAAAAACCCTATCACAAATTATTTTGTGAAGGGTTTTTTGTTTAATAAATTAATCCAATCTTAGAATCCAAATCCACCTGGATCGATTGGGGAAGCAGCTTGTGCTTTTTTAGGATTGAGAATCATAAAAGTTCCAATTGCTGTCATCCCTGCATAGCGACCCATTTTTTTCAAGGCCTCTTTTCTAGAGATTTCTTCTACTTTAGCTTTATTTGCATTTTGTTTTTTAGAATTCATCTTCTTGTTTTTATTGGATAATTATTTTTTTGTTGATTGTTC
>JAYYCW010000103.1:0-6317 GCA_036161535.1 Bacteroidota bacterium | reverse complement strand
GTAACATTTGTTGGGTTAAAAGTAAAGGTATTAGGTTTTGGTTTTATTGGGTCAAATGAATCTTTTCAACAAAATAGTTAACAGTTTATATAAATATCGTCAAGTATTTCTAGAATGGTATCACAACCCTTTTCCAATGCCTGCATTGAAATGGTTAGTGGAGGAGTTATGCGAATCGCCTTGGGTTCGTATAGTAACCAGAATAAAATCAACCCTTTTTCTATTGCAGTTGTGACAACTCTGTTGGTCGTTTGTGCTGAATTTGTTATAGCACATAGCATTAACCCTTTTCCCCGAATTTCAGATATTAGAGGATGCTTTAATTTTCCTCTTATATAGGATTCTTTTTTCAGAGCTTCTTGCATCAATTTTGAATTCAAAATTTCCTTTAAGGTCGCAAGGCCCGCAGCGGCAATTACAGGATGACCGCCGAAGGTAGTTATGTGTCCTAACTTTGGTTGATCTGATAGGCAGTCCATCATTGATTGAGAGGCTGAGAAAGCCCCTATAGGCATTCCACCACCCAAGCCTTTGCCAACGACGATAACGTCCGGAGTACAATTGTAGTTTTCAAAACCAAAGAGTGTCCCAGTTCTTCCAAAGCCAGGCTGAATTTCATCTAATATTAACAAAGCTCCAACGTCATTGCAACGTTTTTGTACTTTGTTAAGGTAATTATTTTTGGGTTGAATAAATCCTGCTCCGCCTTGTATGGTCTCTAAAACCACTGCTGCTGTTTTGGAGTTGATTTTTGACAAATCCTTTTCATCATTGAAATTTAAAAAACGGACATTAGGGATTAGGGGTCTAAAAGGCTGTTTGCGTTCTTCAAATCCCATGATACTCAAGGCTCCCATGGTATTGCCGTGATAAGCCTTGTCTGCGGCCAATATTTCAGATCGGCCTGTAAAGCGTCGCGCTAGCTTAAGTGCCCCGTCAATGGCTTCAGTTCCAGAATTTGTCAAGTAAGTTTTATCAATCTTCTCAGGATAGTGTTTTGCCAATAATTCAGTCAGTTCCAGCGCGGGTTTTTGAATGTATTCTCCGTATACCATCACATGCATATACTTGTCTAATTGATCTTGAATTGCTTTGATAACTTTGGGGTGCCGATGCCCCAGACTACAAGCCGAAACCCCAGCTACAAAATCCAAGTAGGCTTTTTTATTTCTGTCGAAAATATAAGATCCTTCAGCATGTGAAATCTCCATCGCCAGCGGATGTGGCGTTGTTTGAGCTTGGTATTTAAAAAAGGCCTCTTTACTCAAGAATTTTTGTTTTAACTAGTGTCGAATTTTTAACCTTCATTGTTTCAATCTTTTTTTGTGGAGTTCCGGAATGTTCCTCGCAGCTTTATTATCCAATTCGAATTTAGAGGAACTGTCATTTGTAGATCTTTTAGAGGCTGCTTTGACTCTTCGCATCAATGATGCATCAAAAAATGATGCTTCAGATGATTGGGCACCGAGGTCTTTAATAATTGGAAGCTCTAATTCTGGGTCGTCCTTGAATAAATCTTTAACGTTCTTTGGTCTTTCTTCCTCACGCCATTCAAATCCTTTGAGAAAGCGTTCGTTTTCAGGAAAATCAGAATCTGGATATGTTTTTCCTCCAATTTGATTTATTTTTCGCAACTCATCAATTTTATTTTCAGAAACCCAAATTCGGATCAACGCAGATTTAGATTTGTCAATACCCACCAATTCATTATCAGCATCTCTCAAGTAATAGATGCTTTCGGAGTTTTTTATAACATCAATTATGTGGAGTTCATTTGATTCAAAAAGTCCGTTGAGTCGCTTTCCCTTTATTTGATTGAATCCACTGCCATGACTGTCTTTACTTATTACAAATGCATTTTGAAATACTTTAAGAGAATCTAGTGTTTCTGTTTTTGAATTGGAAATCAAATGAATAGAATCCCCAGTAATTTGATTTTCGTGATGCCAAAGAACGGGGTAGCGTCTTTTTGTAAAGGGATCTTCATCGTCGTTGTTGTAAAAATTGATGAGTTGGGTCAACCCTGTTTTTTGGTTTATATGAATTGAATCAGCTTTTCCACTCAAATCTGACTTATACATCTTAGCATTGTAGAAACCGCGAATGATACGCGCTTCAGGGGGGCCAGTGATCATCAAGGTATCGCTGTGTATATAGATTGAATCGTTTTCTCGTTTTGTTATCGCAATAGCCCTTTTGGTGATAAAAACAGAGTCTTTAGCCTTAAAAACTTCGGCGTAATGTCCCTTGACGGTGCTGTTGTTAAGCGTATCGGTAACTTTTATATTATTTGTTGCTGAAGCAAAATTTCGTTTGCGATCAAAATATATACTGTCTCCTTCAATAGTACGCTCATCATAATCAATTTTAGAATTTTTAATAAAATATCCGTTATCCTTGTTGGTGTTGTAAAAGCCGCGTTCACAGTAAATGAGACTGCTCTCGCTGTCAATGGTTGTAGGTCCATATAAAAAAGCATAGGCAGAGGTTGTATAAAAATCAAGTCGATCGGTGTCGATAATGTATTCGGGATTGACTAGTTTTACATTGTCACTGAATTGGTATTTTTTTGAATTTACATAGTAGTGCCCTCTTGTGCTTGTAATGGTTCCGGAGCTATCGCTTACAACCTTCCCCCTTTGATTGTAGAAGGCTTGTTGTTTGATTCGATCAAAGTATAAAACATCTGTATAAAGTTTTGAATTTGCATCGACCAAGATAACATCTCCACTTGCGTAAGCCAATTGTGTTTTACCACTGTATTCAACGTATTTAGAGGTCATGTCTAGGCTGTCACCTTGCTTTATTCGCACCTCGCCATAGGCTTCAATAAAGTCTTGTTTTGCGTAGTAAACAGCCTCGTTACACCACATGTCAATGCCTTTGTGCTTTATATAAACTTGGTTGGATTTATCTCGTGTGAGTATGGTCGCGTCAGGCTTTGATTCTTCAAAGCTCATAAAAGGCGCGTATTCAATTTCAATTTCTTGGCGTTCTTGTCCTGGTGACAAGAATGGCAACAATAAAAAAATAATTTTTTTTAAGAAATTAACCCGCAAAGTATTTCAATTAGAATTCCTACAAAAATAAGGAATATTCAAAACCTAGAAGGATTCTGGCACTTTTATCTAAAGATTGTTTGTTTTCGATCGGGTCCAACAGATACAATTTTAATTGGAATTTGCAACTCTTTCTCTAGAAAAGAAATATAGGTCATTAGTGTTTCTGGAAGTGTTGATGCGTTCTCCATTTTAGTGAGATCTTCTGACCACCCCATAAATTCTGTATAAACAGGCTTTAGGTTCTCAGCTTCAATATTGTAGGGCAAATGATTGATTTCTTTACCCCTATAGATATATGAAGTACAAATTTTTAATTTTTTAAAACCGGATAAAACATCAGCTTTCATCATCATAAGCTGAGTAACTCCATTGATTTGACATGCATAACGTAAAGCGACTAGATCCAACCATCCACAGCGTCTGGGACGACCTGTAGTAGCCCCAAACTCATGTCCAACTCTTGCCATTGTTTCGCCGTTAACGTCGAAGAGTTCGGTGGGGAAGGGGCCTGATCCCACACGAGTGGTGTAGGCTTTAAAAATACCAAAAACTTCTTTTATGGTATTGGGAGCAACCCCAAGTCCTGTACATGCGCCAGCAGCAGTGGTATTTGAGGATGTAACGAAGGGGTAAGTCCCAAAATCGATATCTAAAAGAGAGCCTTGAGCTCCTTCAGCGAGTATACTTTTTTGAGCTTTTTGTGCACTGTGTAAATATTTTTCAGAATCTATAAACTTCAAAGAGGTCAAAGTTTTTACAGCTTCAAAGAATTTTGCTTCAAGAGCTTCTAAATTGTATTGCAAATCAATGTTATAGAAGTCAATCATGGCTTGGTGCTTGTTTGCCAACTTGCGATATTTGTCTTTCCAATTCTCAAGTTCTAAATCTCCTACGCGAATGCCATTACGACCTGTTTTGTCCATATAGGTTGGACCAATTCCCTTGAGAGTGGATCCAATTTTAGCTTTCCCTTTTGAAGCCTCAGACGCCGCATCTAACAAACGGTGTGTAGGTAAGATTAAATGTGCTTTCCTTGAAATTAATAAGGTTTTTTTATAATCAATTGCATGCATATTTAATTTATCCAATTCATCTTTAAACACAACGGGGTCTATAACAACACCATTTCCCACAAGATTGGTTGCATTTTTGTGAAAAATTCCAGAAGGGATGGTGTGTAATACGTGTTTCGTCCCGTTAAATACGAGAGTGTGTCCAGCATTAGGTCCGCCTTGAAATCGGGCGATAATATTGTATTTTGAAGCTAGTACATCAACGATTTTACCTTTTCCTTCATCGCCCCATTGGAGTCCAAGTAGTAAATCTACAGCCATTTGCAATAGGATTAATTTTTAGTGTTTTTTTTTGTTCCATAAAAGTAGAGAGAGTGGTTATCTATTTCAATATCAAAAACTTCTTCAATAGTTTGTTTTATGGATTGAATGCGGGGGTCACAAAATTCAATCACCTCACCAGTGTCGGTTAATATCACGTGATCGTGTTGTTTGTCAAAATAGGACTTTTCGTAATGGGCTTGATTCAAGCCAAATTGATGTTTCCTCACAAGGCTACATTCTAGCAATAGTTCAATGGTATTGTACAGAGTTGCTCTAGACACTCTATACTTTTTGTTTTTCATCTTGATATACAACGATTCTATATCAAAATGCTCCTCACTGTCGTAGATTTCTTGAAGGATGGCATATCGCTCTGGTGTTTTTCGCTGGTTGTTATCCACGAGGTATTTTGTAAAAACATTTTTTACAATTTCTTGATTTTTGTGTTTAGTTTTTGTGCTCATTTTCAATTGTCTAATTTAACTATTTTTTAGACTCTAGAGACTTTTTCAATCCCATTTATTTTTTTTATTCGGTCCATTAATTTAGTCACAAAGTTATTGTTTTTAACCTCCACGGCGATTTCACCATTAAAGGTGCCACTGTCGCTGTCAAATGAGATACTTTTAATATTGACATCCATATTTCCAGAAATGAGTTTTGTGATGTCACTGACCATTCCCTTTTGGTCAATCCCTGTGAGTTTAATGACCGCTCTAAAGACTTGCTGTGATGAATCAATCCATTTGGCGTCTATGATTCTGTAAGCGTAATTAGATTGCAGACTCAAAGCATTTGGACAAGTTTTCTTATGTACTTTGATCCCGTCTTTTATACTTAAAAATCCAAAGACGTTATCTCCGGGAATGGGATTGCAACACATTGATAATTTGTAATTCAGTTTCTCCTGTTCTTTTCCAAAGACAAGCATATCATATTTGGAGGTGATTTCATCGTTATTGATGGTTTCGGGGTCTATGTTTTTTTTACGACTGATTTTATTTTTTATAAAACTGACCAAGACGTTGCTGCGAGATCCAGCGTATTTTTTTAACATACCATTGTCAATACTTCCAATTCCGATTCTGTAAAATAAATCTAGACTTGTTTGAAGTTTAAAATAATTTACGAGTTCATTGACAGCACGCTCATCAAGCTTAATTTTCATTTGTTTTAACTTCCGGCGAAGGATTTCTTTTCCATCCTTAGCGATGGTTTTTTTCTCCTCTTTTAAAGACGACTTGATTTTGCTTCTGGCACGGCCAGTTGTTGCATAGTCCAACCAATTTGCAGTGGGTTTGGCATTTTCAGAGGTGATGATACTGACTTGATCTCCGCTGTGTAGTTTATAATTTAGGGGAACGAGTTTACCATTGACTTTAGCCCCTCTAGTTTTTAGGCCAACTTCAGTGTGAATGCTAAAGGCAAAATCTAGTGGTGTCGCCTCTTTGGGAAGTGATTTTAAGTCCCCATTGGGTGTAAAAACAAATATTTCTTTGGCATATAGGTTCAGCTTAAACTCTTCTACAAAATCAATTGCACTGGCCACAGGATTGTCCATAACATCTTGCAATTTTGCAATCCAGCTTTCTAAAGTTTCGTCTTTTTCTGAACGCCCTTGTTTGTATTTATAGTGAGCTGCATAGCCCTTTTCTGCAATTTCATTCATACGTTCGCTCCTAATTTGAACTTCAACCCAACGGCCTTCAGGTCCCATCACAGTAATGTGTAGGGCCTCGTATCCTGTTGATTTTGGAGCAGATATCCAATCGCGCAATCGGGTTGGATTGGGTCTGAAAAAATCTGTGACGATAGAATATATTTTCCATGCCAAAAACTTCTCATTTTTTAGACTCGATTTATAAATAATTCGAACTGCAAATTTATCGTAAACCTCGTCAAATGAGACTCCTTGACG
>JAYYCW010000102.1:0-8456 GCA_036161535.1 Bacteroidota bacterium | reverse complement strand
TATACCAAATCATGAATGGTTTTCATAATATCAACTTCAGTACGCTTTCTCGCCTGAAGCGTTGGGTTTGAAATGGTGATATCCACAATAACCTCGTCGCCAAAAACAACTATATTTTTAACCGCTTCACTTTCAATCATATTTTTACCCTCGCCTAGGACTGTGAGGGTCTTCAAAGCATTTATGATGTCATTTTTCGTGAACTTCAAAGAAAAATAGGAATTGAATTTAGGCACAAATATACGCCTGATTTGCTAAAAAAACTAAAGTTCTTTGAAGGGATCCCAAAAAACAGTTTTGAAATTTTGAATTTGGTTATTTTTCACTGAAACTCCTTCGCTCTCAAGAAGTTGCTCCATTAAATTGATCCCCTCAAAATGATGTTTACCTGTTAATAATCCGTTGCGATTGACCACCCTGTGTGCAGGTACATTTTTATTATGAGAAGCCGTCATGGCATAACCAACTGCTCTGGCACTTTTTTGTGCGCCTAAAAATCTGGCAATAGCTCCATAAGTAGTGACCCTGCCAGCGGGAATCTGCCTGGCAATTTGGTAACAGCGCTCAAAAAAATTCGCTTCTCTTTTCACTGGATTAAAATCGAATGAGATTGACAAGAGTTATCAGGGCGACAGACATGGTTATGAATGCGATACAGTAATTCATGTTTTTTTGGGTTGTGAAACTGTTGTTCTTTATAATGTCAAAAAATAAAATATAAATATAAAGTCCAATAAAACTCCCCATAACTGCACCAGCGATATAAGCCCCGATGCTGTTGCTGTCAAGCTCAAGCCAGCCGACTGACAACAGAGACGTTACCACATAGGCTTGGAAGGGAATTGGGAAAATATTTAGGGAGGACAAAAACATGCCATAAAACAAACGGCTTTGCTTGCTCTTGGTCGCATTGTTTAAATCTATGGGAGTTGATTTTTTTTTGGCTGCAATAAAAAAATAAATAGAAATCAACACAAAAATCACAAGGGCAACCCGCCTTAGTATGCCTGTCAGCTCGGGATGTTGATTTAGATATTTTGCGAAGGTGGTAGCTATGTAAGTTTGAAACCCTACCACAATACAGACGCCTATTGAAAACATAAAACTGCGATTATGGCCTTCTTTAAGACTAATTTTAGCAGCTGACATATTGAGCATTCCAGGCGGCATCACCCCAATAAAAGAAATTAATAGCCCTAAAAAAAAGATGATTGTTATGCCCAAAAATTAGTGTATTTTAAACCTAAGATAAGTAATTGCTTTACCTTTTTCCAAATAGGTTTTTTCGTAAAATGTTTGAATTTCGGTCACCTCGTCTGGACTACCCTCTTGTTGGTAGACATTGTGGTTGGCATATTGAATTTCATGGCCCAAGCCTTGTAAAAGACCCAAGGTGTAGCCGTGCATATATTCACTGTCTGTTTTGAGGTGTACCACGCCTGTTTGATTTAAAATATGTTTGTAGCGTTTTAAAAAATCGGGATTTGTCAAGCGGTGCTTTCCACGCTTGTATTTGATTTGAGGATCCGGAAATGTAATCCAAATCTCGTCGACCTCGTTAGCCTCAAAAAGAAAGCCAATGAGTTCTATCTGGGCGCGTACAAAAGCCACGTTAGACAATTGATTTTCTTTGGCTGTTTTTGCGCCACGCCAAAAACGCGCCCCTTTAACATCAATGCCAATATAATTTTTATTTGGGTATTTTTCTGCCAAACCAACAGTGTATTCTCCCTTTCCACAACCCAACTCTAGGACCAGTGGATTTTTATTTTTAAAAAACTTTTGCCGCCATTGTCCCTTAAATATAAATTTATTCTCTACAAGCGTTTCTCTCTTAGGTTGAAAAACGTGATCGAATGTTTCGTTTTCCTTAAATCGCTTTAATTTGTTTTTACTGCCCACAAGAGTTTATTTAGCACAAAAATAAGCAAAGCTATAATATTAGGATATTTCTTTGGGAAGTGTGAACGAAAATTCACTGCCAATGCCATATTTACTGTCTACAAATATATTTTCTTGATGGGCATCAATGATGTGTTTTACAATGGACAAGCCCAAGCCTGAACCGCCCTCACTGCGAGCCCCACTTTTATCGACTCTGTAAAAACGCTCAAAAAGCCGTGAAATATGCTGCTGTTCAATACCTTCTCCATTGTCAGTAACTCTAACAACCACCTTGTGATCTCCTAAAGACTCAACACTAACCTCGGTGGTTCCATTGCTGTGACCATATTTGATGGAGTTTACCACCAAGTTGGAAAGGACCTGCTGAATGCGTTCTCTGTCAGCGTGAACCAAAACAGTTTCTTTCGCTAATTCGTCTAAAGCCAGAGTAATTTTTTTCTTTTTTGCTTTCATTTCCAATTCATCAAACACATTGCGAATTAGTTCCAAAATATCAAAATTTGAAGTTTCTAATTTTGATTCTCCAAATTCAATTTTCGTAATCATGTCCAAGTCCTGTACAATATAAATCAAACGGTCCACCCCTTTGTCAGCGCGTTTTAAATATTTTTTTAAAACCTCAGGATCCTTCATGGCTCCGTCCAAAAGGGTAGATATATAGCCCTGAACGGTGAACAGCGGTGTTTTTAATTCATGGGCCACATTGCCCACAAACTCTTTTCGAAATTCTTCTCTATCCTTAAAAGACTGAACTTCTTGCTTTTTTATTTTGGCATATTTATTTATTTCGTTGCTGAGAAAATCCATATCTGTGGTAACTGGCGTATTTTGCACAAGAGACGTTTTAGATTCCAGGATCATAATGTCTTTGTAAATTTTTTCAACCCTTTTAAAGATATATTTTTCGATACGGTTTTGAATAATTAAGAATCCAATCACAAAAGTGATCAGTCCAAAAATTAAGTTGATTTTAAAGTCACAGATATCATTAAAACATAAAAAAACACTCAAGATGAGTGTTGTGGAAAAAGACAATAAAAAGGCAGTGAAAAAAGTGAATTTGTAAGATTTTTTGTTGAATAAACTCATTTATTTTGAAACTTATAACCCACCCCTTTGATAGTTTTGAACTTTGAATCTCCTAACTTTTCACGAAGTTTTCGGATGTGAACGTCTATGGTTCTACCTCCTACCACCACCTCGCTTCCCCAGATTTTTTCAAGAATGGTTTCTCGCTTGAAAACTTTTCCAGGTTTGGATGCCAATAAATATAACAATTCAAATTCTTTTCTTGGCAGAACCATATCAACTCCACTGAATACAATTTTATAGGCCTCTCTGTCAATGACAAGACCGTCTAATGTGATGCGATCCATTGCAAGAGGATTTACTTGGTTTTTTAAACGTCTTAGTAGGGACTTAATTTTACTGACCAATACTTTGGGTTTTACAGGCTTGGTGATATAATCGTCAGCGCCTGCCTCAAAACCTGCAACTTGTGAATAATCCTCTCCTCTAGCAGTTAAAAAAGTGATTATGGTATCTTCAAGCTCAGGTATTTTTCGGATTTGTTCGCAGGCCTCAATGCCATCCATTTCTGGCATCATCACATCCAAAATGATAAGCTGAGGCTTTTCTTTTTGGGCCTTTTTTATGGCTTTTTGGCCATTATTGGCTGTAAATACTGTGTAACCTTGAGCTGTTAAGTTGTAACTGATAATTTCTAAAATATCTGGCTCGTCATCAACCAACAATATTTTGACATCTTTATTATTCATATAATTAGCAGTTGATTTATGTAAATATATTCATTGTTTATAGGACTAAGAAAATAATTTAAAGTATTTATATTTATTTAAAACTTCAATAACAATCAATTTATATTAGAGCGCATTTTATAATAAAAATATCTTACTGTATTTTATAAAAAAGACAATAATTTAAAGTATAAAATAAATTTACATTAAACTAATGAATTTATAACATTTGTTAAGTTTTTTTTGTTTCAAAAAAAGTATATTTGATAATATTTTAAATTTCTGGCTAATGAAAAACTTTTACTTTTTACTTTTTACAATTTTTACTTTTAACTTGTCTTTTGGGCAGGGCTTAGAAGATTTTACAAACTCAAATGCCACGAGTAGCTATTCCGATAGTGCCTTTGAAGGTAATAACGGCATTACTTGGAGTTACATAGCATCAAGAAATGGTAATAATGATGCCAATAGCTCAGGAATAGAACTCCCAGCCTTAATGTTAAGAAGAGCTTCTAGCAGTAGCAAGATAACATCCAGTGCAATACCAGGAGGTATTTCAAATTTTTCTGTGAAGCTTTACAAAGGGTTTACAGGTGGCGGTGACAGACAAGTTGAACTATTCATCAACGGAGTTTCCAAGGGAACATCAACCCCTTTCGACGATTTCTCAGAATACACTTTTTCGGTTAATGACATTAATATTTCTGGAAATATTGTAATTGAGATTGTAAATACGACCCCAAAACAAATAATAATCGACAACATTTCTTGGACAGGCTTTTCAACATCTTGCGCTGTTGTGTTTGGACAACCACAGTACAGTTGTGAAGGAAATTCAATTGGAGACAGTAACGATTTCGTGACTGTTAGTGTTCCGTATACAGGCTTAGACGCTGGAATTACCGCCCTTACAACTACCACAGAAGGCTCCATTGGCGGGGACAATCCAGCAACAACTCCAGATGGAACAATCGTAATTTCAGGTGTTTCAGAGGGAAGTGGATGGGATCTGGTTTTAAATGGTGGCGACTGTGATGGTATTTCCACATCTGGAACCACTGAGGTAGATTTTTGTGATCCAGTTCCAAACACATGTTATGACCTCAGCAATGGTAATAATTCTTTTGAACTTGTTGGTGTAACTACCAACTCACAATCAGATGTTTGGGCAAACAATTCAGGAACCTACACTATGAATGGATACTGTGGAAGTGGCTGTACTGATATCAGTGACACATGGCTTATATTTGGACCTTTAGATACAACTCAAACTAATGATTTAACTTTAGCATTTAATGCCGCTGAACAATATGGAGATACAGACTTAGTTGTAGCATTTACTGAGCAATACGGTGGCTGTCCTAGCCTCTCACAATGGATCACAGCTGCAACTATTTCAGATCCTGGTGAGGTTGAGGCAGATTTGTCTCAAATAAATGGTGCAGAAGTTTATATTGGCATACAATATTATGAAGATGGTACAGGTGGATCATCTGCATGGACACTAACGGATGTTGCACTTAATTCTTTTGGAAATTGCCCAATATTAGGAACCATTACTCCTTCTGAATGTGCCGCATGTGATGTCAGTTTGGGTACAGCAGTTTACAACTGTAGCAGTAATACAGTTGGGAACAACAATGATGAAGTTATAATTACTGTTCCATATACTGGAAGTGAAGCAAGCCTAACATCCATAACCACGTCAAGCACTGGTAATCTTGGTGGAGATGATCCTGCTCAGACCAGCGATGGAAATATTATTCTTACAGGTCTTAGTGAAGGAGACTCTTGGGACATAACCTTAAATGGCGGTGATTGTGATGGCATAACAATTTCGGGTACGATACCTGCGGCTCTTTGCGACCCTGTTCTCGAGGGTCTGGTCATTAATGAGATTTTGGCAGATCCAGATCCTGATAACGGAGACGCTAATAATGACGGGACAATTAGCACTAGTCAAGATGAATTTTTTGAGTTGTACAATAATAGTGATGAAACTATAGATATTTCTGGTTATACAATGGAAGACTTCTGTTGTGTAAGACATACATTCCCAGAAGGCACTATTTTGCAATCTGGTGAGTTCTTAGTAATTTTTTCAGGGGGAACCTTAGATAATTTTAGTGGAAATGCGCAAATTGCATCCACTGGCGCTTTGGGTCTTAATAATAGTTCAGATTATGTTACTATAAAGAATCCATCAGGAGCTATCGTAGTGTCTGAAAATTATACGGGTGCAACTGATCAATCGGTCTGTAGAGATCCTGATTTTACAGGTGAATTTGTTGGACATCTATCACATTCAACTAACCCCAGATTATTCAGTCCAGGAGAAAGAAACGATACGCCACTTTCAATTAATGATTATCACAATAATTTATTCTTAATCTATCCTAATCCAAGTAATACAGGATTTGTTAACATTAAATCCAGTAAAACGGGTGCGGTACAAGCAAAAGTTTTTGATATGCTTGGAAAACAAATCATAGACACTGTAATATCCAATGACCGACTCCCATTATCGAGTTTGAACGCTGGGATATACATTGTTAAACTCATACAAAACAACAGCACAACAACCAAAAAATTAATTATTGAATAATTATTTTTTAAATAAAACTATAGGAGCGTTGCCATTGCAACGCTCTTTTTATTTTCTATATTTTCGTAAAATAACTGCAGTAAAATGAATCCTTTCTCAATTTTTAACATCAGTTCCGATGCAGCTTTTGAAGAAAAAGCCCTTGAAGTTTTTAAATTTCAATTTGAAAATAACAAGGTATACCGCTCTTTCTGCGATTTGCTTTTTAAACATCCAAGTGATGTGCACTCAATTACAGACATTCCTTTTATGCCTGTAGAATTTTTTAAAAACCACAAAGTACTTTCATCCAGTAAAGATATTCAACAAACCTTTGTGAGCAGTGGAACAACAAACAGTATTCACAGTCAACACCACATTACGAATCTCAAAGTCTATGAAAAGAGTTTTACCAAAGGATTTGAGAAATTTTATGGAGCGGTTAAAGATTATACAATTCTGGCTCTTTTGCCCTCCTACTTAGAGCGCAAGAATTCGTCTCTGGTTTATATGGTACAAGACATGATTACCCAATCTAATAAGCCTGATAGTGGTTTTTATTTGGAGGACTTAAAAGGACTTAAAACCACGCTTTTAAAACTTGAAAATAAAGAACAAAAAACACTCTTACTGGGGGTCTCCTATGCACTTTTAGATTTAATTGAATTTCATCAGTTTGAATTAAAACACAGCTTTGTTATGGAGACTGGTGGTATGAAAGGCCGTCGCAAAGAGTTAATCAAATCCGAATTGCATGAATTGCTTAAAAAGGGATTTGGAGTCAAAAGCATTCACAGCGAATATGGGATGACAGAATTATTATCTCAGGCTTATTCCAAAGGCGATGGAATGTTTTCAACACCACCTTGGATGCGGGTTTTGATTAGAGATACTGAAGACGCACTGACCATTTTACCAGAAGAAAAAACAGGAGGCATTAATGTGATTGATTTGGCCAATGTACATTCCTGTGCTTTTATCGCTACACAGGACTTGGGAAAAATTCATAAAAATGGTCAATTTGAGTTGTTAGGGCGCTTTGACCAGTCGGATGTAAGAGGTTGTAATTTAATGCTGCTTTAAGTCTATACCGCGCGGATGATAAAAGTATTGCGCTTTCCACGATTCAGAATAATATAACTGCCATTGATTAAGTCTGAAGAACCCAACGTATACTGATCGTTGACCTTTTCTTTGTTGACAGCAATTGAATTTTCTTTAAGTGCCCGCCGTGCCTCTCCGTTGGAAGCTAAAAAACCTGTTTCACCAGAAAGGGCAGCAACCATGTCCAAACCAGCTTGAATTTTAACCATTGATACCTCGGCTTGAGGCACCCCTTCAAAAACATCTATAAAAGTAGCCTCATCCAAAGTTTGAACATCTGTTTTAAAAGCTTTACTGTATAAAATTTGAGATGCTTTCTCTGCATTCTTGTAACTTTCAACGCCGTGTACCATTGAAGTTATTTCTTGGGCCAAACGCTTTTGTAAAGATCTTGAGTGGGGCTGCAATTTGTGCAATTTAATGAGATTTTCAATTTGCTCTTTTTCCAAAAATGTAAAAACTTTAATGTAATTCTCCGCATCGTGGTCGCTAGAATTTAACCAATATTGATAGAATTTATAAGGAGATGTGCGCTTGGGGTCCAACCATACATTACCGCCTTCGCTTTTCCCAAACTTAGAGCCATCTGATTTTGTAATCAATGGACATGTTATTGCAAATCCCTTGCCTTTACCGACACGTCGAATCAGCTCAGTGCCTGTCGTAATATTACCCCACTGATCGCTACCGCCCATCTGAATACTGCAGTTATGGTTTTGGTACAAGTATAAAAAATCATAGCCTTGAACCAGCTGATAGGTAAATTCGGTAAAACTCATCCCCTCGCTGTCTTCCGATTTTATTCGGTTTTTTACTGAATCCTTAGCCATCATATAATTTACACTGATGTGTTTTCCGACATCCCTAATAAAATTCAATAAGGAAAAGGATTTCATCCAATCATAATTGTTGACCATCAAAGCAGCATTTGGCATTTGTTTATCAAAATCTAAAAATTGGCCTAGTTGTAATTTTATAGCTTCTAGGTTGTGAATAAGTGTGGCTTCGTCTAGTAAATTTCTCTCGCTAGACTTGCCTGAAGGATCCCCAATCATACCGGTAGCACCTCCCACCAAAGCAACGGGTTTATGACCACAGCGCTGAAA
>JAYYCW010000101.1:0-6930 GCA_036161535.1 Bacteroidota bacterium | reverse complement strand
TTTGCAGTTGTTTTGGCTATACGGTAGTTAGCCCCTCCATCAGGTAAACTAATGATATTAATTTCTAGTGTTTGTTCTTCACCCAAATTACCATCGTCGACAGTACAAGCTGTAAATATATATGGCCATGATTCGTTGGAACCGCTTGTAAACAAATCAGAATTTGAAATACAAGGATCTAAACCATCATTTGGATTTTCACCAAAAAGGGTTACGTTATTTAACGATATGAAATCAAAATTAACTAACCCACTATCAAATTGAAATTTAACTGTTCGAGCAAAAGTTACTGAAGTAACAGTCAAAGTATTTAGTCCTAACGAAAGTTCTTGCGGATTACCGAAAAAGAATTGGCCATTTGCAGTTGTTTTGACAACGCGGTAATTAGCTCCATCTTCAGGAAGGCTGATGACATTTATTTCAAGTGTCTGCGCCTCACCACTATTACCATCATCTACAGTACAAGCTGTAAAAACATATGGCCAAGCAACAGGTCCTGAACTGAAGAGTCCCGACGAAGCAATGTCAGTTTGGGAAAAACCCAAAGCTATAAAAAGTGAAAATAATGTGAGAGTAATTTTTCTAATCATAGGTTAGATGTTAATTATTTTGTTTGTATTGCTTCCATCGCATCATAAGCTCATCCCCTAAAACGGCGCTTAACTTTCCGTACAATTTATCATAAACTTTTTTTAATTTAGATTTTCGAGTTTGAGGCGCATCCATATGCTCTTGACGAATTTGGTCCGCTATTGTAAATCGTTCAAATTGAACTCTATAAACTTTATTTTTTTGGTCTGCATTTAAAGACAGTACCTCAACCATTTCTCTGGTTATCTCTTTAGCTCTTTCATCTGCTGTAGCTTGCGAGATTCCATCCGTAGCAAAAGCTAGCAAAATTGCGGTAAAAAATAATTTTTTAATCATAATTTGATGTATTAATATTTGTGTATTTGCCTGTAAATTACGAAAATATTTACGTTTATCATGTTAATGGAAAGAGTTAATTGTTTCAAAGGATCCTGATTTCCATGTTAGCCCTGGTTTCCACTTGGGTGCCATGACTTTTTTAAGATATGTATCAAGCAAATTCTCCATGAACTTAAGGGTTGTGGGGTTGGACGATGCAATGTCATTACTCTCCATTATATCATTGTCTAAATCATAAAGTAAAAGTTCATTGTTATCATAAAATTTAATAAGCTTGTAGGGAGGGAGAATAAACGAAGAATGGGCGCGTTTGAGTGCAATGCCATTTTCATAAGGAACGTGAAAAATAAGCCCCTTGATAGGTCTTTTAATTTTTGATTCATTTATTTTAAAAAGGCTGTTTTTAAAACTGCCCCCATCCAATTGAGCATTTAATGGCAATTTCCCTCCTGCCAAATCTATAAGCGTTGGCAAAAGATCTGAAAATGTAATAGGGGTTTTGGACTCTTGACCCGCCAGAATCTTGGGACCCGCCATAACAAATGGAACCCTAATACCTCCTTCCAAAGCATCCCATTTACCTCTGCTCAAAGGAAAATTTGAACCTTTTTTATATTTTGATCTGGGGGGCATAATGGGAACAGCCCCATTGTCAGAAGTATAAATTATATAGGTGTTTTTTTCCAACCCCAGTGCCTTCAGTTTCTTCAGTAAAATCCCAAGGCCTACATCTAAATCTTCTGTCATGGCCGCAAAACCAGCATGTTTTTGATAAGCCCCCTTGGCTTTGTTTTGGTACTTGTTCAAAGTGGCCTTGCGCATCATGATATCAGAATGTACAGCATAATGTGAAACTTGTAAAAAAAAAGGATTTTTAGAATTGGCTTGACGCTCCAAAAAATCTATGGCTTTTTCAGTTGTACTAAAGATTTTTTTAGGATCCTCACTTAAGTTATTTCGCCACTGTCGTTGATGATTTTTATAATCAAAACCTCCCTCTTTGTTACCGGTGATTCCATCACTCTCATCATACCCCAATTCCGAGGGATGCGCATCGATCCCCCATTTACCAAAATGGGCTGCTGTATATTTTGAATTAATATTTTTTAAAAGTTTTGGTATACTTATTGGACGCTGGTGATTGATGTGATCGGTATTCATGCCAACGCGAATCATTTGCAATCGCGCTGGAGTTTGACCAAATTGAATGCTGTACCTGGATGGGGAGCATACTGGTGCGCTGGCGTAAGCCGAAGAAAAGCGCATACCGCGCTCAGCAAGCGATTCTAAATTGGGTGTTTCGTGGTAGTCGCTCTTTGATTTTGGCTCATCATCCATCATTTGTACGGAAGTACCGTTCCAACCTTGATCATCGGTCAATATTAAAATAAAATTTGGTGAGGTCTCGTTGGGCTTGATTTTTATTGCATTGCAACTAATAGTGAGGCTTAAAATTAAACACCCTAAAATTAAAACTCTTTCCATTACAAACAGTAAGCCAAGCTTAATTAATATTTGAATTGGCCGAAACTTCTATTAATGGAATTGGCCATGTGTAATCCTCAGCTTGTCTAGACCCGTCAGTCCCAGGAATTACATCTAAAACATTTCGACAATACTCATCATAAACGCCAAAGCGTGTCAAATCAAAGAAGCGATGCCCTTCCATATACAACTCTACTGCCCTTTCTTCTAAAAGCGCCGTTCTAAACTCATCCATTGTCATAGCAGCGCCATTAAAATCAGCCATGCCAACGCGGGCTCTCAGTAAATTAATATCTTGGGATGCCAAGCCAGGGTTTTGACTCAGCTCCACCATGGCTTCTGCTCGCATTAAATATACATCCGCAAGTCTTATAACATGCCAGTTTTGGCGGCTAGTATATGGCGTTGTAGCGCCTCTGTCAATATATTTTGAAGTCCATACCTGCCATAAACTGTATATATTTCTTTGCTCCTTAACATCATCAGATACATCATCATCTTCATTTAATATCAATTGAGTAAAACAAATATCAGAATTGTCGAATTGAACTTCAATCAGTTTATTATTTGCTGAGCTTGATGTTATTGAATTGACGCCAATTGTTAAGGGCTCTGCAATTCCATAACTTGGTTGATTGTATTCATCCATTTCAACTCTGCGATAACTTGCGCCTCCCTCTGGCAACCTATTCACGTTGATCTTGAATATATGCTCCGATGCATTGGGATTGTCTAAATAATTTTCTATCAGAAAAGTGAAAGGCCAATTGTTATTATTTGTTGATGTTATTGTACTTGAACAGGCTATTGGAAAAAATGCTTTGTACCCTGTACTCCCAGGGTAGATTTCAAATATTCGACATGTTTGGTATTCTTTAATAATTGAGTTTTGAAATCTAGGGTCATTTTTATTGAGATGGAAATTAATAAATCGGCCTTTTAGTTTGTTGCTGCCTCCAAATCCGGTTCCACTTAAGCCCGCATTTCTTGGCGTAAAGAGATTGGAAACCGCCGTCCCTTGTCCAATTTCATCAGAACCCTGTATTTCAAATAACATTTCATGATTGTTGCCATTATCGGCATCAAATATGGAAATATATTGGTCAAGATTTCCGCTGAGCATAAACCCGCTGTCTAAGAGTGCAGCATCACATTTATCGGCAGCCCATTGGTAATATGTGAACGGAGATTCTGATAATTCTAGATATTTTATATTACCTTCAATTCCAGCCATAGCAGTTCTTTTACAAGAAGCCATACGCAAATAAACTTTGGCCAACATGGCATTGGCAGCGGCCTTGGTAACCCGCCCTAAATTATTGGTTTCACCATTTCTAGTTTCGTTTCTGTCCCAACAAAAGTTAGCTGCGTATTCCAAATCGCTGGTGATTGAGTCGTAAATTTCAGAAATTGATGAAATGGGAAGGCCCTCATTGACATCTGCTTCCACAGGAACAAGCCTTAGAGGAATCTCAGAAAAACAGCGTACTAGGTTAAAATAATGCAGGGCCCTTAAAAATTTAGCCTCGCCAATGATTCTAAATTTTAAGGATTCATCCATGTCAATAGATGGTACCTTGGCAATGACATTGTTGGCATCTCTTATAGCTTTGTATATATCAATCCATATATCTTCAGTGTAGGGGTTTGAAGAAGTAACATTTCCATTTTTAAAATCATTGAGCAAGAAAGTTGAAAGTCCTTGATCTGAAGCCGCAAACAATGTGGACAAGTATTTTTGCTTGTAATAACCATTTCCGCTTTTTAGGCGCGCATAAGCCGAAGTCAAACCATCCAAAGCGTCGTTTGAATTTTGATAAAAATTTTCAGTCTCTGTTTGCACAAAAGGGTCTTCATCAAGCACCTCACAAGAATAAAAACCAATAATGACGAATAAAATTATTTTAAATAATCTATTAATTTTCATGATATATAATTTTAATAGTTAAATCTTAAGCCAAAAATGTAAGACTTAATTCCGGGGTATGTTCCAAAGTCAACCCCACGTTTTTGAGGGTTTTTAGTATAGGTCTGAACTTCTGGATCATAACCAGGGTATCGTGTCCAAGTAATTAAATTTTGGCCCGAAATATAGAGCCTTAGTGATCGTCTCCGCTCAAAATTAAAATTATAACCCAAGTTAATATTTTTGAGCCTTAAAAAAGAACCATCAAAAACTTGTCTGTCAGATGGCTCTGAACGGTTTCCATTTTGAACAATTGCGGCAGGGTGCATGACTCCTGATGTATTTCCTACGGAAGGGTCATAGGTTAACAATCCATTTGAATACGTTAAAGGAGCTTTCCAAGAGTTCTGAAAGGAATCCGATAAGTGATTCCTCGTTCTAAAAAGACCGCTCAACTGCCAAGAGTCAACCCAAAACAAATCACCTCCTTCTTGACCCGTAAACAAGAGACTTAAATCCCAATTCTTATAATTAAATTCGCTGCCAATGGCATAAGTGAAGTCCGGATTCGGGTCTCCTATTTTTACATAGTCCTCAAAATCTATAACTTCGTCTTGGTTGCGGTTTATATAATTGATCTCACCAGGAGCGGCATTGGAGATTCCACTGGCATTGGCTTGCTCCCAATTCTCATAAATACCGTCGGTTTCAGCACCCCAAAATATGCCTAGTGGCTGACCCACCATAAACATTATGGGGTTTACCTGAGAAAAACCAATTTCCGGACCCAATTGATAATCGAGATTAGAATTGAGTTTTAATAATTTATTCCTATTAAGACTAAATGTTGAGTTGACATTCCACCTGAAATCTGATTTTTTTAGCATTTCCGCTTGCAAACCAATTTCAAATCCTTTGTTCTCAACTTCACCAAAATTATCAACCCGACTAGCATATCCGTTAGACGCTGGTAAAACGACATTTTGAAGTAAATCATGCGTCAATTTATGATACGCATCTAATGTCAAATTTAATTTAGAATTGAACATTCCAATGTCCAAGCCAATATTAAATTGGTCGGTAGTTTCCCATGTAAGATTGTCATTTTCCAAATTTTGCTCATAAAATCCAATTACCAATTCATCATCAAAATTGTAGCGAATGGGACTCATCAATGCTAGAGATTGATAGGGAGAAATCGGGTTGCTGCCCGTCTTTCCATAGGAAAGTCGAAGTTTTAAATTATTGATTTGCTTAATTCTTCTAAACAACCGCTCTTTGGAAAGCGCCCAAGAGACTGCAACAGATGGAAAAATAGCGCTTTTTTTGTTTTCTGCAAATTTTGATGAGGCATCCACACGGGCATTGATGTCTATAAAATATTTTCTTTGGTAGTTATAACCCACTCTTGCTAGTGCTGATATCAAGCCTACCTCACGATATTGAGAGATGGGAACTAATATTTCTTCAGCTGAAGTAAAGTTGTAAAAAGCCGTATTGTCATTGGCAAACCCCCTTGCCTTATTAAATAAAGAGCTTATGGTATTTTTTTCGTAGGTTGCGACCAAAGTCGCATCAACTCTATGAAAATTAAAGCGATTTCTATAGCGTAAATTTCCTTCAGCGTAAATTTTCCTGTTTTCTAAATACGATTGAGAAGCCTCTCCGTTGTTTATCATACCACGTGTTGTGTTGGTAGGATAATAATTATCTCTAGTATTTCTTTGATAATCATAAGCTCCTCTAAAAGTTCCCGTTAATTTTGGTGTAATTTTACCCACTAAAGACAAGGCTTGTCTAAAGGTAAAAGATTTTTTTTCGTCAATGACAAATTTTGCCAAGGTATAGGGATTCGAAACTAAATCTCCTTCGTTTAATTCAATATATTGATCATCTGTTTGACCTGTTTCAAGTAGTGAGTAAATTGGTTGGAACTGCAAGACTTGAGATACCACACTTTTTTGAAGAAAAATCTGTCCATTCCCAACTGAAGCCGCATTTCCTTGCTTATGAGATACGTTGGTCCTAGAATAAATATCAATTTTATCACCAAAAGCTTTTCTTTTGACACTTGAGTTTAAAAAAACCCGTTTGTTGGTGGTGTTTACGATCACTCCTTCTTGATCAAAAACTCCCATACTTAAAGAATAATTCTTTTTAAAATCTCCCCCTTTATAACTTAAATTATAAGAATTTGTTTGTGCCAGTTGGTAAGTCTCATCTTGCCAATCGGTGTCGATGCCAGTGGTTTGGTCATATGGAATGGAATATTCTTCAATTTCAGGATAATTTTCTACCGTCAAAGTTTGAGAGCCATCAAAGGCACCGCCTGTTCTGCTTGGATCTGTAATTTGTTGGTAAATTTGATTTAAAGAGCGTTGTTTCATGTAAGACTCAAAACCTGGACCGTCTAAAACATTTATTTTTTCTCTAACGCTAGTCAAATAAGAGTCAAAAGTAAAGGATATTTTATCCTTCCCCTTGTTTTTATTGGCAGACTTACTTGTGATTAATACCACTCCATTGGCACCCCGTGCTCCATAAACCGCCGTGGCGGCGGCATCTTTTAAAATTTCAATTTTCTCAATATCATTGGGATTAATAAAGCT
>JAYYCW010000100.1:0-5923 GCA_036161535.1 Bacteroidota bacterium | reverse complement strand
TTGGCATCTTCTGTTTCCTATTCAAAAACATTTAGAGGTGATCCCCAAGTTAATTTGAGTGTCACCATGACACATTCCCAAAACACCAATACAGAAACCATTAATATGACTTTACCGACCTTTCAAGGAAGTGTTGATCGTATTTTCCCTTTCGCCTCCAAAACAGAAAGCAAGAAAGGACTTATACAAAATATCAATTTTCAATACAATGTTAGAGGGGAAAACCGCATTCAAACAACGGATTCCTTGTTTTTTAAACCCGAAATGTTTGAAAATGCAAAAACAGGAGTACAGCATAGCATTCCCATCAGCACCAACTTTAAATTGTTTAAGTATTTTAGCATGAGTAGCAGTACCAATATCAATCACACTTGGTCTTTTAACAATATTGAAAAGAGTTTTGATATATTAAATCAAGAGGTTGTAACAACCGATTTAAAAGGCTTTGACTCTTACACTACCTATAACTTCAGCAGCAGTTTAGGAACGACTATTTATGGCATGTTTGATTTTGGTGAAGATAAAAAAATACAAGCCATTCGACATGTGATGCGACCCTCTTTAAGCTATAATATAAACCCTTCATTTGATCAGTATTATGACTCTTACGAGATCGTAAGCGCCGATGGATTAACTACTGAACAGATCGAGTATTCTCGCTTTGAACAGTCCCTTTTTGGTGCACCTGGAAATCGCTTTTCAAGCAGTATTGGTTTGTCTATGAGTAATAATTTTGAGGCAAAAATCACAGACAAAGACAGTACCGCTACAGAGCCAAAAAAAATATTTCTACTGAACAATCTTAACTTTTCTACTAATTATAATATTGCTGCTGACTCTTTAAATTGGAGTCCCGTGAGAATGACCGGTGGTACACAAATTTTTGACAATAAAATGAGTGTTAATTTTGGAGCGACTTTAGATCCTTACGCTCTTGATAACAACAATCAAAAAATTAATACTTTCAATATTGAAAATGGGGGTAGTTTGTTTCGTGTTACCACTGCAAATATGGCTATGAGTTATAATCTTTCAAGTGATTCGTTCGAAAGTAAAAACTCCGATACGGATAATGCTTCTAGTCTAGAATCTATCAGAAGCGGTGGACGAGCTGATGATTTATTTGGAAAGCCACAAGATTTTGCTGATCAACGCCTCAACGGAAGTGATGATGATGAAAAACCAATCCCAACCGATTTATACAAATATAAACTCCCGTGGAGCCTGCGTCTGGCCTATGCCCTAAATTATAATAATTCCAGACGACAAAATGAAATATCGTCCCACTCTTTGATGTTCTCCGGTGATATTGATTTATCTCCGCGTTGGAGTGTGGGCGTTTCGTCGGGATACGACTTTAAAAATAAAGGAGTGACTTACACTCAGCTGCGTTTTGAACGAGATCTAGAAAGTTGGCGCATGAATTTTTCTTGGATACCATTTAGTAACCGAAGATCGTGGAACTTTTTCATTGGAATCCGATCGAGCATCTTGAGCGATCTTAAATATGACAAGCAGCGTCAAAGAGACAGACAATTGTAAAATCCAACAGCTATGAAAAAAATTATTAAAACAATAAAAGCACCCGCTCCTATCGGACCTTATAACCAGGCTGTTTTGTTAGGAGATATCCTATATACTTCTGGGCAAATTGCCATTGATCCAAAGACTGGAGAGCTGGCCATAGATAATATCGAGTCCGAAACTACATTGGTAATGGAAAATTTAAAAGCTATTTTAGAGGCGGCAAATATGACCTTTAAAAATGTCATAAAATCAACAATTTTTATTTCTGATATGAACAATTTTTCAAAAATTAATGCCGTTTATAGCCGCTATTTTGATACAGAAACTGCGCCGGCAAGAGAAACAGTTGAGGTTGCCAATCTACCAAAATTTGTCAATGTAGAAATTGGAATGATAGCCTCACATTAAACAACCTTAGTTATTGGTAACTCGATTTATATGGAAATCGACAAGACCTTCAATGGGCCGTCTTTGAAAATTCCCTATTTTAAATCCAAATTCCACGGCAATTTCTTTGATTTCTTCTTGTAGAAAAAATGCGATGGAACCAGCAAAATGTACAGGGACTGTTTTGATTTCTTGTTCGTATTGTAAAATCATAGTTCTTACAAAGGATCTCAAGCCTTTTTTTATAACGCTTTGTACATAGTCCGATTCTCTGTTCAAGACTAAAAATTCTGCAAATTTGGAAAGATAAGCATTTGGATTTGGTTTTTTGTAAAGATTTTTTTTAATGTAATCAGCATTTATATTGTAACGGGTCTCAAATATCAATTTAAAATCGTGCGGCATAAAATCAAAATAATAGTCCCTTAGCAATTGACGCCCAAAATAATTTCCTGAGGCATCGTCCATAACTGAGTAACCAAGGGAAACCACGCGCTGTTGGGCCTTTTTACCGTCAAAATAGGTGCAGTTAGAGCCAGTTCCCAAAATACAGACAACGGCTGGAGATGCTTCTGAGTCAATCGTAGAAAAAACAGCTGCATAAGTATCTTCCTTAACGGAAACCTTGGCATTAGAAAAAATAGACTTTAAAACATTTTTAAGCATTCTTGAGGCCTCGGCTGTTCCGCAACCTGCTCCATAAAAAAAAACGTGCTCAACCCTAAATCTGTGGTTGGTGATAATTTTATTTTTATTGATGATATCAATGGCCTCAAATTTAGAAATGATTGCAGGGTTGAGACCGCTGGTACGCTGTCTTTTAAAAAAATGATTCCCCGTTTTAGAATCAATTGCAATCCAATCGCTTTTGGTAGAACCGCTGTCAACAATGAGAATCATGTATTTTTATTTATGGCTTAAAAAAATCGATGCCTTCGATTTTTAATACTTAAACCCCGTTGATATATTGAGCAAGGTCCACCAACTTGGAAGAATAACCAAACTCATTGTCATACCAAGAAATTAGCTTTACAAAATTATCATTCAGACCGATGCTCGCATTGGCATCAAATGTGCTTGTTTTAGGTTCAGAAACAAAATCTTGAGACACCACCCCTTCTTCTGTATAACCTAAGACTCCTTTAAGTTCGTTTTCTGAAGCTTTTTTAAGAGCTGCTTTTACTTCCTCAAAGCTGGCACTTTTTTCCAATCGGCATGTTAAATCTACTACCGATACGTCTACAGTAGGGACTCTGAAAGCCATACCCGTCAGTTTTCCGTTGAGCTCAGGGATAACTTTACCCACTGCTTTTGCAGCGCCTGTTGAGGCAGGAACAATATTGTTTAGTGAGGCACGGCCCAGACGATAGTTCTTTCGAGAAGGACCATCAACGGTATATTGAGTGGCAGTTGCAGCGTGAACCGTGGTCATCAACCCTTCAGCTAAACCAAAATTATCATTGATGACTTTTGCTAGGGGTGCGAGACAATTTGTGGTGCATGAAGCATTGGAAACAATGTTGTGTTCTGGATTTATTTTATGATGATTAACTCCCATCACAAACATGGGGGCATCAACAGAAGGCGCAGAAATTGCTACCTTTTTTGCACCGGCAGTCAAATGCTTTTTAGCCCCCTCAAGAGTTGTGAAAAGTCCAGTGCAATCCATCACAACATCGGCACCAACAGCATCCCATTTGAGGTCTTCTGGATTTCGCTGAGAAGTAATTCTAATTTCATTACCATTAACAACTAAGTTCCCATTTTTGGTTTCAATGGTTCCTTTAAATTGTCCGTGTACGGAGTCGTACTTAAGAAGATATGCGAGGTGCTCAACATCTAAAAGGTCATTAATCCCTACAATTTCAACATCTGGTCTTTGGGAGGCAATTCTAAAAGCGATTCTTCCTATTCTTCCAAATCCATTAATTCCAATTTTCACATTAACCATTTTTTTATCTGTTTTTGGTTCGTTAATTTTTTCATACGTTCAAAATATCAGAAACCCTCAAGAGTTCCTCGTCTATTTTTGAATGGCCCTTGACTGCTTTTTCAATGGGGTACAGTTCGAGTTTATTATTAATGGTTCCAACCATTACATTTTTTTTTCCAGCCATCAAGGATTCCACAGCTTTGACGCCCATTCTAGAAGCCAAAACTCGGTCAAAACAACTTGGAGCTCCTCCGCGCTGCATATGTCCTAAGACTGAAACTCTTACGTCATAACCCTCTAAGTTTTCTTCAACATAATCTCGAAGTTCAAAAACATTATTTCCTGTCTTGTCTCCTTCGGCAACCAGTACGATTGTAGATGATTTTCCGGTTTTTCTACTTTTCTGTAGAGATTCTAAAAGACGATCTAAACCAAGGTTTTCTTCGGGAACTAGAATCTCCTCAGCACCAGAACCAACACCAGCATTGAGGGCTATATGTCCAACATCTCTCCCCATAACCTCGACAAAAAACAAACGCTTGTGAGAACTTGCAGTGTCTCTAATCTTATCAATCGCCTCTACTGCAGTATTGAGAGCAGTATCATATCCAAGGGTGAAATTGGTGCCTAAAATATCGTTGTCAATTGTTCCAGGGATTCCAATTACTGGAAAATTAAATTCTTTATTAAAAATCATACCGCCGGTAAAAGTTCCATCACCCCCGATTAGTACAAGGGCATCAACACCTTCCTTTACGAGATGATCGTATGCCATTTTTCTGCCCTCTTTTGTTCTAAATTTTTTAGACCTTGCGGATTTTAAAAAGGTGCCCCCTTTATTTATTATATAATTGACACTTTTAGATTTCAAAGTTTTAAAATCACCCTCTATCATACCTTGATAACCTCTAAAAATACCTACACATTCAATCTTGTAAAAAGCGCAAGCTCGCACCACTGACCTAATGGCAGCGTTCATTCCAGGAGCATCACCTCCTGACGTTAAAACACCAACTTTTTTTATTGTATTGTACATTATGATCAGTTCGAGAACAAAATTACTAAACTTATACCTTAATCTTAAATACTTAAACAACTATTTTTGTTTAATCTTAAAAATCAAACGTTTTCATTTGAAAAAATACTTACTCAAACCAAACATTGACAGTTTGATAAGATTTACAGCAAAATTATTTAAAATTAATATAGTCGGTATATTGAGAATTTTCCTCTTTTTTTTGGGAGCTGTCAGAATTTGAAATCTCTTTGTGATAAAAAAATTTTTTTAACAACTCTTTGAGATTGTCAAACTCAATGTTGTAAGACAAGCCAAGTCCTTGAGTATATCCAATTTGCTCTCCAAAATTTTGGATGCTATTTTCTCTGTTAAAGAATTTTAAAGAAAGTGTTCTGTCCTCATTGAGTAAAACTTCTACTTCAAAATCGCCTGCAACCGTCGATCGACTGACGCCGCCCACAGGAACTCCAACTTTGCCGTTAATTAGAACATTTTCGCTGATTTTAGTAGAAAGTGTAACCCCCACTCTGCTGTCAGTTTCGTATTCAGGAGTGTTTTTACCAAGATCTAAATCCAATCCTAGCTTGACTTTATTGTCCTCGTTTGAGAAAATATCATTCAAGACATTGGTCACTCCATCAGACATCAATTCAAAAGCATCTTTAGAATCCAAACTAATCTTGCTTCTAAAGGAGCCCGTTGCAAGTAGTGAAAGGGCTTGAAATTCTCTTTTATCTTTGTCGCGTAAACGATCTTTGATCTCATTGTTAAGAGTAGAATTAATTTTTGGAAAACGAATATCAAAATCTAAATCTGGCTTTTCAAGAGGGCCTGTAAGCTTCACTTGAACTTCAACTGGAATTGTCTGGTTGATAGGATTGTCGAGAAGTGTTGATGGATTGACATTGATACCATCGTATATTGCCTCAATATTAATCTCTGCTTGAAGAGGATTCCCTTCCCACAACAGTGAACCGTCTTTAACGAGTTTAAATTTCTTTTTAATTAGCTTACCTAAGCTGTAATTGTAATAGCCTGACAATACCAGAAAATCACCA
>JAYYCW010000099.1:0-3237 GCA_036161535.1 Bacteroidota bacterium | reverse complement strand
TAGAGCCCATCTTAGATCCAGGGGGCATAAGCAAACCATTATGTTGGGCTTTTCTGACGGCACTAAAGATGGTGGATATTTTATGGCCAATTGGGCCATCTTTAAAGCTAAGGAAGCCTTGACATCGGTTTCCAAACAACACAATATTGATGTGGTATTTTTCGATGGTCGTGGAGGTCCTCCAGCTCGTGGTGGTGGTAAAACCCATCAGTTTTATGCGTCTCTAGGGCCCACAATAGAAGATAAGGAAGTACAACTTACCATACAAGGTCAGACCATCAGTTCTAACTTTGGGACCCCAGATTCTTCAAAATATAACCTTGAACAATTGATTAGTTCAGGGCTTTCCAACAAATTGCAATCCGAAGTAAACAAAGACTTTTCAGAGGCAGATCGCAAAACAATGGATACTTTGGCATCAATTAGTTATCAAGCTTATCAAGATTTTAAGAGAAACCCTAAATTTATTCCTTACTTGGAACGCATCAGCACTTTAAAGTATTATGGCAAGGCGAATATTGGAAGTCGCCCTTCAAAGCGCTCTAAGTCGGAGGCATTAATTTTTTCAGATTTAAGGGCCATTCCTTTTGTGGGTTCTTGGTGTCAGCTCAAGCAAAACGTTCCAGGATTTTTTGGTGTTGGTACTGCCATTCAGGCTTATGAATCTCGTGGGGAATTGAACAAAGTGATTGCTCTTTACAACAATTCAAGTTTTTTTAAAACATTGCTTGAAAACAGTATGATGTCTTTAAGTAAATCCTTCTTTCCGTTGACAAAATACATGGCTGAAGACGAAGAGTTTGGCGAATTTTGGACCCTTATCTACAAAGAATACAAATTAACGCTGGCACTGCTTTTAAAAATAACAGGTTACAAAGCACTGATGGAAAATGAACCCAGTGGAAAAGCCTCGATTGATGTTCGTGAATCTATTGTGTTGCCACTTTTGACCATCCAGCAATACGCCCTAAGAAAAATACAAGCATTACAAAAACAAAAAACAATCGATCGTGAGCAGATCGAAGTTTTTGAAAAGATTGTAACGCGTACACTCTATGGTATTATCAATGCCAGTAGAAACTCTGCATAGATTTTAGGACAAAAAAAAGCTTGACAGACAGGGCTTCTTTAAAGCTTTCTCTAATCACCAAAAAAATTAAATCATATTAATAAAATATTTTTCTTAGTTTGATAGTTAATTGTTTTTGATTGACTCAAGTCGACAATATCCAAAAAAAAAGTAAACCCCTAAAAAAAAAGGGCATATCTATTAATTACTTAAACAAAAATGACCCAACTAAATCATGGGTTATTTAAAAATAGTTAATAATTATGAATTTTATAATGAACTTTCGGATTGTTTTGTAAAAAATTAAGCTGTTCATAAGTTGCAAAATAACATTGTTAATTCAATAAAAATCAAGTCCCTAAAATACGTTTTAATAATTTTTTCCGTCTAATATTAAATATCTCACAATAATGACTCCAGTCTCGCAAGTAATAGTGTATTTGTTGTTATATTGGGTTGTTATACCAAGATTTTAATTGAACCAAAAATCTATGTTGAAGAAACAAGGCATGTATTTACCAGAATTTGAACACGACAATTGTGGTGCTGGTTTTATTTGCAGCCTCGAGGGAAAAAAATCGAACGACATCATAGACAAGGCTCTTCAAATTTTAGAATGTTTAGAACACAGAGGTGCAGTCAGTGCGGATGGTAAAACTGGCGATGGCGCTGGTATATTGACTGACATTCCTCACGAGCTCTTTTCCAAAGCTTGCTCATTTGAGATTCCTGAATTTGGAGATTATGCTGTTGGAAATGTTTTTTTACCTCGAAAAGCTAATCAGCGTTCTTTCTGTGAATCTGTTTTTGAACGCCATCTTAATGACCAAGGTTTGAAGTTGTTGGGTTGGAGAACCCTCCCTGTAGACCCCTCTGTACTAGGTATTATAGCAAAAAAAACAGAGCCATTCGTCAAACAAATTTTTATTTCCAAATCAACTCAGGATCAAGAAGACTTCGAATTTAATTTAAAATTATATGTCGCCCGAAAGAAAACAGAGCACGAAATTTACAATTCAAAAGTTTCAGAATCAAATTTCTTTTATCTCCCGAGTTTGTCCACAAAAATAATTATATACAAAGGCCTGTTAATTCCTGAAGACATCAAGCTTTATTACAAAGATTTGACCAATCCCCTTTTTGTCACGCGACTGGCACTTGTTCACCAGCGCTTTTCAACCAATACATTTCCAACCTGGGATTTGGCCCAGCCTTTCAGATATATGTGCCACAATGGTGAAATCAATACTTTACGAGGTAATGTATTTAGGATGATGTCTCGCGAGGCCTTGTTCGATAGCGGCTGGTTTGGGAAAGATATCAAATCTGTTATTCCAGTTGTGCTTCCCAATAAATCAGATTCAGCGTCTATGGATATGGTAGTTGAATTGCTTTTAATGACAGGCCGTTCACTCCCCGAGATAATGATGATGTTAATTCCCGAAGCATGGGAAAAAAATGATGAAATGTCGGCTACCAAAAGAGCATTCTATGAGTACAACTCTTGCCTTATGGAACCATGGGATGGGCCCGCCTCAGTTCCATTTACAGACGGAAACTACATTGGTGCAGTTCTGGATCGCAATGGTTTGAGACCTTCACGCTATTCTGTGACCAAAGATGGATATGTCATTATGTCTTCTGAAATAGGAGTCATTGAAATTGCGCCTGATAACGTAGAATATCACGGTCGTTTAGAGCCTGGAAAGATGTTTTTGGTCAATATGAATGAGGGGCGCATTATTAACGATGAGGAAATAAAAGAAACCATCTCAAAAAAGCATCCTTATCAAAAGTGGTTGGATGAAAATTTGATCTATCTTAAAGAAATACCATACAACGATTGCCCTGTCTTCCTTGACCAAGAAACCTTAGAAAAGCGCAAGGTATTGTTTGGCTATACTCAAGAAGACATCAAAACCATAATCTTGCCTATGGCCAATCAAGCAAAAGAGCCTATAGGATCTATGGGGAGTGACACACCACTGGCTTTGCTCTCTGAACGCCCTCAGCTTATTTACAATTATTTTAAACAGTTATTTGCTCAGGTTACCAACCCCCCATTAGATGGGATTCGCGAGGAACTAATTACTGATATCAGTCTTACTTTGGGTGGTGACTTTAATATTTTTGACATAGATTCTTCTCACTGTAAAAAATTAAAAATT
>JAYYCW010000098.1:0-4296 GCA_036161535.1 Bacteroidota bacterium | reverse complement strand
ATTACAAAAAATTTAGAGAAATCGCTGACAGTGTAAATGCGCTTTTATTGGGTGATATTTCTCATCCCTCAGGATTGATTGCCAAAGGTTTGTTAAACGATCCACTACCTCATTGTCATATTGTGACTACGACTACACACAAGACCCTTCGCGGCCCTCGTGGTGGACTTATTATGATGGGTAAAGATTTTGAAAATCCGTTTGGTTTGACTTTTAAATCTGGAAAACCAAAAATGATGTCCTCGCTCTTAGATTCCGCTATATTCCCCGGGAATCAAGGTGGGCCTCTAGAGCATGTAATCGCCGGAAAAGCCATCGCTTTTGGAGAAGCCTTATCCGATGATTTCATGCATTATATCATACGAGTAAAAAAGAACGCTGATGCCATGGCAAAAGCCTTTGTTAAACGCGGTTATGATTTGATATCTGGTGGTACTGACAACCATATGATGCTGATTGATTTGCGTAATAAAAATATCACTGGTAAAGAGGCTGAACAGGCCTTGGTCCAAGCCGATATCACTGCCAATAAGAATATGGTTCCTTTTGACACAAAAAGTCCATTTGTGACTTCTGGGATTCGTGTGGGTACCCCTGCCATAACAACCAGAGGTCTTAAGGAAAACGATATGGAAGCCATTGTTGCTTTTATTGATGAAGTTATTTGCAATTACGAAAATGGGGCTGTGTTGGAATCTGTGGCCAAAAGGGTAAATACCATGATGGGACACCGCCCGCTATTTGTTTAGTCGTTTTTTAATTTTCAAAATCGATGGCATTGTAAGCTCCAAGATCTGCCGGCACGGGACGCAAAGACCCAGTGATATCTGTATTTAAGTTTCCTGCCGCAGATGCCGCGGATGCTGCCGGGGAATCCAATGGAATTTGTAATAAATTTTGAGCCGGGTCTAAAAACTCCGGCGCCAAATTAAAGCGCATGTCTTCATAGAGGCTCAAGTTGTTAAAATCATAGTACGGGCCAGAAAAAACATTGTTGTTATCACTAAACATTAATAAACAGTTTTTAAATTTAAAATCAAATTCTGCTCCAGATACATCGTCTAACAACAATTCTGGATTGTCATTTCCATAAATAA
Organism: Bacteroidota bacterium; assembly: GCA_036161535.1. GTDB lineage: Bacteria > Bacteroidota > Bacteroidia > Flavobacteriales > Flavobacteriaceae > UBA3537. The sequence continues at coordinate 3,199 of JAYYCW010000098.1, read as the reverse complement.
TGCAATTTGTAAAATTTGCACTATTTAAATTATTGGGAACTACATTTTGATCTTCGTCAACAGTAAAATTGTTAATTAACAGCGCCGGAAATTGTCTGAAGCTATTGGTCCAGTAGTTGGCAAGGGTAGAGTGGACTATATCGTAGTTGCCACCAAAGGTCGCCGCAAAGGAAGACTGTCCACTTTTATTAACAACTAAATTTTCTGCTTTTATATTAGTGGCGCGTCCCAAGACGCCAAAATTACTAGAATTATAAATTTGAGTATTGGTAATTAGGAGTTTAGACGTATTATTTTGATTGCCATCTGAAATGATACCCACTGTACTGTTTTTAATGGTACAGTGGTTAAATTGATGGCCTGTACTCCCATTGTAAAGCCATAGCGTTCCCCATTGGCCAGGGATTTCAGAAAAATCCGGCTCTAACCGATCGCCTTCAAAAATAATTTCATTTTCTAGAAGGTCTGAATCGGTGCTTGGAAGCCCATTGGCATGGATGGTCGCATTGTTTGTGAGTAACAAGCCAGAATTGGCATGGAAGTGCAGCCTCGCGCCTGGATCAATGGTTAAAATTTCTCCTTCAGGCACTGCTGCATAACCATATATTACATAGGGTTTTTCATTGGTAAAATTTAATTCGGAAGCCTCTAAAAAACGGCCTTGAAGGTTGGTAGCTTCAGCCGTTCCATCGCCATCCACATCAAAACTCAAGGTTTCAATTTCTGTATTACCGTCGGAATTAGTAATCTGTTGTGGGTAAATAAATACCGCATCTTTGACAAGGGTAATCAGTTCTACTTTTTGTAGATCGGATTGTCCAAATTCGATAGCATCTGTATATAAAAACTGGGTTTGGTTGCTCACCAAGTCAAGAATGTCTATGGTGGTTTCAATAAAAATATACATGCTGTCTTTGGCTAATAATTCTACATCAGTGAATTCATTGCCAGAAAGCGGTACATCACCTGTCATGCCATCAACATTAAGACGGTAGTTGGAATTTGGGCCGTTTTGGAGTTTGATTTTAGGAATCAAAATATTGGCCGTTGAAGTATTGTAAACTTTGAGGGTGTAAGTACTAGAACCAATGTTGCTAAAAACGGTGTCTAAATAGATGGTATCTTTTGAAAAACGTAGGCTACCTTCACTTACTCTAAAATCAAAATCATTGCGACAAGAACTCCAAAATATCAAAAAACAGAACGTTAGTAGGTAAAAAAAAGACCGTTTCATAGATGCATATTGAGTTGTAAAAGTATAATTTTTAATTTAAAAATATTGGTTTAATCAAAAATGCTTAAAATATTTTCAGGAATTCGTTAGGGGTATTTTGTCTTGGGATTGTTCATACACCATTTTGTTTTGCTTTTCAGTACTGATTTTCCTGTTTGTGCATTTATAATCTATTCTTCTATAATTCTGGCATCAACCTCATATTTAGATACATAGGTCTTGATTTCCAATTGCTCTCCCTCAATGGCTGCTGTCAGGTAGTCAATTTCATGGCGCATGACTACCCAATCATTTTCATGGAGCTGTATTGCTATGGATACAGATTCCTATCTGATGGCATCTAATGCTTGAATCCACTCCAAAAAACGAATGTTATATATGTAATTTAGGTAGTCAATGTCATTTTCAATTACGGTGTGTGAAGTTTTGAAAACCTGCATTATTTTGAGGGAATTATACGGACTTCAAATAACTTGTCCCAGCGCTTTCCAGTGACAAATAATGTTTTAGTTTCAGAATTAAAGGCCATACCATTGAGTACATCTAAATCAGGATGCGCTGTAACTTTATCTTTTAGGGCTTTAAAATCTATCACTGCTTCAATAGCGCCATTGATTGGATTGATAATAGCGACCCCATTTTTTTGGTAGCGGTTAGCATAAATTTTTCCTTCCACCCATTCAAGTTCATTTAAATTTGTCAATCTGCCCTTATTGGTATAGGCCTGTACAAAACGTTCTTCTTGTAAAGTTTCAGCATTTAAAATCCAAATATTTTCTGAACCGTCTGTTTTATAGAGCTGAGTGCCATCATTACACAATCCCCAGCCCTCTTTGCTTTGACCGTATTTAAAATTCCCCAAGGACTCAAAACTATTGATATCATATATGAGCCCGCGGCCTTCTTTCCAAGTCAATTGATATATTTTATCGTTTAAGACCGTTAAACCTTCACCAAAATAGGATGAGGAGAGATCTATGTTTTTAAGGACTGTATTGTTTTTATAATCTAGTGCTCGGAGTTTAGACTCACCATATTGCCCAGTGCTCTCATATAAAACACCCTTGTAAAATTCCAGCCCTTGGGTGTAGGAATTGATGTCGTGGGGGTAGGTATTGACCAACTCATATGCATAAAGCTTGGGAGTATTGCTATTGACCACAATAATTTTCAGCAAGGCGACTTCCCTTTTACCTTCAAAAAAAACAGTGGCTTTGATTATTTTTTCACCCAATGCAGTGCCTTTGAGCGCTATGTCATCAGTAATTCGTCGATTGTTCATTCTAAACGCCTCAGAATCAATTTTCTTGTTATTGGTGTTTAAAACAGACAACTTTAAGGTGTCGGCATTGCTAATGATATTTTTAGCGGTATTGGACAGAATTGAAAAGTTGGACTTTAGGGCTTTGGAAGAATTCCCACAACTGTAAATAGTAGCGCCAAGGGCAATGATTTTTAACTGTTTGAAGAAGGACATAGGCATTGCTGTATTTTTGGCAATTTATTTATTTATGTTCACTAAAAAAAATCATTAAAAGAATATTAAAACATTGTATCTTTGACCGAGGCAAGTTCTACACAACCAGCTCCTGTTGAATCCTCCAGGGCGGGAACGCAGCAAAGGTAAATGGTCGTAGCGGTGTGATGTAGGTCGCTTGCCTTTTTTTATGTCTTTTAATTTCTTAAATCTTTCTATCTTTATATTTTAAATACGACTCAATTATGCCAAAAACAGTATTTATTACCGGCGGATCTTCGGGGATTGGTAAAAGCATTGGGGATTATTTGACCCAAAAAGGTTTTGAGGTATATGGGAGCAGCCGCTTTCCTGAAAAATACAAAGACTCTAAATTTACAATTGTTGAACTAGATGTTACAAAACCGGAATCCATCCAAAAATGTATGGACAATCTGTTAAAAAAAGTAAGGAAAATTGATGTGCTTATCAACAACGCTGGTGCAGGT
>JAYYCW010000097.1:0-7159 GCA_036161535.1 Bacteroidota bacterium | reverse complement strand
AAAAACTATAATGAGTTTACCATCCCACTAGACGAAAATACTATTAAGAATCAGGGAGCCCGCTGTATGGACTGTGGTATACCATTTTGTCACAGTGGCTGTCCTTTGGGGAATTTAATTCCAGATTTCAATGACAATGTTTATTTGGGGAACTGGGAAAGAGCGGCTAAGATACTACACTCAACCAATAATTTTCCAGAGTTTACGGGACGTCTTTGTCCTGCACCTTGCGAACAAGCTTGTGTGTTGGGGATTAATTCCGACGCTGTTTCCATATATAATATTGAAAAAAATATTGTAGATATTGATTTTGATAAGGGGTGGATAAAAGCCCATAAGCCTGAGCATAGAACGGGTAAGGCTATTTCTGTTGTGTGTTCTGGACCCTCTGTTTTTGCTGCTGCACAACAACTCAATAGAGCAGGGCATTTGGTAACAGTTTTTGAAAGAGACTCAAAAATTGGGGGTCTTTTAAGATATGGGATTCCTGATTTTAAACTAGAAAAACAAGTAATTGACCGCCGAGTTGAGGTATTAGAGCAAGAAGGGATTATATTTAAAACCAATACTAATGTTGGTAAAGATGTTTCTGTTGAAACTTTGAGATCTGATTTTGATGTTATTTTGCTTTGTGGAGGCGCCACTGCCAAGCGCAGCCTTCCCATTAAGGGTGCTGATTTAAAAGGAGTGGTTCAAGCCATGGACTTTTTAAAGCTCAACAACGAATATGTGGACGGATTAAAAAATTTTAAAGAGGTAATTTCTGCAAAGGACAAAAACGTGGTTGTTATTGGAGGAGGAGATACAGGCTCGGATTGTATTGGGACTTCCAACCGCCATGGGGCTATTTCTGTTACCAATTTCGAAATACTTAGCAAACCAACAAAGGGGAGACCTGCCAACCAACCATGGCCTTTTTGGCCTATGAAAATCAAGACTAGCTCTTCACACCAAGAAGGCGTTGAGCGTTTTTGGAGCATTTCAACCAAAGAATTTTTAGGGGATGAAAATGGCCATTTAACAGGTCTTTTAACTTGTGAGGTGGAATGGGTTTTTAAAGAAGGCGAGCGCCCTCAACTTAAGCAGATTCCCAATACAGATAAAATCTGGCCATGTGATCTTGCACTGCTAGCTCTTGGCTTTACGGGACCTGGTAGCGCCCTCATAGATCAATTTGGTTTGGATACCGATTTTCGAACCAATATTAAGGCAACAACCAAAGATTACAAAACCAATGTGCCTGGAGTTTTTGCTGCCGGAGATATCCGCAGAGGCCAATCTTTAATTGTATGGGCAATTTCAGAGGGTAGACAAGCCGCCCATCACATCGATTCCTTCCTCATGGGACATTCTGACTTACCACTCAAGGATGAAAATGATTTGCCCAGAATTTAGTCGTTGCCAACTTCAAGAAATATAATTCATCAACTATTTACGCTTTCAATATTTTAATATAAAGCCTATTAGTTGAAAAAGCATCAGAGATTCTAAAATAGATAAGCATTTAGGTTGTTAATTTTTTAATAAACAACCTTCCATTGTCATTGTGTTGCGCTACATTAGTGGTGTTTTAAAATTTATTAATTTATATAAAATGATAAACTATTTTTTTAAAGGGCTCGGCTTATTTACATTATTGATCTTTCTTACTCAAAGCAGTTACATCCAAAATAAAAGTGATTTTCAAGGACAAGCCATATATATCTCGAAAACAAAAATGGAGCTTGGGCGTTGGGGTTCAAGAATGAGTGAAGCCCAAAAAAAACAAGTTGCAGCCCGACTCAAAAATCGCTTAGAAAAAGAATTTACTCTAACTTTTAACAAGGAAGAATCTTTGTTTATTGAAGAAGAGCAGTTGGATGCAATATCTGGCGCCACTGACTCTTGGGGCAAAAATTTTGCAGCAGGGGAGAATTATAAAAACGTTAAAATAAATTCTCAAATCCAACAACAAGAATTTTATGGCAAAAAATTTTTAGTCAAGGATCAATTACAACCGATTCAGTGGACATTGGGCAGTGAAACAAAAAAAATAGGCAATTACAACTGCTTCAAAGCAACAACATTTATTCCCTCAGATGATTTACTGTGGTATTCTTTTTCATGGAGCAGAATGCGTACTACCGAAACGCAGGACAGAGTCAGTGAAGCCTCTGAAAAGAATCTGGATATCACTGCAATTGAGGCTTGGTATTGTCCAGAAATTCCGGTCAGCCATGGTCCATCTGAATATTGGGGGCTTCCTGGATTAATCTTGGAGGTAAGTGCTGGTAATACCGTAATGCTGTGTAATAAAATTATTTTAAACCCTGCTGAAAAAATTGAAATAAAAGCTCCCAAGAAGGGCATCCAAATCACAAAGTCTGGATACCAAGAATTAATTCAAAATAAAATGGTCGAATTTAGAAACAATCGCCGCCGTCGTTAATTATCAATTTAATGACTTTTAGTTTATGGTTTTTTAATCATGTTTCGATAAGTTCGTTTAATATTTATATAAATTATATGACTAAATTATCCTTTATTAATCTGCTTATTTTCTCTCTTATTTTTACAAATTGTAAGGAATATCACTCTCAAAAAAACTTCAACTCAGCCCCCAAAAATGTTATTTTCCTTATCAGTGACGGAGCCGGCTTGTCCCAAATTTCTTCAGCATATTTTTATAAAGATTCACTAGTTCACTATTCTCGTTTTAAACACATTGGATTGATGCATACTTTTTCCTCTGACAATGATATAACAGATTCAGCGGCCAGCGCCACAGCTTTTGCAACTGGCCAGAAAACTTACAATGGCGCAATTGGAGTTTTGGAAGATCATTCATCTGTTGAAAATCTTGTTGAGTTGGCTTCTGCTAAAGGTGTCAAGTCTGGGATTGTGACCACTTCATCCATTACCCATGCAACTCCAGCTTGCTTTTTTGCCCATGTGGTCAATCGCAATCAAGAGGAAGATATTGCATTTCAGCTTTCTCTCTCTGAGGTGGATTATTTTGCTGGAGGTGGTAATAAATTTTTTTCTTCTAGAGGAGATGGTATAGATGTTACAGACAGTTTGAGATCCAAAGGTTTCGTTTTAAATACCAAGTGGCTACTAGATTTTGAGTCAATTAAAAACAATCCAAAACAAGCCTTTCTGTTGGCAGAGAACGGTATGCCAAAAATAATGGACGGTCGCGGAACTTTTTTAAGGGATGCAACCCTACTTGGTGTAAAGTTTTTGAACCAAAAGAACGCCCCCTTTTTTTTAATGGCTGAAGGCGCTCAAATTGACTGGGGGGGACATGACAATGATGCAAAATATTTGATCAGTGAACTCATTGACTTTGATGAAACCATTGGCGCCGTTCTTGATTTCGCTGAAAAAGATGGTGAGACTTTAGTCATTGTTACCTCTGATCACGAGACAGGGGGGTTTACCTTAGGGGGTAAAAAAATTAAGGGTGCAGATGGAAATATTGATGAGGATTACAATATCATAGCTCCAAGTTTTTCAACTGGAGGCCATTCCGCTACGCTGATTCCAGTATTTGCATTTGGCCCTGGAGCTGAAGAATTTTCTGGGGTTTTTGACAATACTGAAATATTTCATAAAATTATAAAACTAACTTCTTGGAATTCTCCTTAAACCATCATTTTGATAATGAAATGAATTAAAAAAAGGTTTGATCAAGTAAAGATTCTTTTATTTATTTACAGCCAACACGGTTCTGAAACCTAAATGCTCTAGGGATGTATTTGGATCTGTGGCCATTCTTGACGAAACTCTATAGCTTGCGCAATAGGAGTCATTACACAAAAAAGAGCCCCCACGTATTACTTTTTCTTCTATATAGGGATTGTTGGGGTTGTAGGCACTGTCAGCTCCATTGGGGTTGTTTGTGAGCGAATTTTTACGACAGCTTTCATAATAATTTATATTATACCAGTCGCTGGTCCATTCCCATACGTTCCCAGAAATTTCATAGAGTCCAAAATCATTTGGTGGATATGTTTTGACTGGAGCACTTTTTTCAAACCCATCGGCCTGTGTATTGTTAACTGGGAATTCACCCTCCCAACTGTTGACATATTTTGAGAGAGAATTGGAAAGATTCCCCCAAAAATAAATTTTATTCTTTTTTCCTCCTCTTGCTGCATATTCCCACTCGGCCTCAGTGGGCAGACGCCGTCCAGCCCATTGGCAATAAGACAGCGCGTCTTCAAATGAGATGTGTACCACTGGATGATTTTCTTTACCTGTAATACTACTTCCTTTTCCTTGAGGTTGTTTCCAATTTGCACCAATACTCCAACGCCACCATTGAGAAAAGTCATACAAATTGGGAACTGATTGCTCAGTTTTTTTAAATAATAGTGAGCCTGGTTTAAGTAAAGAATCATGTGGCTTGGGAGTTCCAGGTGGCAATTGTGATTTTATTAAATCCCAGTCAACTGGCCGTTCTGCGGTAGTCACATAACCAGTAGCTTCAATAAATTTTGAAAATTGTGAATTGGTCACTTCCGTTTCGTCCATATAAAATCCGTCAACTTTTACAGTGTGTTTTGGTTTTTCATGTGAAAGCGCCATGGCGTCTGATTCAGAAGCTCCCATTTCAAATATACCAGCTGGGATCCAAACCATGCCATCAACTTTTGGTTTGACTGAGCGGGTTGTTTTAGCCTTTTCTTTTTGGCAAGAAAATGCAAGCAGTGATAAAAAGAGACAAATATTTAAAAAACTAGACTTTGGCATATATTACAATTAATAAAAAATATTTCTAAAAATACGATTTTAGTCTCTATATTAGACAATTATTATTTGTCAATTTTATTTTGCATCGCTTTTCAAAAACTTTAATTTTGAATCCAAACTAAGACCAAAGATTATCAAAACCATAAAAATACTTTTTGCTTTTATTGGACTTTCATGTCTTGCCTTCGCCCAAGATGTAACAGCCTCTCCCAATATCTTATTCATTGCAGTGGACGATTTAAAACCCACCATTGGATCCTTTGGGGATTTTATTGCTCAGACGCCATACATGGACGAATTTTCAAAAAAATCAACCGTATTTTTAAACAACCACACACAACAAGCCATATGCGGCCCTTCTAGGGCGAGTTTGATGACTGGTAAACGTCCTGATTACACTAAGGTCAGAGATTTAAAAACCAAGATGCGCGACATGGTTCCAGACATTGTTACCATTCCACAATATTTTAAGGAACAAGGCTATCAAACGGTTGGGTTGGGTAAAATTTTCGATCCACGTTGCGTTGACAAGCAGAGAGACAAGCCTTCTTGGTCAACTCCCTTTTTACCAGAACACAAATTAGACTATCCAAGTGATTATGGACCTCCGGCGATAGGATTTTATCAAAATCCTGAAATTAAGGAAAAGATAAGGGCTTTAAGAAATGAAGCGAAATCCAAAGGTGAAAAAAATCTTGGGAAATACGTAAGGGACCGTTACAAGCCTCCTTTTGCAATGAGTGATGCGCCCGATGCAGCCTATGTCGATGGCGCTCTGGCAGTTCAAACCATCAAATTATTAGATTCATATAAAGACAAAAAAACAAAGCCCTTCTTCCTAGCAGTAGGTTTTAAACGTCCACACTTGCCTTTTACAGCCCCCAAAAAATACTGGGATTTATACGACTCCTCAAAATTTGAGATTGCTGGCTTTCAAGGTGATTCTAAAAATGGTCCCCGTATCGCTTATCACAGTTCGGGTGAATTACGATCTTATATCACCCCAGAAATTTCTTATGAGGTTTCAGAAAACAAACGCGTTGTATTGTCAGAGACATTTCAGAAAAAGTTGATTCATGGCTACTACGCGGCTACAAGCTTTGTCGATGCTCAAATTGGTAAAATATTAGATAAGCTAAAGGCTACTGGTCTTGACAAAAATACCATTGTTGTAATTTGGGGAGATCATGGATGGCACCTTGGAGATCACGGTCTTTGGAACAAACATTCAAATTTTGAACAAGCCACCCGTTCCCCTTTAATAATTTATGACCCAAGTATAAAAAAACAAATTCAAGTCACTTCCCCCACAGAGTTTGTAGATATATTCCCCACGCTTTGCGAGGCTTCTGGATTAGAAATTCCCAGCAATTTAGATGGGGTAAGCTTGCTTCCACTTGTCAAAGGTGAGCAGTTATCCGTTAAACCTTTTGCTGTAAGTCAATACACCAATTCTAATAAAACGGGTTATAGTTTTCGCACGGATCGCTACCGCTACACCGTATGGATTCAGGACAAAAAAAGTACGGATCCCATTTTTCAAGGAGATATTTTTGCTGAGGAACTTTACGATTATAAACTAGACCCCAATGAGACTCAAAATCTTTCCGGAGCAGAAGACAAGTCGAATTTAATGCGCAGATTTCAAAAATTAGCGGCCAACTACTTCAACAAACAGGCCGAAACACCTCTCAAAAATTTTATTAAAAAACCTCAAAACAAGCTCAAGATTGGTGCGACCCTCAATCATTACGGGCTCAACTCTAAAAAAGAAGAACTTTTTCTAAAAGATTTTAAATTTTTGACGCCTGCAAATGCAGCCAAACAATCTCGTGTACATCCGCAGCCAGGTGTTTGGCAATGGGATCGTACTGAGGATTTTTTGGAATTTTCTAGAGCCAATCAACTAACTTTAAGAATACATGGGCCTGTAAGTCCTCAAGCCTCAAAATGGGCCAAGGAAGACGACAGAACAGCTGAAGAACTCGAGGCTGTGATGATTGATTTTATGACGGCCTCTGCCAAACGCTACAATCTAGAACCTATGGTAAAATATATGGATGTTGTCAACGAAACTATTTTGCCTAATGGAAATTGGTTTGGCCCAAAAAAAGGGACCAATTTATGGGAAAATCCATGGCTCAAAATGGGATTTGACAAAAATGGTTTTCCAAAGTACATTGTTAAGGCTTTTGAAATTGCAACCAAATATGCCCCAAATGTAAAGTTGGTTTACAATCAAAATGCTGGGATGCAAAAGCCCATGTGGGATAAGCTAAAAGAAACAATTCTTTACTTGCGATCAAAAGGATTACGTGTTGACGGGATTGGTTGGCAGGGTCACTTAAAACTGAGCAGATCGACCAGTCGATTTACTGAAAACTCCGATCAGGCCTTAAAAGATTTATCTGAACTCATAGAT
>JAYYCW010000096.1:0-10805 GCA_036161535.1 Bacteroidota bacterium | reverse complement strand
TATTTTTTTTTATCATTCATAAGATTGCGAATTCATATCTCTATACCAATAATACAAGTATATTAATTAAATATAGTAAATTTAGTGAATTTTAATTAAATTACTTCTAGGTGTTAATTTACAAAGGTTTCGAGCAGATCTATAAATTTACTATCACTTCAAGTTCGTTACCCTATGCGCTAAGTTGCTTTAAGTCAGCAATGGTATTATAGGGGTCCTCACTTTTAAAGACAAAACTTCCAGTCACCAAAACATCGGCCCCCAAATTATTTAATTTTTTGGCATTTGCGGCAGTGACCCCACCGTCAACTTCAATTTTTGTCGCAGCCCCTTTTTTGTGAATTAGCTCTTTGAGCTGTTGGATTTTTTCATAAGTTCCTTCAATAAAACTTTGGCCCCCAAATCCTGGTTGTACACTCATCAGGCAAACAAGATCAATCTCAGCAATAAATGGCTCTAATACATAAATACTGCTATCTGGGTTTATGGCAACGCCCGCCTTCATACCCTCATCCTTTATGGCCATTATGGTTTGAGTTAGATCTTTACAAGCTTCAAAATGCACCGTTAAAACATTGCTACCTAGCTCTGCAAATGTTTTGATATAACGCTCAGGTTCTACAATCATTAAATGCACATCTAATATTTTTTTGGCGTGTTTTGCAATGGCTTTTAAAACAGGCATCCCAAAAGAAATATTGGGAACAAAAACGCCGTCCATGATATCGATGTGAAACCAGTCGGCCTGGCTGTTATTGACCAGTTCAACATCCTGTTGAAGGTTGGCAAAATCGGCGGCTAAAATAGAGGGTGCTATTAGTGATTGCATAATACTTTTTTAGTTTAACAAAAATACCACAAAAAATAAACCCCCACCTTAATGGCGAGGGTTTTATTGTCAACCTAGATAGGTTTTTAAGATTCTACTTCTTGAGGTGTGCTTTAAACGTCGAATGGCTTTTTCTTTTATTTGGCGTACTCTTTCTCTTGTGAGATCAAAGGTTTCTCCGATTTCCTCCAGAGTCATAGGGTGTTGGTTGCCCAAGCCAAAATACAAACGAATGACATCTGCTTCTCGAGGGGTTAATGTTTCAAGTGCGCGTTCAATTTCTGTTCTTAATGATTCGTGTAGGAGTTCTTTGTCTGGGTTTGGCGACTCTCCTGAACGTAAAACATCATAGAGGTTGGAATCTTCTCCTTCAACAAGCGGAGCGTCCATGGAAACATGTCGGCCAGAATTTTTCATAGATTCTTTGACATCATTGATAGTCATATCCAATTCCTTGGCAATTTCTTCAGCACTTGGAGGTCTTTCGTGAGATTGCTCCAGAAAGGCATAGGTCTTATTAATTTTATTGATGGATCCAATTTTGTTTAGTGGCAGGCGTACAATTCTTGACTGTTCTGCCAAGGCTTGAAGAATAGATTGACGAATCCACCACACGGCATAGGAAATAAATTTAAACCCACGGGTTTCATCAAAGCGCTGAGCGGCTTTTATAAGCCCTAAATTGCCCTCATTAATTAAATCGGGTAGGGTGAGCCCTTGATTTTGATATTGCTTGGCAACTGAAACGACAAAACGAAGATTGGCTTTGGTTAATTTTTCTAAAGCGATTTGGTCACCGGATTTGATCCTTTGGGCCAATTCCACTTCTTCATCAGCGGTAATTAAATCAACTTTTCCAATTTCCTGAAGGTATTTGTCTAGAGAAGCGGTTTCTCTGTTGGTGACCTGTTTCGTAATTTTAAGTTGTCTCATATTGTTTAATCTTATTCAATTTATTTTGGTTTCATATGGTTGTACGTCTTATACCAACCAAATGTTACAAAAAAAGACATTTTATTTTAAAATGGTTTTTTTAATAAATTGTCAACATATGGACATCTTTAATCACGTCTTGGTTTTCGATCATTTCTACGATTGTCTCTACCTCTGTTGTTTGGTTTTCGATCTCTAGGAGGACGTTCTACATAACCTTCTGGCTTTGGAAGTAAGGCCTTTCGAGATACTTTGTCCTTTCGGGTTCTTGCATCAACACCAAAATATTTCACGTCAAAGACATCGCCCATATTGACAACATCTGAGACATTTTCAGTGCGTTCCCAAGCCAGCTCACTTACGTGCAACAAAACTTCATTTCCGGGCGCCTCCATATATTCAACTACCGCACCAAAATCTAGCATTTTAATAACTTTTACCTCATAAACACTGCCAACTTCGGGCTTAAACATAATGGAATCTATTTTTGCTAAAACATTGTCAATACCGTCTTGGTCCGTTCCAAGAATCTCAACAATACCTTCATCAGTTACTGGATCTTCATTTATGACAATGGTGGTGCCAGTTTCTTTCTGAAGTTCCTGAATGACTTTTCCACCAGGACCAATAAGCGCTCCAATAAATTCGTTGGGGATGATGCGCGTGACCATTTTTGGGGCATGTGGTTTCACATCCTCAGCAGGTGCAGAAATTGTATCAAGTAGTTTGGTCAATATGTGCAAGCGGCCATCTCTTGCCTGTTGCAAAGCTTTGACCAAGATCTCATAAGATAGGCCTTTTACTTTGATATCCATTTGACAAGCCGTAATCCCATCGGCTGTTCCAGTGACTTTAAAATCCATATCTCCAAGGTGATCTTCGTCTCCTAAGATATCTGAAAGCACCGCATATTTTCCGCTATTTGTATCAGAAATCAATCCCATGGCAATACCTGAGACCGGTTTCTTTAATTGTACACCAGCATCCATCAGGGCCATGGTCCCAGAACAAACGGTGGCCATGGATGAGGAACCGTTACTTTCTAAAACTTCACTTACCACTCGCACTGTGTATGGACAATCTTCGGGCACCATTCCTTTGAGGGCGCGTTGTGCTAAGTTTCCATGTCCAATTTCACGGCGTGAAGTTCCGCGAATGGGTCGTGCTTCACCAGTACAAAAAGGCGGAAAATTGTAGTGTAAATAAAAACGTTCTTCACCTTCGTGTGAGGGCATATCAATTTGATTTGAATCTCTTGACGTACCCAGTGTTACCGTTGCAAGTGCTTGGGTTTCACCACGTGTAAATATTGATGAGCCATGTGTGGAGGGCAAGTAATCTACCTCACACCATATGGGTCGTATTTCATCTGTTTTTCGTCCATCCAGTCTCAATCCTTCATTAAGCGTCAGGTCTCTGACTGCGGCCTTTTCGGCTTTTCTGTAATACTTGGAAATTAAATCTCCGTAACTCTCTTGTTCCTCTTCGGAAAAGCTGGCAGTAATTTCATCTTTGATTTCAGAAAAAGCGGCACTTCTTTGCTGTTTTACAGAACCTGCTTTTGCTACGGCATAAACCTTGTCATAGGCCATGTCATGTACTTTTTTAGCCAGGTCTTCATCGGCGTTTTCAGCTTCATATTCACGAACTTCCTTTTTACCAAAGGCTTTGGCTAATTTCTCTTGAGCTGCACACTGTACTTTGATAGCCTCGTGTGCGAATTTGATTGCCTCTACCATTTCTTCTTCAGAAATTTCATCCATTTCACCTTCGACCATCATCACAGAATCTGCTGAGGCACCAATCATCATATCAACGTCAGATTCTTCGAGTTGTACTCTGCTAGGGTTGATGATAAATTCACCATTGATGCGCCCAACTCTAACTTCAGAAATGGCACATTCAAATGGAAAATCTGACAACTGAATGGCTGCAGAGGCCGCCAATCCTGCCATGGCATCTGGCATGACATCTTCGTCATTTGACATCAATTGAATCATCACTTGGGTTTCCGAGTGGTAATCTTTGGGAAACAATGGCCGCAAAACGCGATCTACTAAACGCATGGTTAGAATTTCTCCGTTGCTTGGACGAGCTTCGCGCTTAAAAAATCCACCTGGATAACGACCAGCAGCGGCAAATTTTTCGCGATAATCTACCGTGAGTGGTAAAAAATCCACATCCGATTGTTTGTAATTTGATACGACTGTACAAAGCAGCATACAATTTCCGGATTGAACCACAACAGAACCATGGGCTTGTTTGGCTAATTTTCCGGTTTCTATGGAAATTTCTCTTCCATCACCGAGGTCAATGACCTCTTTATAAACTTTTGGAATCATTTTATATTTTTCTAATTAAACATTGGTGTTGTGTTGTTGTGTGTGTTGTGACCAATGAAAAACTTTAATTAGCTTCTTCTATGTGTTTTGCGTAAAATTACGCTCAATCAAAAAGAGGCATACAGCCTCTAGTTCGGTATTATTTTCTTAATCCTAATTCTTTAACAATTGCACGGTATCTCAAGATGTCTTTTTTCATGAGATAGTCCAGCAAGGAACGACGCTTTCCTACAAGCTTTACAAGAGATCGCTCTGTGTTATAGTCTTTTCGGTTATTCTTAAGGTGCTCGGTTAGGTGATTAATTCTGTGGGTAAACAATGCGATTTGTCCTTCTGAGGAACCTGTATTTTTCCCATCTTTACCATGTTTTTTAAAGATGTCTTTTTTGATCTTATTTGTTAGGTACATTCCAATATTTATTTAAATAATTTTTATGTAAACAATTCTGTAGTTAAGAATTGAAGGGCAAATATAGACAATTTCAATAAAATTGCGCTTTGCTTTAAAAAAATTATGCTCTTAGAGGTTGATTAAGAATCAAATCGATGTATTGGTTCACCTTATCCTTCAGCGCTTGGCGGTGGGTGATAAAGTCTAAAAAGCCGTGTTCCAAAACAAATTCGGCTGTTTGAAATCCATCTGGCAACTCTTTTCCTGTCGTATCGCGGACAACTCGGGGTCCCGCAAAGCCAATTAATGCGCCTGGTTCACTGATATTGATGTCTCCCAGCATCGCAAAGGAAGCTGTGGTCCCACCAGTGGTGGGATCTGTACAAAGTGATATATAAGGAATACCAGCCTCTGCCAATTGCGCCAATTTAACAGAAGTTTTAGCCATTTGCATTAAAGACAGGGCGGCCTCCATCATTCGTGCCCCTCCCGATTTTGAAATGATCATAAAAGGAATTTTTTTCTTGAGGGCAAAATCTGCAGCACGTGCAATTTTTTCTCCTACTACACTGCCCATAGAACCTCCAATAAAGCGAAAATCCATACAGGCTACAACCAAGTCTTTGCCTTTTGATTTACCAACGGCAGTACGAACGGCGTCTTTAAGTTTTGTTTTGTCTTGCGCCGCTTTCAAACGATCGCTATATTTTTTTTTATCCGAAAATTTTAAGGGGTCCTTGGAAGTGATTTTTTTATCGAGTTCCTTAAATTTATTATCGTCAAATAAGATGTTGAAATACTCATTGCTTCCAATGCGTACGTGGTAACCGTCTTCTGGACTGACAAAAAAGTTTTTTTCTAACTCTTCAGTTTCAATGATTTTTCCGGTGGGTGATTTATACCAAAGTCCCTTAGGGGTGTCGCGTTTTGCTTCGGTTGGGGTTTGAATGCCTTTGTTTGTTCTTTTGAACCAAGCCATAGTTTTGTAAATGGTTAGATATTAAAGCAAATCTAATGATATTTTTTTACAATGTGTCTACATTGTTTAAATCCTCAAAAGCCCTTTTTAAACGCGCAATAAAAGCGGTCTCGGCTTGTCTTAACCAGCGCCTGGGATCGTAATATTTTTTATTTGGGACATCTTCTCCATCTGGATTGCCAATCTGGGCAGCTAAGTATTCTTGATGTGCTAAAAAGTCGTCTCGCACACCAGTCATAAACGCATATTGTAGATCGGTATCAATATTCATTTTGATCACTCCGTAACCAATGGCTTCTCGAATTTCTTCAACTGATGAACCTGAACCACCGTGAAACACAAAATCGATGTGGTTTTCTGAAACCCCATATTTATTTGTGATGAACTCCTGAGAGTTTTTAAGAATTTTTGGCGTTAATTTGACGTTTCCGGGTTTGTAAACTCCGTGAACATTTCCAAAAGCAGCCGCGATGGTAAACTGATCACTTATTTTGCTTAGCTCTTCATATGCGTAGGCTACTTCCTCTGGCTGGGTGTAAAGCTTAGACGAATCTACATCACTGTTGTCAACACCATCTTCTTCGCCGCCTGTAATACCCAATTCAATTTCCAGGGTCATACCCATTTTGGACATTCTTTTTAAATAAGCTTTGCAGATTTCAATATTTTGCTCAAGAGGTTCTTCAGAAAGGTCAATCATATGGGAGCTGTAGAGAGGTTTTTCAGTGGCTTTAAAATGTGTTTCACTAGCGTCTAACAAACCATCAATCCAAGGCAGTAATTTTTTAGCGCAATGGTCGGTATGCAAAATAACAGAGACGCCATAAGCTGCGGCCATTTGATGGACATGTTTGGCCCCTGCGACGGCACCAGCTATGGCTGCTTGCTGTTTTTCGTTAGAAAGGCCTTTTCCAGCATTAAACTGAGCTCCCCCATTAGAAAATTGAACAATCACTGGTGCATTGAGTCCTTTGGCAGTTTCTAAAACTGCATTTATGCTATTAGAACCAATGACATTGACTGCGGGAAGTGCAAATCCTTTTTGTTTGGCAAGTTTATAAATCTTTTGAACTTCTTTTCCAGTAGCAACACCGGCTTGGATTAAATGACTCATTTTATTTTTTATTTGCGTCAAAAGTACTAAAATTTATGACGAGGCATTACTTTTTCAATCGGTATTGTTCAACCCTAGATACGAAATCGATTGAATTATAGACGGGATTTT
The DNA here is from genome assembly GCA_036161535.1 of Bacteroidota bacterium. Taxonomy (GTDB): domain Bacteria; phylum Bacteroidota; class Bacteroidia; order Flavobacteriales; family Flavobacteriaceae; genus UBA3537. The sequence continues at coordinate 4,106 of JAYYCW010000096.1, read as the reverse complement.
AAAAAGGATAATTTATTCCAATGTTGTAAACTGCTTTGCTGAAATTATAATCCTTAAACCATCGGTCAGTTCCGCTGTAAGTTGGATTGTGGGTTTTAAATCCAGTATCAAACCTTAAAATAAAAAAGCCAAAATCATATCGAAGTCCGAAACCAGATCCAATAGCCAGGTCTGTTAGCGATTCAAAACTGTCAAAAATGGCGCTTGGATCCTCAACATCATCTAAGACGTTCCAAATGTTACCTGCGTCTATAAAAAAAGCGCCGTTTAGTTTTCCAAAAAGTTTGTAACGGTGTTCGAAACTAATGGCTATTTTAAAATTAGCTTCATTAAATTCGTTGTTGTTGCTGGAACGACCAGGCCCCAAATTGTAGGCTGTCCATGCACGGTTGTCGTTTGAACCTCCTGCGAAAAAACTTTTAGAGAAAGGAATGGTAGAGGAGTTTCCAAGCGGTATGGCAATTCCTGCAAAAGTCCTAAACGCCAAAACATTGTTACGTCCGACATCCCACAATTTGATGTAATCTATTTCAGTTTTAATATATTGAGAAAAAGCGACGTTGTTGATTTCAAATTCTCCATTTTCATTTTTATCCAAACCTATGAGGTCAGAGGTTGCATTGAGTAGATTCCCCGCCAACTCGAGCTTTAATCTAAAAATAGAAAAATTAGTATCAAATGAGTTTTCGCGTTTGTCCTTTGTGAGGTTGAAGTTACTGGCCAAAATAAGGTTGTTTTGAATCAATCTATTTTTTCGCTCGCGAATGTTTCTAACCGATTGATATTCACTGGCATTACTGCTTTGAAAATCCGCGTCACCCTCAACCAGCGCCATAAAATTATCTACAGTATTGATGTCTAATTGCGTAGTTCCATCGCTGTTATTTATTAAAAACTCTTGGGGTGTAGGGTAGGCGTTTAGCGCTATTGTTTCTAATCTGCTGAAAGAGTTACGATAAACATTGAAGTAATTTCCGGGGTTTAAATTTCTTACATATTGAAGGTTCAACAAATCAAATGTATTGGAGATGTTTTTCTTTGGTAGCCAATTGTAGCGTATGCGTCCATTGAAAGTTTGCTTGTCCAATCCTATGTTTTTTTGTCCAGTAAAGCCCAGTCCAAGTTGTGTGGTTGGCAGCATAAACTTAGGGATTATTTTTTTAGTATTAAATGGGAAAAACATTCTGGGTATGTTGAGTTTAACATCAGCCCCCAATTCATTGATATCAAAAAGTCTGTCATTTGTTTTTGCGCCATCTTTGGAGGCCCCTATGGCCCCAAGTGCAGAAACTTGCAAGGTTTCAGCTCCTTTGAGAACATTTCTTATGATGAGACCTGTACTAAAGGAAAGACCAATTTTTTGGATATTGCTTTGAGAGACGTTAAAATCAAATCCTAAGCCATATTTTTTTTTGGGATTTAAATATATATTCGCTGTCAAGCTTGTGTCTTGGGGGTTTTCTAAATACTCAATGTTTGGATACTTAAAACTATTCAATGCATTTAAATAGCGATACGTTCGTGTTTTATCCAAATCGCTGTATAGATTTCCTTTTGCAATTTGAATAACATTGGCAATTGACTTTGGTTTGTATTTTAATTTTTTGAAGTTATAAAAATTAAAATCATTGAATGTCGCTGTTTTTTTTGGCGATAATTGACTGCGATTTTCAAAACTAGCATCCGTAAAAACATTCACCTCTTTGATCTTATAGACTTTGAAAGAGCGTCGGGATAAGGAGTCTCCAACTCTAATAATTCTATTGGCAACGGTCATTTTTACATCGACTTGCTTGTCCTTTCCAATGGTATCGTTTTCAAATCGAATGTAATCTCGTGAGAAATAATAGACGCCAGAATTTCTAAAGTTGTTAGACACTCGTGAACGTTCTTTATCAAAATTTGAAAAATCAAATTGCGCGCCACTTTTTAGCCATGAATTGTCTTTGGATTGATTGTAAATTGAATCTAAAATTGGTGTTCTTATTTCTGCACTAACGGCCCCAATTTTATGAGGATTTGCGGTAAAAATTTGAAATTCCAAAGTGGCATGTCGATTCTTTAGCGTGTCTACTTTATAGTTAACGGTTCGATCAAACCACCCTTTTGAGAAATAGTAACGCTCCAAGTTTAGTTTGGTTTTACTAATTTTTAATGAATCTAAGATTTCTGGGGCTTCACCGGTATTTTTCAACCACTGGTTGAAACCAAGCGATGTTTTTTTAATTTGGTCAACTTGTTTTTTTGAAAATATTCTTGTGTAGCGCTTTTGACGTTTTGGGCGTTGACTTAACCAGGCGCTAAAAATAGAATCCCTTTTAGGTCTGGCCAAGTTATAAATGTGAAGTTTTACTGGAATACCAAGGATTTTGCTGTTTACTTTTTGAAAAGAAAGCCTGGAGATTTTCTCAGAATTATTGTTTTTTCCATTGACAATAAATTTATTATCTGAAAGAAGAAAATCGTTATTTTTAACTCTTTTAACTGCGTCACAAGCCGTGAGCAAGTAAACTCCAACAGCGAGGGTCGTAATTTTTTTTAGCGTTTGCTTCAACAAGACACAAATAAAATTTAGATTTATACTCAATTAAGTATATTAACCAAATGTACATTTTTTAGATGTTAACTAAAAACCAATTCAAGCGAATCCTGAGTTTGAGACAAAAAAAACAGCGGCTCAAACAAGCGCTTTTTATCGCTGAGGGCCCCAAGGTTGTACAAGAATTTTTAGATTCTAATTACCAATTGATGGAGATTTTTTCAATCTCCGAGAAGTATGATATTTACAAGAAGCAACATACCCCAATCGATTTAAATACCTTACAAAAAATTAGTACCCTTGTTACCCCAAATGAGGTTTTCGCCATTTTTAAAATACCAACACCCAAAGAGGTAGATTTATCTTCTCTAATTTTAGCCCTGGACGGCCTAAACAATCCAGGGAATTTAGGAACTATCATTCGTTTGTGCGATTGGTTTGGCATCAAGGATTTAGTCTGCAGTAAAACCTCAGTTGATTGCTACAATCCAAAAGTTGTACAGGCTGCCATGGGTTCGCACGTTCGCGTCAATATCAATTATGTTGAACTGGAGTTATTTTTAGAAGGGAAGTCAGACAGCATTGGAACATTTATGGACGCAAAAGCTTCTATTTACGATGCGCAATTTCCAAATAAAGGGGTTGTTGTATTGGGAAATGAATCCAAAGGCATATCCAAAGAAGTGGCCTCCAAACTGAAAACTGAAATTGCGATACCAAGATTTGGATCAATCAAAAAAACGGAAAGTTTAAATGTTGCCACTGCCGCTGCCATTATTTTGAGTGAATATAAAAGACGGTCTATTGAAAGGTAAAGTTTATAAAAAAACCTCGGGTTTGCATCTGGTCGATATTTCGAGTCCAAGGGCTGTTGATATCTAAGTCTTTAATGTGCTCATCCTTTATTGAAAAAACACCCCTAATGGATGGGGTGAATTTAAACCAGGTCAGAAAAATATCCACTCCAATTCCCAATTCGTAGTAGAGATTGTTTTTGACCAATCTAAAAACTCCCTGACTGTTATCATCAGGATTATCTTGATCGCTTGATAGATTTAGTGCTGTGGAAATACCTCCAACGATAAAAGGTTTAATATTGTCAACACGCTTAGTAGAAATCTTAATCAAAAGCGGTATGTGTACATATGTGGAGCGCAATTCCCGTTCCAAGTCTTTTTCTTCGTAAACCAGTCCTTCAAAATAGCTACCACTAAAACTTAAAGTGCGGTTGGACATTACCAGTCCTGGCTCAAGCCTTATATCAAAATAATCATTGATTCTAATGTTTCCAATCAAACCAACATTGAACCCAATAGATTTTATCACCTGAATATCATCTACGTCAGTATTGTAGTCAATGTTGAAGTCGTAGTTATTGAACCCTAAATAATAGCCGTAAGAGAGTCTTGCTTTGTCGAAGTTTTCGTTGTTAATGAGCCGTTCTTTTGTGAAGAGTTGGGCCTCGGCTTTAAAAAAAATCACGACTAAAAAAAATAGACATTTTAAAGGCTTCATTTTTACTGTTTTATAGCGGTGTATATTGTAGCAACTCCAAAGGTTTGAGGAA
>JAYYCW010000095.1:0-5105 GCA_036161535.1 Bacteroidota bacterium | reverse complement strand
TCATTTACTACAGTTTTACCAATAATGATTTCTTTTAAGAAGTTGGCTTTAACGGCAGCTGCGGGTGTAGTCCCTGGTAATACATTGTAAATAAGAAAATTTAGAGAGTCTTCTCTGTATTGGTGATTGACATCTCTAATCTGGTCTATAAGTACAGTCATCAACTCAGAGCCGTCAATAGTCTTTGGGTCAAGGTTTTGATTTTTCCTTACCTCAATTTCATTTAAATATTCAACGTATGAGCTCATAATTTTCTTTATGAATGTAATCTAATTGATGCAAATTAAAAAATTTGAAAGTATTGATTTACTTCTTGTTCAATATTGTTTAATGCTATTGGTAAATGTACAAATTTATAAAAAATGAAACTGGATTAAAATTTTAAAAAAAAAGAAAATACCTAATATAGACTCTCAATGATTTCATCGATACTGATTCCCTCTGCCTCAGCTTTGTAATTTTTTATGATTCTGTGTCGCAAAACACATTTGGATACCGCTTGAACGTCTTCACTGTCAGCTGTAAATTTACCTTGAAATACAGCATGTGTTTTGGCTGCTAAAATCAAATTTTGTGAAGCTCTTGGGCCAGCACCCCAAGCGGCGAATTGCCGAATCAGTTCAGAGGTGTTTTCTGAACCCGGCCTTGATTTAGAAATCATTTTAACAGCATATTCCACTACGTTATCTGCAATGGGTGTTTTTCGAATGAGATTTTGGAATTCTAAAACAGAAGAAGCATCAAAAACGACATTAAGATCTCGTAGGTGAGTGGAAGTGGTTTGCTTGACCACCGCTACCTCCTCATCAAATGTTGGATACTCAAGGTTGATAGCAAACATAAAGCGGTCCAATTGTGCCTCTGGAAGCGGGTAAGTCCCTTCTTGTTCGATGGGATTTTGCGTTGCCAAAACAAAATAAGGTTTTAACAAATCGTAATGGTTACCCGCAACAGTTACCGTGCGTTCTTGCATGGCTTCCAAAAGCGCCGCTTGCGTCTTAGGGGGGGTTCGATTAATTTCATCAGCCAGTACAATATTTGAAAAAACAGGCCCTTTAATGAATTTAAAATTTCTATCCTTATCTAATATCTCACTTCCTAAAATATCTGAGGGCATCAAATCCGGTGTAAATTGTATGCGCTTAAATTCCAATCCCAAAGCTTTTGAAATGGTATTTACCATTAGGGTCTTAGCCAAGCCCGGTACTCCGATAAGCAGAACGTGTCCACCTGAGAAAATAGAAATTAAAATCTGTTCAATAACTTTATCTTGACCCACAATCACCTTAGCAATTTCTTGCTTTAAGTTTTGGTAGCTGTCGAGAAAGGCTTTGATGGCTTTGACGTCAGACATTATCAATCCTTAATTTTAAACCAATTGCTGTTAAAGTCACAATTTCTCAAATCTCCATTGATTTTGATATAGGTGTCCATAATTTTATCTTCTTGCCAAGCTGATATAGTATTGAGTTGTTTTTCCTGCAATGCCAAACTCTTTATTTTGAGATAATCTTTAGCAAAATCAGCCTCGTGCTCATTGACTCGCTGAGTGACTGTCATAATTTTGAATTTAATTGGATGGACTCGATCTTGATCTTTATAAACTGGACTTACCTCGTTGTCTTTTAAATTTTGAATTTGAGCGTAGAGCTCTGGATCCATTTTGGTGAGCTCAAAATTATAGTCTTGAGTTTCAGGATTTCTCAATTGGCCACCATCAAATTTAGTTTCTTTTTCGTCGCTAACCTCGAGAGCAGCATCAGCAAAGGATATGGTTCCGTCTACAATTGCCTTTCTTACTTTTTCAAGTTTTTCTTTTGCATGATTAATGGCATCGTTTGTGAGTTTGGGACGCAATAAAATATGTCGTGTATCGTATTCTTGACCTCGGATTTTTTCCAAGTATATTATGTGATACCCAAAATCTGTCTTAAAAGGCTCAGAAACATCGCCTTCATCCAACGAAAAAGCAACATCCCTAAATTCTTTTACCATCATTGGACGCTTTTTGTTAAGTGTATATTTACCACCATTTCGTTTAGATCCAGGATCTTCGCTGTAAAGAACAGCCTTGGTTGTAAAGCTGCTGCCATTGTCTAAAACATCGGATCTAAATTCCCGCAACCTCTTAACCACTTTATCAACTTCTTCTTGAGTTGTTTCGGGAACGACAACGATTTGTGCCACTCTGAGTTCGGTTCCAAAAAGAGGGCGTTCGTCCTTTGGAATTTTATTGTAAAACTGTCGAACTTCGTCTGGAGTGACTTCTATTTCTTCCACAACTTTTTGCTGCATTCTTGAAGCCATTTGTCCATTCTTATTGAGTTCATACATTTCATCCCTAAGATCCTGTTCAGAGGATTTGTTATAATAAGCTATCAACTTTTCCATAGAGCCGATTTGCTGTGCAAACCCCTCCAATTGTTGGTCTACATAGGACCGAACTTCAGCATCATTGATGACAATACTGTCTTGAATGGCGTGATGAATGTAAAGTTTATCTTCAAGTAATTTTCCAAAAAGCTGACAGCGTGATATATCTTTTGTAGATACACCACTAGCTTCTAATTGAGCAAATTGTTTATCAATGTCAGAATCTAAAATAACAAAATCGCCCACGACAGCAGCAACGCCGTCAACTTTGATAAGCTTTGTGGAGTCTGTTTTTATTTCTTTGACATTAGTCTTTTTTTCATCATCGATAATTTCTTGCGATTGAACAACTCCAAAAACAAAGACAATCAAAAACAATAGGAACTTATTCATAGATTTCAAATTTTTTATTTCTAAGGGCATCATTAACAATTTCACTTTTTAATTGGTTGACTAATTTAAGTTTTCTTTTATTAATAATAATCTGTTTCAGCGTTGGGGTGACATAAGCCAAAGGTGCTTGTTGGCCTATTTCTAAAACATCTTTCACTTGCATCAAATATAACCCTAATGAGTCTTTGAGTTGTATAAAATTTTGTTTTTTTAGTAAAACCTTATTGAAGCCTTTCTGAAGTGGGCCAATTTTAGAAATAACTTGATTTGAGTTTATCCAAACTGAGTCGTTCAAGAAAAATGAATTGAATTGAAGAGAGATGGTGTCAAGAATTGCACGATCCTCAGCGTTGTAGCGCTTAAAACGTCGCTTTATTTCATTGGAATTTGACATGTTCAAATTATGGTTGATATAACGCAATTTAATCAAATCCTCTTTTAATTTAAAAAGTTCTTTATTTTGTTTGTAAGCGAGCTCTAGCTCATGATTTGAAATGATTGTATCTAAGTTTTGTTTGGTCATTGCCTCAAGGTATGCTGAGGTGAGTAAATCTCTTTTGTAATCTTTTACAAGTGTTTCAAATTCCTTTTGTTTTTGTGCCTCTAAATTTACCAAAGCGCCGTCCTGTAAAAGCTGTTGGGTGGCCCAATCATTGATAATATTTTGAATTTGAATCAAGCTGTCCTGTACACTGAGGCCGTCAAATAAACCTACATCAATTTTATCTTTCGTCAGAAAAGTGCTGTTAACTCGTGCAATGGCATCTTGATGGGTAGACTTGATGGTCCAATCACAACTGGAAACAATCAGAATTAATATTATCAAAAAATTGCAGGACCTCATTTATTCTAAACTCGCTTTTAGTTTTTTGAGTATTTTGTTGTCAATATTAACCTTATATTTATTTCTCAGTGTTTTAATCCAGTCTGATTCCAAAACGGTCTGATACTCTGAAATGACGGCCCCTCTTGAATCCTCAAATGATGGGACTTCCGCAGGTGTTAACGATGTAATATTTAAAATTACATAGTTTGTATCAAGTTTGTAAATCTCAGAAATACCCAGCTCAAAGTTTGTATTCTGAGGCAGAAGTGAATTGTCGAGTTCGAAATCTCCGTTACTAAAAATTATTGGTTGTGATTCGGAATTTATTTGATCAGAAATCGCCTCATTAGATGCACCATCCATCCATAGATTTTTAACCCTATTTAACTGATTTTTATCATTTGAACGCACCAAAGTTCCAGAAACTTTGGCAGTTAAAGTAAATTTTGAAGCATTGTCTTTAAAATACTGCTTTAATCCCAAACTGTCTTTTTTGGCACTATTCCATATTTTATCTTCCATGATGTCAAACAACAACAACCCCTCTTCATATTCTTTTAAAATATTGGCATAATCCTCGTTCTCATTTATCAGGTTATCTTTTTTGTATTCAAAAAGTTTGTCTGCTAGAAAATTCTCATATTGTTTGGCGATTAACTGATTTTTATCCGTTGATTTTTTAAAAGATCGCTTTCTTTTGTTCAAAAAAGCCAGAAAGTCCTTGATTGTAAAAATTTTAGATTCTATTTTTAAAAATATTTTTTGACTTATAGAGTCTTCTAAAACCCAATCTGACACGGGATCATTTCCTTCAAATCTTTGAGAAAATTGGTTCAAATCTGGCTGAGAAATCTCGTAGCGTTGCATCAATTTTTCAAGCATTTTCTCTCGAATAATATTAGAACGAGCATCACGTTTTACTTTTTGCTCCAACTCCATTTTAATTTCTTCAAATGGTTTTACAGGGCTTCTAGAAATTAGCTTTAAAATATGCCATCCAAATTGAGTTTGGATGGGATTAGAAAGAGCACCAATTTCATTCAATTCAAATGCCGTATCCACAAAAATTTCAGAGCTGATATCTCCTGAGCCAAATGGATTCATCACGCCCCCTCTTGAAGAGGACCCTTTGTCGTCTGAATATTGCTTTGCCAAATTCTCAAAAGAAGAGCCTTGTTGGAGTAAATTGTAAAGCTCTTTAATTCTATTTTCGGGGATTAATGTGCTATCCTTCTGAGTGTTAGCAATCATAATATGAGCCACCTGAACTTTGCCTTTGGAAGGTCTTTTATTTAAAACTTTAACAACGTGATAGCCAAATTGAGTCTTAAAAGGTTCTGAAGTTTGTCCTACCGGGGTTTTGAATGCGGCGTTTTCAAAATTATAAACCATTTTAAAAGCTGAAAAATATCCGAGATCCTCTACAAAAATAGATTTACCATCATGCGTGGAAAGGCGAAGGCTTGAAAAGTCTTCATTTATAAAGCGCGATCTTAATTCTTTTATTTTTTTG
>JAYYCW010000094.1:0-13315 GCA_036161535.1 Bacteroidota bacterium | reverse complement strand
GGTCTTGATACTGTTGATTTCTTGTTGAAAATATAACATAATATTATTGTTATTTTTAATGTATTATCAATATATAATTCAGACATTTATACCTTAAATTATAATGGCAAATACCCAATAAATGAAACGACACAATTTTAGCGCTGGCCCCTGCGTGTTGCCACAGGAAGTCCTAGACAAATCCGCCGCTGCCGTTATGGGCTATGACAAGGGGCTCTCCCTTATTGAAATCTCACATCGCAGCAAAGCCTTTGTTGACATTATGGAAAATGCAAGAGCGCTGGCTCTAGAACTGCTGGGTTTGGAAGGCATGGGCTATAAAGCTTTATTTTTACAAGGGGGTGCCAGTACCCAATTCTTGGCGGTCGCTTTAAACTTACTTGAAAAACGAGCAGCCTATCTCAATACTGGAACTTGGAGTGATAAAGCCATCAAAGAGGCGCGTATTTTTGACGATGTTTTTGAAGTCGCTTCTTCAAAAGACGCCAATTACAACTATATCCCAAAAGGATTCGACATTCCATCAGACCACGATTATTTTCACTGTACTTCTAACAATACAATTTTTGGTACGCAAATCAAAGACTTTCCAGACTGCGACATTCCCATGGTTTGCGATATGAGCAGTGATATTTTTTCTAGAACTATTGACTTCTCCAAATTTGGACTGATCTATGCCGGTGCCCAAAAAAATATGGGGCCTGCTGGAACCACACTGGTTGTGGTACGCGAAGATATTTTAGGAAAGGTTTCTAGAAAAATTCCCTCTATGATGGATTATAAAGTCCACATAAGCAAAGGCAGTATGTTTAATACACCCCCAGTTTTTTCAGTTTATGCCTCCATGCTCAATTTAGAATGGCTAAAGAAAAAAGGAGGGATTGCAGGTATTGAAAAAGAAAATCAAAAAAAAGCACAGCTCATTTATTCAGAAATTGACTTAAATCCATTGTTTGATGGGTTTGCAGCCAAAGCGGATCGATCGGCGATGAATGCGACCTTTAACCTAAACAATGACGATCTTAAAGATAGTTTTGACAGCATGTGGCAGGAAGCTGGAATCAATGGCTTAAACGGCCACCGAAGTGTGGGAGGCTATAGGGCTTCTATGTACAACGCATTGACCCTTGAAAGCGTACAAGTCTTGGTAGAAATTATGAGTGAATTAGAACGAAAAGCATAAACAAGCATGAAAATATTAGCAAATGACGGCATTTCAGCAAATGGCGTTGAAGAATTAGAAACTGCTGGATTTGAAGTCTGCACAGTCACAGTGGCCCAAGAACAACTAGAAAATTATATCAATAACGAAGATATTGTCGCACTGCTTGTAAGAAGTGCTACCAAAGTCCGCAGGGATTTAATCGACGCTTGCCCAAGCCTAAAGATTATTGGGCGTGGCGGTGTTGGTATGGATAATATTGATGTAGAATATGCTCGTAGTAAAGGTTTACATGTCATCAACACCCCTGCCGCCTCTTCAGAGTCTGTAGCAGAATTGGTCTTTGCACATCTCTTTTCTGGAGTTCGTTTTTTATATGATTCCAACCGCAGCATGCCCTTAGATGGGGATTCTAAGTTTAAAGCCCTTAAAAAAGCCTACGCTAAAGGCACTGAATTGCGTGGCAAAACTCTGGGCGTGATCGGTTTTGGACGTATTGGTCAGGCCACTGCTAGGATTGGTTTGGGCCTTGGAATGAAAGTTATTGCACACGATCCATTTATTGAAAAAGAGGCGATTACACTGCCTTTTTTCGATGGACAATCTGTCACTTTTGACATTGACATCCAAAGCAAAGAAACCGTTTTAAGAGAAGCAGACTTTATAACATTACACGTACCTGCACAAAAAGAATTTGTCATTGGAGCCGCAGAGATTGAAATGATGAAAGATGGAGCCGGCATGGTCAATGCCGCTCGCGGTGGTGTGGTTGACGAGGTGGCCATGGTAGCAGCCTTAAAATCAGGTAAATTAAGCTTTGCTGGTGTGGATACTTTTGAAAACGAGCCCACTCCTGCAGTTCAGGTTCTAATGACATCCAACGTTTCCCTTACTCCTCATATTGGTGCCGCAACCACCCAAGCACAACAACGCATTGGATCTGAACTGGCCACCCAAATTATTTCAATATTAAAATGAAATTCAATTTTTATTTTTTTAAATTCATTTTAGATGCCTATAACGATGGATCAATCATCGATAATTTGCTGAATAAATTCGCTGGGGAAAAATACCGGAATTGTAAACGTCTTCGGAAAAATGTTTAACAAAAAATAATAATACAGAATCCCATATTATACTATATTTGGTTCGCATGATAAATTGTATCACAGTTTTAAAGTCCCGTTGGGAAATTAAAAAAAATTGGCAGTTAATATACCCTGTCATTGGACTATTGAGTTCGTTTTATATGGGCTTCAAATTCTCTTCTAATTTTTTGGATGTTTCGCAATGGTTATTTTGGTTGGTCGGGTTTGCTAGCGGTCTTGGGTTTGTGAAGTTGTGCGTATTTTGTATTGAAAAATTAGAAAGCAAATGGATTGTCGATGCTCGATGGAAACTCATCAGGATTTTTATTGTTTTTGCGATAACAGGGTCATCATCTTTACTTGTGGGCCGACCATTTATAAGTTTTTTGGGCATCTCCAGGCAAACTTTAAATCCAATTTTATATTGGATTCTGTTTTTAATTATAAGTCTTGTCTTTTATCAAATTCTATTGATTTTCTGGGGTTGGATCTTGGGTCAATTTGACTTTTTCTGGCAGTTTGAAAAGAAAATGCTAAGGCGTTTTGGTTTGGGTAAATTTTTGGACAAATAGATTTTTATTAATTTTTTTGTGTCGGGCACTGCTAAGTGGTTTTGAGCCACATAATGGTAAAGCTTGGGATTACATCTGAAAATGGAAGTGCTTCCTCAACAAAAATAACAACAGCCAAGATTTTACCTTTTTTGCCCCTTGTACATTTTAACTATTAGATAGGCAAATAATGGCGCTCAAACAAAATCGCTTGAGGGAAATAAAAAAGATAAATAACCCAATACATCAAAAAAAAGAACGAGTGATGGATTTTATGTCTTTTTGAGTAGATTTAGTTTCATTTTAATTTGAGCCTGTCTTTAAAACGCTGGGTTATCAATTTTATTTTGGGAGAAATGACAAACTGACAGTAAGATTGATTGGAATTTTGGTCGTAGTAATCACGGTGGTTGTCTTCGGCATCATAAAATATATCTAGGGGTTCTAGGGTGGTCACTATGGGGTCCTCAAATAGCTTTGAACTTTGCAGATCATTGATATATTGAGCAGCGGTTTGTTTTTGAGTTTCGCTGGTGTAAAAAATAGCTGAACGGTATTGTGTACCCAAATCATGACCTTGGCGGTTTAAGGTCGTAGGATTGTGGGTGGAAAAAAAAACTTCTAAAAGATCTTCATATGAAACTTCCTCAGAATTATAATTAATTAAAACCCCTTCGGCGTGTCCGGTGGTACCGCTACAAACCTCGCGAGATGCAGGGTTTTTTAGAAATCCACCGGTGTATCCTGGTTTTAGACTGATAACTCCTTTAAAACGCTTAAAAACCGCTTCTGTACACCAAAAGCAGCCACCGCAAAAAATTGCTTGTTCCATTGTTTGACATATTAATTCAGCTAATTTACTAAAAGAATTCCTCAAAAAATTAAATTTTGATTGTACATCATGCTTCTATTCTTTAAATTTACAAACATGATAAAGGCCAACAACATCCACAAGTACTACGGGGAACTTCACGTTTTAAAAGGAGTTCATTTAGAAGTCAAAAAAGGCGAGATTGTTTCGATTGTTGGTGCCTCAGGCGCTGGTAAAACAACCTTACTTCAAATCTTGGGAACCCTTCTTCCAGCTAGCAACAAAAAAAAATTTGATCTGTCAATCAACGCGAAAGAAATCAGTAACCTAAATGCCAATGCATTGGCTAAATTTAGAAATAAATACCTTGGCTTTATTTTTCAATTTCATCAACTCCTCCCTGAATTTACTGCCTTGGAAAACGTTTGTATTCCAGCCTATATCAAAGGAACTAAAGAGACCCAAGCACAATCGAAAGCCAAAGAGTTATTGGCCTTTTTGGGGTTGAGTACACGTCTTGATCACAAACCCAGTGAGCTTTCCGGAGGCGAGCAACAGCGGGTGGCCGTGGCCAGAGCCTTGATCAATGACCCATTGGTTGTATTGGCAGACGAACCATCTGGGAATTTAGACAGCAGCGCTGCTGCCCAACTTCACCAATTATTTTTTAAACTCAGAAAAACTTACGGATATACATTTATCATTGTAACCCACAATGAAGAATTGGCTTCAATGGCTGATCGAAAAATCACCATGTCTGATGGGAAAATTTCCTCTTAAAAATTATAGGACGCTTGATTTTGACGCCCTAAAGGAATTTTTGGAAGCCAAAGTTGATCAGTATAATAAAAGGGATTTTATCAACAGTGACCCCATACAAATCCCACATTCATTTACAGCAAAGGAAGACATTGAAATTTCTAGTCTATTGACAGCCACCATTGCATGGGGCAACCGCAAAAGTATCATTAAAAACAGCCGACGACTGATGGATCTCATGGACAATGCGCCATACGAATTTGTAATCTCGCACAAACAAACTGATTTAAAAGCATTTGAGGGATTTGTACACCGAACCTTCAACTCCCAAGACGCCGTACAATTTATCAAAAGTCTAAAACACATTTACATTGTATATGGCGGTATGGAGTCTATTTTCTGTAAGTATGCTGAAAATAACTCACTGCAATATGCAATCCATAAATTTAAAAGTTATTTCTTTGAAATAGAGCATTTAAAACGCAGTGCAAAGCACATCAGTGATCCCCTTAAAAATTCAGCAGCCAAGCGCATTAATATGTTTTTAAGATGGATGGTAAGGTCCAATGAATCTGGTGTTGATTTTGGAATATGGAAAAGTATATCTCCAGCAAAGCTTTCTTGTCCACTGGACGTTCACTCTGGAAATGTAGCGCGAAAAATCGGTTTGCTGAAACGAAAACAAAACGATGCCAAAGCCGTTAAAGAACTTGATAATGCCCTTAGAAAACTAGATGCAACAGATCCTGTAAAATACGACTTTGCGCTGTTTGGATTGGGAGTATTTGAAAATTTTTAGCTAGTAAAGTTATAATAAAATATATCTAAATAATGACTGTTAGATCGCAAACACTTTGCCATCTGTTGCCAGTTCTACGGGTCTAAAAACCGTTTCAGCTTCTGATTTAAACAGACTTAGATCCATGTACCGTGAAGAATAATGGCCTAAGATCAAAGTGCCCACTTCAGCCTTCTTGGCTATGGTTGCCGCCTGTTTCGCGGTAGAATGTTTGGTATGTATACAAAGTGACTCTTGAGATTCTAAAAACGTTGATTCGTGGTACAAAGCATCCACAGATTTGATTATTGGAACAATGGCTTCAGAATAGGCCGTATCACTACAAAAGGCATAGCTTTTTGGCTTTACTCCCATAGAAGTCACTTCTGCATTTTTGATGAAAATCCCATCACGGTTCAGAACATCTGATCCTTGTTTTAATTTGCGAAAATAGGCTTTGTCAATATTTTTTTCTTCAGCCTTTTCTATATTTAACTTTCTATCAAATGCCTTTTCCACAAATAAAAATCCATTGGTATAAATACGATGAATCAGAGGTATAGTGTACACTGAAACCTTATCGTCTTCAAATATACACTCAGAATCCGTAGATTCAAGCTCGTGAAAAAATAGCTTAAAATCGGTCCAAGATTTAGACAATTTTAATTGTAAGGTAATTATTTCCTTTATCCCCTTAGGGCCATAAATATATAAATCGGCCTCGCGTTTTAGCAATCTAAAGGTTGAAATCAATCCAATCAAACCAAAATAATGATCCCCATGCAGATGAGAAATAAAAATGTGTTTAATTTGATTAAATTTGAGTTTGTTACGTCTAAGTTCAATCTGGGTACCCTCACCACAATCAATCAAAAAATGATGGCCACGTGTCTCTAGTACCTGAGCGGTTGTTTGCGCAATAATACGCGGTGTTGCACTGTAACAGCCAAGAATGGTTAATTTCAATTTATTTTATTTAAAAACCTAAATCACGTTGCATTTCTTCCATTTCAATGAAGTCGTAGGCTTCTTCATGCGTTGGTACACATACTAAATCATTAGCGATACTGTCTGGAATACTTTTTAATGATACAATTACAAAAGAGCGTTTCGCTTTTTGATGAACTTTTGAAATCTTAATTAGCCTATCAAAAAAAAATAAATCCAATGACTGAAAATCCAACAGCGAAATAATAATATTTTTTGACTTAATTTCGGGATATAAATCATCAAAAGATTTTAAAAATCTCGCAGTTGTCGGCTGACTTTCACAAACCAAAGCCGTGTGGCCTTTGACTTCAAATTTCATTTATGTCTTTATTTTTGAGGCCAACAAATAGGTTACCGCCATTCTAATGGCGACCCCATTTTCAACCTGGTCTAAAATAATAGCATTTTTAGAATCTGCGACTTCACTTGTAATCTCTACGCCGCGGTTGATGGGTCCTGGATGCATGATTACTATCTCTTGTTTAAGCCCATCTAGGATTGTCTTGGTTAATCCATATTGCAGAGTGTATTCGCGAATAGAAGGAAAATAACTCACCAACATACGTTCGTTTTGAACTCTGAGCATATTGGCGACATCACACCATTCAAGGGCTTTTAGTAAATTGGTTTCAACATCAACTCCCAAAGCGTCAATATACTTAGGAATTAATGATTTTGGCCCGCAAACCATGACTTTGGCGCCCAAAATTTGAAGTGCAAAAATATTAGAAAGGGCGACCCTGCTGTGTAAGATGTCTCCCACAATAACTACTTTTTTACCTTTTACAATACCTAACTTTTCACGAATTGAATAACTGTCTAAAAGCGCTTGTGTAGGATGCTCGTGAGCACCATCTCCAGCATTGATAATACGTGCATTCACATGCTGTTTCAAGAAGTCTGCAGCCCCGGGCTTTGGGTGTCGCATAACTACCATATCAACTTTCATAGATAAGATGTTGTTGACCGTATCAATTAGTGTTTCTCCCTTTTTAACGGAGGACTGTGAGGCAGAGAAATTAATAACATCTGCTGAAAGACGTTTTTGAGCAATTTCAAAAGATAATTTTGTTCTAGTAGAATTTTCAAAAAATAAATTAGCAATGGTTATATCTCTTAATGAGGGTACCTTTTTTATAGGACGATTGATGACTTCTTTAAAATGATCTGCGGTTTCAAAAATTATTTGAATATCGTCAGCTGTTAAGTCTTTAATTCCTAATAAATGATCGACACTTAATGTGCTCATAATTATTGTTTTAATAAGTAGACTGCATCCTCACCATGCAATTCTTTCCAATTGACGATTACTTTTTCATTGTCAATGGCATCCACCTGGCGGCCTCTATAATCTGGCTGTATTGGCAAGTGTCTACTAAACCTCCTATCAATCAATATCAAAAGCTCAATGCTGCTAGGCCGCCCATAAGACTGAATGGCTGTGAGAGCAGCGCGGATACTTCGACCCGTATAAAGAACATCGTCAATAAAAACTACTTTTTTATCTTCAACAATGCAATTCATTTCTGTTGTGCTAGCTTCTAAAAACTTGGAGGTTCTTCGAAAATCGTCTCTGTAAAATGTTATGTCGAGGAATCCAGATTCCAGCTTCGAAATATTGTACTCTGATTTTAACAAATCTTTGAGGCGATTTGCTAAAAATTTTCCTCTGGGCTGAAGTCCAACCAGGACCGTGTTTGAGAATTTAGAATGTTTTTCAACTAGTTGACAAGCCAATCGGTGAAGGATGATGTTTACTTCTTTTTGATTAAGTAAAACTTTTTGACTCATGATGTTTTCAACTTATTCGAGCGCAAAGGTAAGTCAAAATTTTTAAATAAAAATTCAAGACTTCAGAACAATGTCGTTCCAAAAGCATAATCCTTTTGATGAGGGGCTTATAAAAGGTAGTCAGTACTGATAAAGTTAGATTGTTTTTCGTTTAGCATTTCCTTTAAAATACCGCTGTTATAGGGGTTGTCTTTGGCCGCAACAAAAGTTCGGATTGAAAATGAGCGCAAGGCGTCTCTAACACTCAAAGTGCTAAAGGCGGAATCCTTTCTTCCAGTAAATGGGAAAACATCTGGACCGCGTTGACAAGAGCTGTTTAAATTCACGCGGCAAACCAAGTTTACTAGCGTATCAATTAAAGGCGCTAAAGTGTTGCTATCCTTACCAAAAACACTGACTTGCTGACCATAATTGGACTCAGCCATATCATTCAACGGCTTTTGAATATCATTGAAGGTCATAATTGGGATCACAGGGCCAAATTGTTCCTCGTGGTATAAATTCATTGTCTTATCAACGGGATATAAAACAGATGGAAATATATAATTGTCTGTTCTTTGTCCACCTTTGGCATTTAAAACAGCAGCACCTTTGGAAACGGCATCCGCAATCAATCCTTGTATGTAATCTGGTTTATCAACTTCCGGAAGTGGTGTTAACATGGCGCCCTCTTCCCATGGATTTCCAAATTTTAAAGCATCAACTTCCGCACAGAATTTAGTTTTGAACGTTTGAAAAATACTTTCGTGTATATACAATATTTTTAGAGCCGTACAACGCTGGCCATTAAAGGACAAAGTTCCTGCAATACATTCTTTGACGGCCAAGTCTAAATCGGCATCTGGCAAAACAATGGCAGGGTTCTTAGCTTCCAAACCAAGAACAATACGCAGGCGGTTCTTCTTGGGATGTGTATTTTGCAAGGCATTGGCTGAGTTGCTGTGACCTATAAGTGCTAAAACATCAATTTTACCCGTCTCCATTAGTGGAGATGCCAAGGTACGACCCCGCCCAAATAAAATATTGACCACTCCTTGAGGGAAACTATTTTGAAAAGCTTCCATTAACGGTGTAAGAAGCAAAACCCCTAATTTCGCAGGTTTGAAAATCGTGGTATTACCCATAATCAAAGCGGGAATTAAGAGTGCAAAAGTTTCATTAAGTGGGTAATTATAGGGGCCCAAACACAGTACAACTCCCAATGGTCCACGCCTGATGTGGGCATATACGCCGGAGTGCTTGTGAAATTTTGCTGAGTTTCGATCTAATTGTTTATAATCATCTATTGTGTCATATATATAATCTACGGTTCTGTCAAATTCCTTTTGTGAATCATTATGGTTCTTACCAATCTCCCACATTAAATATTTAACCACTTCATCGCGTTTGGTCTTCATTTGACTGACAAATTTTTCCATACAAGCAATGCGATCTACAACTTTCATAGTGGGCCAAAGTCCCTGACCATTATTGTAGGCCGCTGAAGCGGCATCTAGGGCTTCAAAAGCTTGTTCTTTTTCCAAAAGCGGAATGGACCCCAACAATGTGGGTGCATAATCTACGGTCGATGATATTGTGGAATAAACTTTTGAGGTAGCACCATTCCAGGATTTCAGTTCACCATCTACAAGATAAGTTTTTTGATGAATGGGTTGTGTAATTTTAAAATTTTCGGGAATTGGGTGGAATTCCATATGTGTCAAATTGATTGTACACTAGTAAAATTAACCATCTCAATTCGTTATAATTAAAAAAAAAAGTTAATTATTTTATAAATTGACAGTTTTTGTAACTAAAACTAAAAAAACCCTCGAAAAATCGAGGGGTTTTTGAAGATGTAATGATCAGTCTTTTTTCGCGTTCATTTTGTCTTTTAGAGCTTGTAGTGCTTCATTGGTATCACCAAGTGTTGTTTTGGCATCTGAAGCAGCTTCTGCTGATTTTTTAGCAGCAGCTCTTACATTTTTAACTTCTTGTGCTTTAAACACTCCAGTGTGTGACGCGACAACGCGTTTAAACTCTTTGCTAAATTCTATAATTACAAAGTCCGCTTCCTCCCCTTTTTTGAGTTTGGTACCATCTTCTTTTTCCAAGTGTCTGGAAGGTATAAAAGCAACAATATCCTGATTAAATTTAACCGTCGCCCCTTTGTCAACAATTTCGTAAATAGAAGCTGTATGCTTAGAATTTAAACCAAATTCATTTTCATATTTATCCCAAGGGTTGTCTTTTGTTTGTTTGTGACCAAGACTTAGTTTTCTTCCTTCTACATCTAATTCCAAGACGACGACCTCTAGATTGTCGCCAACAGCACAAAACTCACTAGGGTGTTTGATTTTCTTTGTCCATGAAAGGTCAGAAATATAAATAAGACCGTCAATGCCCTCTTCCATTTCCACAAAAACACCAAAGTTGGTAAAGTTTCTTACAATTCCGGTGTGGCGTTGACCAATTGGGAACTTAGAGGTAATATCAGTCCATGGATCAGGGGATAATTGCTTGATTCCCAATGACATTTTTCGATTTTCCTTGTCTAGTGTTAGAATTTTTGCTTTGACAACGTCACCTACACTCACAAAATCTTGAGCAGATCTCAAATGTGTAGACCAGGACATTTCAGAGACGTGAATTAGACCTTCTACACCATCGGCAACTTCAACAAAAGCCCCATAATCAGCAATAACGACTACTTTTCCTTCAACTTGATCACCAATTTTTACATCGTCTCCAAGGGCATCCCAAGGGTGTTTACTCAATTGTTTGAGACCCAGTTGAATTCTAGACTTGTCCTCATCAAAATCTAAAATAACAACGTTTAATTTTTCATCCAACTCGACAATTTCACTGGGATGGTTTATTCTAGACCATGAAAGGTCTGTGATATGTACTAGCCCATCAACTCCGCCAAGGTCCATAAATACGCCATAGGAGGTAATGTTTTTAACAATCCCTTCAAGAACTTGTCCTTTTTCAAGCTGACTGATGATTTCTTTCTTTTGAATTTCAATATCCGCCTCAATAAGAGCTTTGTGAGATACCACAACATTTTTGAATTCGTGATTGATCTTAACCACTTTGAATTCCATGGTCTTGTTGACATATTGATCGTAATCTCTAATGGGCTTTACATCAATTTGTGAACCAGGTAAGAAAGCTTCGATGCCAAATACATCGACTATCATTCCTCCTTTAGTACGACACTTGATAAATCCATTGACAATTTCGCCTGTTTCATTGGCAGAGATTACACGATCCCAGGCCTTGATAACTCTGGCCTTTCGGTGAGACAATATCAATTGTCCTGTAGAATCCTCACGCACGTCTATCAGAACTTCTACCTTATCCCCTATTGTAAGGTTTGGATTGTAGCGAAACTCATTGAGGGAAATTACCCCTTCAGATTTGGCATTGATATCGATAATGGCATCACGGTCAGTCATGTGTATCACTGTGCCCTCAACGACCTGATCGTCTAAGGTTTCCACAAAATTATCAGCGACTAGTTTTTCAAATTCATCGAGTTTTTCATCGGCGACAGGGTCAATACCCTCCTCATAGTTGTGCCAGTTAAAATCTTTTAAAAATTGCTCTGGATTGGTTTGGTCTTTGTTGGTTGTTGTTTCAACAACTGAAGTTTCAAGTTCAGTAGCCTCCGGATTTGTAGTTTGTTCTTCAGCCATAGCTGATTTTAGTTTATATTCTATATGTGGAATCGGTTGGATTTAATGCAACACATACAGAAGTGTTAGATTTTCTTATCTCCTCTCCAACCATTTTTGCTAAGGAGAGTGCAATAATACAACTATTCCATAAGTTGGACAAATATTTAGCTTTCTGATTTCGAGCCAAATAAACTTTAAATATTTAAAAACGCTGATCAAAATGAAACGTTTTTAAAAAAATATTTTAGATTTTTAAGTTCTAATAACCCTAAAATCTACAATTATGACAATGCAAAAACACCAACTTGTGCTGGATCTAGGTTCCAAACTCAACATACAAAATGAAGATTTCTAAGAAGAAAACGGAGTACTGAAAATTATAGGTATTGCCAAAACACACTACGAAAAAAACATTCTTTGGGATGAAATCATAGACATTAGCGGTAAAAAACAGTGATGTCAAAGCTGATATACGAATTGCCAATGAGAATGTTTACCACCACATTACAAAAAGTGGTGAATCTTTAGTTAATATAGCCAAACATTATTTCGGAGATACCCAACAAAAATTGATGATTCCCAGGGTATAATTTATGAAAACCTAAGACTGAGCTTTATCGACCTTAGGTTTATTCATTAGTTCGGGATTTAACCCAAGCCATTGCTATCTGAAACTGTTGGTCTCTATTTATTTTAGAATTGTCTAGAACCATGGCATCTTTGGCTTGTTTTAAGGGTGAGTCCTTTCGAGTACTGTCTTTTTGATCCCTTGATACGATATTGTCATAAACCGCTTTATAGTCTATGCAAGCATCGATTTTTGACATTTGATCAAAACGACGATGCGCTCTAATCTCAGCAGAAGCGGTCATAAAAATTTTGAGCTCGGCTTGTGGAAATACAACAGTACCTATATCGCGACCGTCCATCACAATCCCCTTGTTGCGACCCATCTGTCGTTGTTTTTTAACAAGACTTTTTCGAATGTCTGCAACAGCCGCTACCAAGCTGACTGTATTGGAGACCTCAAGAGCTCTAATTTTATAAGAAACCAATTGGCCATTAAGCAATAAAGCCGAATTTTTATTAGCATCTGTTTTAGATTCAAGATCAAGTTTTTCAAGGCTGTTAATTAATCCCATTTCATCAAATTTATAAGGAGTCAAAAATCTATTTTCGATCGCATATAAAGTGATGGCGCGGTACATGGCGCCAGAATCTACATAAATATAATTCAATGCTTTTGCAAGTTGCTTTGCAAGTGTACCCTTTCCCGTCGAGGAATGACCATCAATAGCAATTATTATTTTCTTCACTTTTAAAGACTAATTTGAACCCCTAGAAAACTAGTATTCGAGGCGGCCGAATAACGTGCGTGTGTATAACTAAATCGTAAGTTATTAAACTTCAGACCAATACCAAAAGAAAGACCAGAAAAATTCCTTTGCTCTATAATTCTCAATTCCTCTGCGCGCCTAAAACTATATCCCGCACGAATGTTAAAACCTTTTTCAGGAAATAACTCCAATCCAATAATAGTACGACGTATAATATTGGTTAAGAAGCCTATTTTCTCTTGAGTTTGATTCCCATTTAAGTCGGTAGTAGCACGCGCTGGATTTGCAGCGGCAATGGGCCATTGTTGTAAATTTTCGAAAGTTAAATGCCAGCGAATCGGTACATTCTGGAGTTTTTGACTCAAACCCAAATCAATTTCTAGCGG
>JAYYCW010000093.1:0-21629 GCA_036161535.1 Bacteroidota bacterium | reverse complement strand
ACAGGAGAGCTTAAAAATTACACCTCTGTACTAAGCCAAAAACAAATACAAAGATTAGACAGAGCAAAAAAAAATTACACAAATCCAGAAATTATTGTCACCCAAGGGGAAGCAGAAGCCAATGAAAAAACAAAAAGTATTTCTAAAAAAACCTGGGTTTTTGAAGCAGAAAATGTTCGTGATTTTGCATGGGCTAGTTCAAGAAAGTTTATTTGGGATGCCATGGCTGTTGATATCTCTGGGAAAAGAGTTATGGCTTACAGCTACTATCCAAAAGAAGGCAATCCTCTATGGGAACAGTACTCAACCAGAGCTGTGGCACATACACTAAAAGTGTATTCCAAATACACCACTGACTATACCTACCCACAAGCCACATCGGTTCATGCCAAATCCATTGGCATGGAATACCCCATGATTTGTTTTAATTTTGGAAGGCCCGAAAAGGATGGAACTTATTCAAAGCGAACTAAATATGGAATGATTGGGGTTATCATCCACGAAGTAGGTCACAACTTCTTCCCCATGATTATCAATTCAGATGAGCGGCAGTGGACTTGGATGGACGAAGGATTGAACAGTTTTGTTGAATATCTTGCAGAGCAAGAATTTGAAAGAGACTATCCTTCGAGAAGGGGCCCTCCACAAAACATAGTTCAATATATGAAGGGAGATAAAAGTGGGATTGTACCCATCATGACTAATTCTGAGTCGATTTTACAATTTGGAAATAATGCGTACGGGAAACCCGCCACAGCCCTTAATATCCTAAGAGAAACCATAATGGGAAGGGAGTTGTTTGATTACGCGTTTAAAACATACAGCGAAAGATGGGCCTTTAAACACCCCACGCCTGCAGATTTTTTTAGAACAATGGAAGATGCAAGTGCTGTTGATCTAGACTGGTTTTGGAGAGGGTGGTTTTATACAAATGACTGTGTAGATATTTCTTTGGATAAAGTCAGTTGGTTTAAGGTCAATAGTGCAAACCCAGATATTGAAAATCCCATTGCGAAAAATCAAAAGAAAAAAAACAGCACTTACATTGGAAATAAACGAGATGCCAATTCCATCACAAAAACAGTAACCGAAAAAGACAAGGCTTCAGTGGACTTTTATACCACATATGATCCGTATAAAACCGATGTGTTGGACAGAGAAGAATACAAGCAATATTTGAGCGACCTCAATGCCGATGAAATAGCAATATTAAATTCTAATAAAAATTATTATGAACTGCAGTTTTCAAATATTGGAGGACTTGTGATGCCAATTATATTAGAATTTACATTCAAAGACGGGAGTCAAGAAATAGTGCGAATCCCTGCAGAAATATGGAAAAGAAATTCAGAAAAAATCAAAAAAATATTCATTCTGGATAAAGAATTGAGTGCTGTCACGCTCGATCCATTTTTAGAAACCGCTGACGTTGATATGAATAACAATTATTGGCCACCGAGAAATGAACCCACGCGCTTCCAGCTTTATAAACAAAGTGAAAGAAACTCTGAAAACCCAATGCAAAGAGCCGAAAGAGCCAGAAAAAAAACAGGCTTAGATAAGTAACAATCTTTACAGTTATGACAAAGTCTTTTTTCTTTATATTACTTTCTATTGTGCTCCCTTTTCACGATTTTCATGTCTCTCACACCACCCTACACTACAATACAAAGCAAAAGTCGATTGAAATTACAGTGAGAGTCGCGATTGAAGACTTAGAAAAAACTTTAGAAATTAAAAGTCTTGAGCCATTAAAATTGGGGAGTTCAAAAGAAAGTAAAACATCCAATCAACTTATTTATAATTATTTCAAAAATCATTTAAAAATTTCAATAAATGAGAAAACATCTGATTATAATTGGATTGGAAAGGAAGTAGCTAAAGATCTCCATGATATTTATCTTTTTTTTGAAATCTCTGACGGTCAATATGCAGATGCAAAATCCATAGTTGTAGAAAACACTATTTTCTTGGAAAGTATACATAAACAAACCAATATTGTTTTAATTCAATTCGGGGATTTAAACTATAATCTTACTTTTACAAAAGACGACACCAAGAAAATAATGGCATTGAATCGCTAGTGCTTAAAGCTTAATTAAGAATTGAAAAATAAGTTTGAAAGTGTGCGACTAAATGGCCTCGACCAAACTCTCCAAGGCCATTCCCCTAGACCCTTTGATTAAAATGAGAGAATCATCAATCCTCATTGAATCAAGCGCTTCTTTGAAAGCTGATGTGGTTTCAAAAAAAGTACATTGTGGAAAAGTGGAAGCCCAATCGAAAAAATTTAGTCCTAAAAAAAACATCTTTGAAAAATTATAAGATTTTACCTTTTTAATAAGGTTAAGGTGCTCTTTTTCACTCTGCCCCCCCAGTTCAAACATATCGCCTAAAATAACAAGCTTTGAACTGCTTTTCATCGCATTAAAGTTTTCTAAAGCGGCCTCCATACTGCTTGGATTGGCATTGTATGCATCCAAAATAATGGTATTGGATCCTTTTTTAATAATTTCAGAACGGTTGTTTTTTGGAGTGTAAGACGCGACTCCTTTTTTTATTTCATCAAGGTTAATTTTAAAAAAACAACCCATGGTGATGGCCGCAGCGAGATTGGAAAAATTATAGCGACCCAAAAGCTTGCTTTGGATGAAACATCCCTTTAATTCTATGTTTAGAAAAGGGGTTTCTGAAGATAACAAAATCTGAATATCCGAATTTTTTTTCACTGAAAAAGTATGTATTTTTTTGTAAGAATTCAACAGTGCAAGCTGTTTGTGATCATCGGAATTAACAAAAATTAAACCTGCGTTATTTTTTAGGTAATCATAAAGTTCAGACTTGCCTTTAATCACACCATCCTCACACCCAAAACCTTCAAGATGCGCCTTTCCAAAATTTGTTATATATCCGTGTGTAGGGGCCGCAATTTTACAAAGCTCAGCAATTTCACCTATGTGATTGGCACCCATTTCAATAATTCCAATTTGAGTTTTTGAGTCCATCTCAAGCAACGTGAGCGGAACGCCGATGTGGTTGTTGTAATTCCCTTGGGTTGCATGAATGTTATAAGCCCGACTCAAAACTACATTGGTGAGTTCTTTTGTTGTTGTTTTGCCATTGCTTCCAGTCAGAGCAATTATGGGAATATCGAAGGTTCTTCGATGAAAATATGCAAGCTGCTGTAGTGTTTTTAAAACATCGTTTACTACTATCAGACGCTCATTTTGCAAATCTTGTTCTTCGTCTATGATACAATATGAGGCGCCGGCATCAAAAGCGTCTTGAGTGAAATTATTTGCATTGAAATTATCCCCTTTTAATGCAAAAAAAAGCATGTTGGGTTTTAGTTTACGACTGTCTATAGAAATCCCATTAGAGTTTAAAAATAGTGCGTAAAGCTCTTTTATTTTCATTCTTTTTTGTTTACAAAAAAAGTCCCAAATTATATTTAGGACTTTATAATAACAGCATCATTGGGCACTAGTTTTTTCTTTTAGCCTTATTTTTTGATTTGGAACCCACTCTCGACATGGCGCATCTAAAGCCAATGAAATCAGTGGCCATGTCCTGTGGATAAAAACGTCTTTGCGCAGGATCCAACCAATATTCTCTATCTTTCCATGAGCCGCCTTTATAAACGCGAACCTTGTCATTGATTAGTGAGGTTCTGGTATTAGAGGTGTCAAATTTTCTATCAAGAGAACCATTTGAGTTGGCCTCTACCAAGTGATTCGGGGAATTATACATTTCTCTTGTGACATCTTCATTAGAAATGCCATCAACTCCTTCATAATCATCAAAATATTTTGAAGATTGTCGATCTCCATCTCTAAAATTTCGATTGTCACTAGTGGCGAAGTTGGTTCTGAGATAAGTCTCCTCCTCATCAACCGCAACTTGTGCTATTTGTCCGGGAAGTGTTTTAGCAATAATTTTTCCATTGGAAAGGGTGTCATATTCAATTTCATCAATCCCAACAACTTTCACACTTCCATCATCGGAAATAGCATTTTTTGTGTATACATTTCCTCTATAATAAGCAAAGTCGTTGAATTCATCGTCAACAATGGGTCTGTAAACATCAGCAACCCACTCCGCTACATTACCAGCCATGTCATAAATACCAAAATCATTAGGCGCGTAAGACATAACTTCATTAGTTATATCTGCACCATCGTCAGACCATCCCGCAATACCACCATAATCTCCTTTGCCTTGTTTAAAATTAGCCAATTGATCTCCTTTAATTTTACGGTTTCCGGTTCTTGAATAGAGACCGCTCCAAGGATATTTTTTTCGGCCGCGATATAGATTGTACTCTCGTAGTTCTGTTAAACCAAGTGCAGCATATTCCCACTCAGCCTCAGTTGGAAGTCTGTAACGAATTTGGATGGCACCTGATTCACGTCTAGCGTAAATGTTGATAGGATTTCCATCTGCATCTGTTTGCGGCTTTCTTTTACCACCAGAAAGTACCTCACCATTGCCTCCAAAAGATTTGTTGGGAGCATTCACGTAAGTGTCAATGTTAAAATTACTCTCAGCACTGACATCAAGCAGATTTGAATCTCTTTTTAGATAACCTTCAGCTTGAAGCAGTATTTCACCAACACGATCGGATCGCCACTTTGCGTATTCATTTGCTTGGAGCCAACTGACTCCCACAACAGGATAATTTCTGTAAGCTGGATGGCGCAAGTAATTTTCAACCAATATTTCGGAATATCCCAAGCGATTTCTCCAAACCAGGGTGTCTGGCAAAGCGCCATAGTAGATGGTGCTATAGGAGGGGTTATCTGGCGGATAAACCCGCTTTAACCAATCTAAATATTCCAAATACATCATGTTGGTTACCTCAGTCTCATCCATATAAAAGGATTGAACATGTTGTTGGTTGGGAGTGTTATTCCAGTCATGTAAAACATCGTCTTGAACTTTCCCCATTGTAAAGGTTCCCCCCTCAACAAAAACCAAGCCAGGGGCCGTGTGTTGTTGTTTTAAATTGGTATTATATTGAAACCCGCCTCGTTTGTTATTGATTTGCCACCCAGTACCTCTGGATGAATTGGCGTTTTTTGAGGATGATGAACTGCAGGCAGTAATAGCAATAAAAGCAAATACTGAGAATGCAAGTTTAAATATCTTTTTACATTTCATACTTAGTTGTGTTAAAAAGCACCTAAAAATTTAGAAATTGCAATATAATAAATATGATTTGTTCTGCAATAAAATTTTAGATTGTTTGTATAATTTTAAACCTCTTAAAAATTACGTTTTCATCAATAACGCTTCTTATAATATTTTATTGTCGTA
This sequence comes from Bacteroidota bacterium, assembly GCA_036161535.1. Classification (GTDB taxonomy): domain Bacteria; phylum Bacteroidota; class Bacteroidia; order Flavobacteriales; family Flavobacteriaceae; genus UBA3537. Next base: position 16,313 of record JAYYCW010000093.1, on the reverse strand, counting down.
ATTTTGAAATCTCAAAGGATATGATGATACTAAAATACTGCAATCCTCGTTATTGTTTCATGATAAAAATTTTATTTCTTTTATTTTTTTGGGGGATTTCAATAATTGGACATTCCCAGACGCAACGCTTTAATATTAATTGGGAAAAATCTAAAGTTTTTTCAACTGCGAATAATCAAATTGAACTTCCAAATTTTGATGCCAAAAACTATGACTTTTCTCTTGATAAAGGGCTGATTTACAGGGCTATTTTATCTGTTAATCAAAAAATAGATACAAAAAATACAAGCCTTTCAAATATCGCTACTGAAATTGTATCAAAATCAGATCTCAAGGACTTAAAGCTCCATATGATTCCCCGAGGAATTCAATTTAAATCTTTCAGTTCAAATGCTAGAGAAGAGATCGTAAACACAATTGAATTAAGCCCCATTTTTAGAGAAAACGGCCTTGTTAAAAAAGTCCTTAGTTTTTCTGTTAATTACAATGTGATAAGCAGAAAAAAATCGATAAGCCTAAATTCTGAACTTCAAAATTCCGTTTTAAAATCTGGTCAATGGTACCGCTTTGCCATTGATACCACAGGGATCCATAAATTAAACAAAAACTTTTTTAATTCTTTGGGCATCAACACCGCAAATTTAAATCCCAAAAAAATAAAAATTTATGGTCACGGAGGGCAATCACTTCCCCTTGTAAACGATGAAACTATTTCTTATGATATGATTCAAAATAGAGTGCGGTTTATAGGAGAAGATGATGGTGTTTTCAACGACGAAGATTATCTGCTTTTTTACGGCATTGGACCAAAATCTTTTAACAGCGATAACGACTCACACATCAACCCCTACAGCGATGAAGTCTACTATTATGTTCACCTAGACAATGAAAACGGCTTGCGGATGAATGCGGCCATTGAACCCAGCAGCGCACCCACCACAAGTTTTAATAGCTTTCACGATTACAAGTTTGTTGAACAAGACGATTATAATATTGGACAAATGGGGAGACGTTGGTTCGGTCACCGCTTTTATCTCGAAAATGCACGAACGTTTAATTTTTCATTCCCAAACTTAGTAAACAGCAGTCCACTAAAATTTAAGATCTATGTGGCGGCAACCGCTGAGTCTGCCACAAATATGGAGATTGCGATTAACAGTAACCCCATAGGAAATCTTTCCCTGCCTTCAGTAGAATATGGTATCCTTGGCACCCAAAACATCTACGAAACTTCGTTTAGTAGCAATTCTGACGACATAAGTGTTGACATGATATACAACAATAACGGCAATCCTTCGGCCTCAGCATATTTGGATTATATTTCAATTGAAGCAGAGAGATTACTGATCGCAAACGGCCAACAATTTCAATTTAAAAACAACAGCATGCCCCTACTCAGTGGTGTTGGAGAATTCAACCTCTCTAATGCCAGCGAAATTGATGAGGTTTGGGAGATTACAGATCCCTACAATCCAACTTTTTACTCCAATACAGAGAACAGTGCTGAGTTTAGTTTTAAAACCAATCTGGGGCGCCTCAAGATATACCAAGCTGTAGCCCTGTCTAACACCTTCAGTCCTATTTTACTGCCCAATGCATCAGTGTCCAATCAAGATGTAAAAGGAACTATATTTTTAAATCCTCAAGGTCAATTTGAAGACCTAGATTATTTGATCATTGCTCCACAATTACTGAGTTCACAGGCAGAGCGCCTGGCCAACATCAATCGATCAAAAAACAACCTCAATGTAAAAGTCATCACTCTTGAATCTATTTATGCCGAATTTAGTTCTGGTATGCAAGATATTTCCGCAATTAGAAACCTTGTAAAATATGTGTATGACAACGCCAGCAGTGCAAACAAGAGGCTGCGTTATTTGTGTCTGTTCGGCGATGCCTCTTTTGATTATAAAGACCGCATAGCCAACAATACAAACATTACTCCCTCATGGTTGTCAACAAGCAGTTTTAATTTGACAACGTCTTTTATATCAGATGATTTTTTTGGGATGATGGACCCCACAGAGGGGAGTATGAACTCTGGAGATAAATTAGATCTTGCGGTGGGAAGAATTTTAGCTGAAACGCCGCAGCGAGCCTCAGAAATGGTTGATAAGATTGAATCTTACTACAGCAGTGAAGCCTTTGGGAATTGGCGCAACAACTTCTTATTAATATCTGACGACGTCGATAAAATATCTGACCGCTATTTACAAGAAACAACAGATCAAATTGCGGAAGATGTAAAGCAATCAAAGCCCTTTATAAATGTAGAAAAAATTCATGCGGATACTTACGCACAAGAAACTTCGTCTGGAGGCAGTCGATACCCTCAAGTCAACAAAGCCATCTTTGACGCCCTTGAAGTCGGTGCAATCGTGGTAAATTACTTTGGCCACGGAGGCGAGGATGGTCTTGCACAAGAACGTATTTTCGACAAAATAAATGCTCAGGAGCTCACAAACCCCAATAAACTCAGTTGCTTTGTAACAGTGACCTGTGAATACACAAAATTTGACAACCCACTTAGGGTTACAGCGGGTGAGTTCTTGTATTGGAATAAAAAAGGAGGGGCCATTGGATTGATCACCACTACCCGTCAAATATTTATCAGTGTTGGTATTCAATTTAACACTACTTTAAGCCAATATTTATTTGATTTTGAAAACAGCCAAACAATGAGCATGGCGGAAGCTTTGAGACTGACAAAAAACGACCCAGCAGTGACCAACAACTCCCAGCGGCGGTTGGTTTTCTTTATTGGTGACCCAGCAATGAAAATTCCATTAGCGGCTCCAGATATTATTGCTACCAAAATTAACAATGATGACATCGCCACAACAACAACGCCTTTACAAGCATTGAGCCCTGCAAAAATCGAGGGATTTGTTTCGGATGACCAGGGTAATATTTTAAACAGCTATAATGGTACACTGACCGCGACCATATACGATAAAAATATTCAAAGAACCACCTTGGGAAATGACGGTACCTTTTTTAATGGTCAGCTGATAACCATGGATTACGAAGCTTTGGGCGAAGTGCTGTTTAGAGGACAGGCCTCAGTAGAAAATGGTGAATTTGAAATCAATTTTATAGTTCCAAGAGACATAGTGATCCCTGTCGGAAACGGTAAAATAAGCTTTTATTCAAAAACAGATGTTCCCCTTTCTGATCAAAGAGGTTACAATTATGACATTAAAATTGGGGGAGTTAATTTGGATGCCCCTGCGGACACCAGTTGTCCAAATATTGAACTGTATATGAATGATGATAGTTTTGTTTCTGGAGGAATTACCAATGAAAACCCCACACTTATTGCTAAATTATATGACGAAAATGGCATAAATACTTCCAGTGGTGTTGGCCACGACATTGTAGCGCTTATTGATGGCGATGAAACCACCCCATATATTTTAAACGATTACTATATTGCGGATCTTGACAGTTACCAAAGTGGGACTTTGAGTTATCCTTTAAGAAATTTATCCCCTGGCCAACACACCCTCTCGCTCAAAGCATGGGATGTTTACAACAACGGTTGTACTAAGGAAATTCAATTTACGGTTTTTGACCAGAACCAAAGTCTAGAGCTCACGAACGTTCTAAATTACCCCAACCCTTTCATTAATTATACAGAATTTTGGTTCAATCACAATAGTTCGGGTGTTTTAGACGTTACAATACAAATATTTACGATTTCAGGAAAATTGATTAAAACCATCAGCAGTCAGACCAACGGCAGCGGAACCACAAGTTCACTCTCGAGAAACATCACATGGGACGGTAGGGATGATTTTGGAGCCAAGATCGGAAAAGGTGTTTACGTTTATAAATTAAATGTGAAATCTCCCCTGACAGGCCTCAAATCAGAAAAAATCGAAAAACTTGTAGTCCTTTAATAAAAACTTATATTTGTTTGATTCAAATTAAAATATGATGAACCAAAAAAAACTTTCAAAACAATTTGAAATATTAGCATTATTGATTTCTGCGATAATATTTTCAGCTCCGTCAAGATCTGAATCACAGACCGTTATTAACGAACCAATCATTATTGAGAATAGTCTTGAAAATTATGAAAGAGTGATAACCACAGGAGTCCCATTTTTACTCATCGCCTCAGATGCAAGAGCGGCTGGTTTGGGAGACATGGGGGTGGCCACTTCTGTAGATACTTACTCACAACAATGGAACCCGTCAAAATATGCCTTTTCTGAAACCAAAGCTGGTTTTGGAATCAGCTATACCCCTTATTTGAGTAAACTTGTCAATGATATTTTCTTGGGCAATGTCACCTACTTTAATCGTCTCAGTGAGCGAAGTGCCATTGCAGCCAGTTTTAAATATTTCTCTCTGGGTGAAATTGAACTGCGAGAGACAGAGTTTGACCTTGGTCTCATCGAAAAACCGAATGAACTAACTTTAGATGTTTCTTATGCGCTGAGATTATCTGATCAATTTTCCATGGGTGTCGCATTTCGTTATTTACGCTCCGATTTAAGATTACAAGCACTAGACCCAAACTTTCAAGCTGCAAGTTCATTTGGCGTAGATATTTCCGGCTATTACCAGAGTGAAGAAGTTGCTTACAATGACTTCAATGGTCGCTGGAGAGGTGGTTTTGCCCTACAAAACATTGGACCCAAAATAAAATACGATGATGCAGGTCGAGAAAACTTTATTCCCACCACACTCAGATTAGGCGGGGGTTTTGATTTTATTTTTGACTTTTACAATAAATTGAGTGTCACAGCTGAGGTCACTAAACTTTTAATACCAACCCCCTCTGGAACAAAATATCAAAGCTGGATAGACAACAATGACAATGGCATTTTTGATGATGGAGACGAACCCGTTGGAAGTGGTACTACTGTAAATAACAATGGTGACACTTACCAAGACATTGGATTTGTGGAGGGAATGTTCCAATCCTTTGGGGACGCCCCTGGCGGCTTTAGCGAAGAGCTTGATGAATTTACTTGGGCTCTCAGTGCAGAGTATTTATATCAAGATTCCTTTGCCTTGCGGGCTGGATACTTCAACGAAAATGAATTTAAAGGGGCACGTAAATTCTTTACCCTTGGGGCTGGATTTAAGTACAGTACTGTGGATATTGATTTGTCTTATTTATTTTCAGCTTCTAAAGTTCAAAACCCACTGGAAAACACCCTTAGATTTTCGCTTTCTTTTAATATTGGTGATGGTGAATATTTGGAGTATTAAAATAAAAAGCCTTTGACTTTACTTCCCCCAAAACTGCATTTTTAGTTTAAAAATTAATGCGAACAAGAGCTCTTTTTTTAGTTGTATTCATCTTACCGCTGTGTTTACAAATTAACGTGTTGTTCGCGCAATCATTTACCAATCCTATTTTGCCTGGAGGCTATCCAGACCCATCTGTTTGTAGAGTGGGTGATTTTTTCTATATGGCAAACTCTTCCTTTGAGTATTTCCCAGGTATCCCCATTCACAAAAGTAAAGACTTGGTCAACTGGACCTTAATTGGCCACGGATTGAATCGCGAATCACAGTGCAACGCGGACATAAATTTAGTGGATGTACAATCTAATGGGGGTATTTATGCTCCGAATTTGCGATTCCATGAGGGTACCTTTTACATTATTACCACCGCCATATACCGGGATGCCAAAACCAAAAAATCTGGAGGTAAAAACTTTATAATCACAGCCAGCGATGCTGCGGGTCCATGGTCGGATCCGGTAGTAGTGAAGGGGGCGCCTGGGATTGACCCTGACCTTTTCTTTGATGAAGATGGACGTGTTTGGTACGTTGGCAATCACAAACCAAAAGACCCTGAATTTACAGACCAAAAAGAGATTTGGATGCAAGAGATCAATCTAAAAACATTTCAGCTCGTGGGCGAACGCTACAGCTTGTGGCGTGGTGCTTGTGATGGTGTTTGGACTGAAGGCCCCCATATCTATAAAAAGAATGGGGCCTATTATTTAATGATTGCTGAAGGGGGGACTTCATTCAACCATGCTGTTATGGTGGCAAAAAGTGACCGTATAACAGGCCCCTATATTTCCAACATGAGAAATCCTATTTTTAGCAGCCGACAGCTGTCCTATGACAACTGGGTTCACAGCACGGGTCATGGTGATTTGATTGAGCTAGAAGACGGGCGTTGGTACATGGCACTTTTGGGGGTTCGAGGAGATTTAAATCGGAAGTCCAACATGGGCAGGGAAACCTTTATCGTTCCTGTAGTTTGGGAACGAGAAGTTCGCGGCAATGGGGAAAGGAATTTATGGCCGGTAGTGGCGCCAAAAACCGGTCGGATTGAAAGACGCAATCCCATTATTTTTGATAATATAAAAGCGTCCTCAAAAAAATTAAACTTTACAGACGATTTTCAAAGCCACGAACTTGGGTTGGCATGGACTTTTAGAAGAGTACCCATGCCCAATACCCTAACTCTTGAAGACCGCCCAGGTTATCTTCGGCTTTACACCCACTCCAATACCATTTCGAATCGAAAACGCAGCCATTTTACAGGAATAAAACAAACTGAAAGTGATTTTGAGTTTATTACTAAAATACATTTCAATCCAAAGGGTGATAACTCTGAAGCAGGAATCGCACTTGTGCAAAAAGACAATAACTTTGTGTCTTTTACTCTGCGCAAAGACAAAGAGGGCATGCGAATTGAAGTCGTTCATAAAAACAAGAAAAAAAACACTTTAAAATCTCATAAAATCAAATCCTATAAGGGAGTTATAAAACTAAAATTGGTATCCTCCAATGACCAATATATTTTTTCCTATGCCACAAAATACAAAGCCTATAAAACATTGATCACAACTGCTGCAGACTTGGTTTTATTTAGTGGTTTTACCGGGGCACACATTGGGCCTTATGCAACAAGCAATGGTCAAAACAACCTTGATTACGCTGATTTTGATTGGGTAAAATATGTGCCCAGGCCAAGGAAATAAGCTTAAATATTATGTCTGTTAAAATGAAAAAAATTAATCTTAAATGTGAATTTACAGTTTACGACTCCCAAAAAGCCTTACCCAATGACATAATTCAACTCATCAAAGCCGCTGAGGAGGCACAAAGGAAAGCCTATGCACCCTATTCTGACTTTTTGGTAGGCGCTGCTTTGAGGCTGGAAAATGGCGAAATTATTAGTGGTAGCAACCAAGAAAATGCCGCCTACCCCTCCGGACTTTGTGCTGAGCGAACAGCTATATTTTATGCGAGCTCTCAATTTCCAGATCAAAAAATCTTAAAAATGGCCGTTTCTGCCGGATCAAAAACAAAACCAACAAAGCGCCCCATCCCTCCATGTGGTGCCTGCCGTCAAGCCTTGGCAGAATATGAACAAAAACAAAATTCGCCAATAGAACTCTACTTCAAGGGTGGTGAAGGGGACATTGCCTATTCAAAATCAGTGGAAAATATTTTACCGTGGATCTTTGATAAAAATCAATTATAAATTTTACTCAAAAATTTACGCCTTCCTTTTTCAGGTTAACAATCAAAGTGTTATTTTTGTAAACACATTAGCAAAACCGTTGTAAGCAAATGCAAGAAATAACCAAAGAGACGTATTTAGACTGGTACGAAAATATGTTGTTTTGGCGGAAGTTTGAAGACAAACTGGCCGCAGTTTATATTCAGCAAAAAGTAAGAGGATTCCTTCACCTTTACAATGGGCAGGAAGCTGTTCTGGCAGGTGCATTGCATGCTATGGACCTGAGTAAAGATAAAATGATAACGGCCTACAGAAATCACGTTCAACCCATCGGCATGGGAGTGGATCCCCGCAGAGTAATGGCAGAATTGTATGGAAAAGCGACTGGTACCTCTCAAGGCTTGGGTGGCTCAATGCATATTTTTTCCAAGGAGCATAATTTTTATGGTGGACATGGTATTGTTGGTGGTCAAATTCCACTGGGAGCCGGTATGGCTTTTGGTGATAAATATTATGAACGGGAGGCTGTCACACTTTGTTTTTTTGGAGATGGTGCAGCCCGTCAAGGTTCATTACATGAAACTTTAAATATGGCAATGAATTGGAAACTTCCAGTGGTATTTGTATGTGAAAACAACGGTTACGCCATGGGAACTTCAGTGGAGCGTACGGCCAATCACACGGATATTTGGAAGCTAGGACTTGGATATGAAATGCCTTGTGGTCCTGTTGATGGAATGAATCCTGTGAAAGCAGCGGAAGCCTTTGACGAAGCCATACAGCGGGCTAGACGTGGGGATGGCCCTACATTTTTGGAAATGAAGACCTACCGATATAGAGGACACTCTATGAGTGATGCACAGCATTACAGAACCAAAGACGAGGTCAAAGAATACCAGAAAATCGATCCAATTACCCAAGTTAAGGACATCATCATAGAAAAAAATTATGCGACTGAGGATGACATCAAAGCAATCAATACACGTGTAAAAGAGCTTGTAGCTGAATGTGAAAAATTTGCAGAAGAATCCCCATTTCCAGAAAAAAGTCTGATGTATGACGCTGTTTATGAGCAAGAAGATTACCCATTTTTAAAACATAAATTATAAACTATGGCCATCGTTGTAAACATGCCGCGCTTGAGTGACACCATGGAAGAAGGCACCGTGGCGAGCTGGTTAAAAAAGGTCGGAGATCGCGTAGAGGAAGGTGATATTCTTGCTGAAATTGAAACGGACAAAGCCACCATGGAATTTGAATCCTTTAACGAAGGGATACTATTACATATCGGAGTCCATGAAGGTGAAACGACAAAAGTTGATGAATTACTGGCCATTATCGGAGAAGAAGGAGAAGACATCTCTGCCCTAATTGATGGTGGATCCAATGCAAAATCTGATGATGTTCCAGAAAATATCTCAGAAGACACTTCTGAAGTCACTTCAGAAACTGAGGCAACTGCTAAAGCCCTAGAAAGCTCGACAGCTGAAATACCTGAAGGGGTTATTGTCGTCACCATGCCGCGATTGAGCGATACAATGGAAGAGGGGACCGTGGCCAGTTGGTTAAAAAATGTAGGTGATTTTGTGGAAGAAGGTGAGATTCTAGCGGAGATTGAGACTGACAAAGCCACCATGGAATTTGAATCCTTTAACGAAGGAACACTACTGTATATTGGCCTTTCTGTTGGGGAATCTGCAAATGTAGACGATCTTTTGGCCATAATTGGACCTGAAGGAACCGATGTCAGTGGTATTGCCCAAAATTTTAAAGCAGTATCCACGGAAACTCAAACGGATAAGGCTACAAAAACAAAAATTGAATCTTCAGCACCAACGGCGGTTTTTGAAATCCCGAAGGTTGAACATCCCAAAAGCGAGGATCCTGTAACTACAATGGCAACCAATGGAAGAATTTATATCTCTCCATTAGCAAAGAGAATTGCTGAAGAAAAAGGCATTGCGCTAGGCCAAGTTAAAGGAACTGGAGATAACGGACGCATCATTAAAAGAGATGTAGAAAACTTTACTCCAACCAGTGCTAACTCTGTAGCGACGGTTCCTAGGTTTGTAGCTTCAGGCCAAGAAGACTATGATGAAATAAATCACACAAAAATGCTAAAAGTTTTTGCCAAACGACTCGGTGAATCCAAATTCTCTGCACCACACTATTACCTTACTGTGGAATATGACATGGACAACACAATTGCATTTAGAAAGCAATACAACTCTATTCCACAAACTAAAATATCCTTCAATGATATAGTGATCAAGGCTTGCGCATTAGCACTCCACGAACACCCGAATGTCAATTCACAGTGGTTTGAAGATCGAATGAGGCTTAATAACCATGTGCATATTGGTGTGGCCGTTGCAGTAGAAGATGGTCTTGTTGTTCCTGTGGTGAAATTTGCCAACGCGCAAAGCCTCCCACAAATTGGCGCCGCTGTAAAAGATTTTGCTGGCCGTGCACGCCAAAAGAAACTGACCCCCCAAGAAATGGAAGGCAGCACTTTTACCATTTCTAATTTAGGTATGTTTGGCATTGAAAGTTTCACATCAATTATTAACCAGCCAAACTCAGCGATTTTATCAGTTGGAGCTATCATTCAAAAACCAGTGGTCAAAGATGGTCAAATTGTAATAGGCAACACGATGAAACTTACACTAGCCTGCGATCACAGAACCGTTGACGGCGCAACAGGGGCATTATTTCTTCAAACACTAAAAGGATACATCGAAAATCCCGTCACAATGCTAGTCTAACTCAAATAATCGAAAGGCATAGCTCAAAATCAAATAATATTACTTAGTATTGTATAAATATATAATCTTTAATTTATGCTTTCATCCAAAATATCAACTAAATTCATCCTATTATCATTTGTTATATTTTGCTTTCTTGGTTGCATTGAAGAACCGACAGGGAATTCCAATAACAATACAACAATCCCAAATAATAACTTTAGTGAAAACTTCGGCCAATTAGCAATCCATAATTTTATCGGGCAAGTTGTAGACCTTCAAAATAACCCTGTGGCTGGTGCATCGATAATGGTTGGTAGTTCTACAACTACCACAGATTCAAACGGAATTTTTATTGTAAGGAATGCAGAAGTGTTCGATAAATTTGCATACATAAAGGCTGAAAAAGCAGGCTTCATAAACGGATCAAGATCATTAGTTCCGAGTTCGGGCTTCAACCATATAAAAATTATGCTTTTACCCAAAACAGTAACTCAAACTGTCAGTTCAGGCGTGCCAACGACAGTTAATTTAAGCAATGGAGCAGCTGTTGAACTCTTGGGAAATTATAGCAAGCTAGATGGAACTATCTATACCGGTAATGTACAAATAAGTTTACACTTCTTAAATCCATCCGAAAATTCGATGACTGAACAAATGCCCGGAATGTTACTTGGTCAAAACTATCAAAACCAAGCCCGAATGTTAAGGACTCTAGGCATGTTAGCCGTAGACTTAAGAAGTGAAGCTGGAGAAAAACTTAATATTTCAGATGGTTCAGAAGCAACAATATCTGTTCCATTAGACCCTGAAACACTCAATGTAGCTCCTGATCAAATTCCTCTTTGGTACTTTGATGAAGATAATGGGTATTGGATTGAAGAGGGTTTTGCATCACTCCAAGGCTCAAAATACATCGGCACAGTCAGTCATTTTTCATTTTGGAATTGTGATATTCCAACTGAATATGTGAATATATGTATTAAAGTCAGTGACTCAAATAATACTGCTTTAAATAATATAAATGTTGTAATTCAGAGCGAGTTTAACGGTACAACTTCTGGCACAACCAATGAAAATGGAGAAGTTTGTGGAATCATCCCAGCAAATCAAATTTTAAATTTAAGTTATTATTTCAATGGAATATGTAATAATGGTGAAATTCCTGGATCATCTCAGACTTTTGGCCCATTTAATCAAGATGTTAGTCTTGACATAATACTTGATGCACCTGAAGTTGAAGAGTATCTTGAAACCATCACAGGGATCTTTAGTACATGCAACGGCAATCCCGTCACCAATGGATATGTGGAGGGAGCTATTGAAGGAGGATCAAATTTTTACAGCATTGTAACTGATGGTGTTTTCGAAATTTCAGTGTTGAGTTGTAATGAAAATTCAACCCTCACAATAAGTGGATATGACTATGAAAACACTCAAACAACAGGTGAAATTAATTATACACTCACAAATCCAGAAACAAACCTAGGAAATTTATATGCTTGTGATAGTGTTGATGAATTCATTCAGTATAGTATTGACGGTGGTGATTTAGAATATATTTTATCAAACATTACCGTTCAAGAGAACGGACAATTTGGATTAGAAATTCAATATTTCGGACAAGACAATAGTAACAATTGGGGTGATTGTTTTTGGTTAGGCATTAATTTGAATCCAAATTATCCAAATAATGAAGGTGAATATCAATACGGAGAATTTAGTTTTATAGAAACGTGCCCAGTTTATCCTGATTATAACGCAAACAACGAAATCATTTTAAACCTCAATTCATATGGTACCACCATTGGTGATTATATTGATATTGATTTTGGTGGCTCGTATTTTGACTATCAAGGCAATCCACATACCATTAATGGAGTAGTTCATGTGAAGCGCGATAATTAATTTTACTTAACATACTAAACAAAAAAAACCTCAACTGTATGGTTGAGGTTAAAAATGTGGGCGCGAAGGGATTCGAACCCCTGACCCCCTGGGTGTAAACCAGGTGCTCTGAACCAACTGAGCTACGCGCCCCTATCGCAGGGTTGCAAATATAGATTAGTTTTTCCTTTTCCAAAAAGTTTTTAAATAAAATTTAAAGAACTTCTGCCACAACAAAGGTACTACCACCGACAAAAATAAGATCTTCTTTTGAGGCCCGTTCTTTGGCGGTTTGAAAAGCCTTTAGAACTGACTGATAAGCCTTACCCTTAAAGCCCATATTATTAAAATTTTGGGTCAATAATTCTACATCCATGGCCCGTGGAATGTTGGGCTGGCAAAAGTAATAGTTAGCTTGTTTTGGAAAAATATCTGCAAAACTATCTAGGGACTTTTCAGCTAACACTCCCAAAACAATATGAAGCGTTTTAAAAGCTTGTTGTTGCAATTGATCAATGACCAATGTCAACCCCTCTTTGTTATGGGCAGTATCACAAATAATATTTGGAGATTTTGAGAGCAACTCCCAGCGCCCGCGAAGCCCTGTATTTTTTTGAACACTGAGCAAGCCTTTTATAAGCTGTTGTTGAGAGATTGAAAATCCCCTGGTTTCCAAAACGCCCAAGGCCTTTAGAGCGGTTTTTATGTTTTTTTGTTGATAATTACCCAGCAAACTGCAATCCAAAACTTGGCTTATTTCTTGGTCCGCAAAGTAAATATCCGAATTTAGAGTAGAGGCTTTTTGAGTAAAAATAGCATTGACCTCGGTTTGTAACTCTCCTATAACTACAGGAGTATTTGCTTTTATAATTCCTGCCTTTTCAGTGGCAATTTTTGTGAGGGTATCGCCTAAAAACTGGGTGTGGTCCAAACCAATATTGGTAATGACAGACAGCTCTGGACTTATAATATTGGTAGAATCTAAACGTCCCCCTAACCCCACTTCTATAATAGCAATGTCAACGCGTTTTTGAAAAAAAAAATCAAAGGCCAAACCTACGGTCATTTCAAAAAATGAGAGTTGATGAGATTCTAAAAAGTTTTTGTGTTTTTGTATAAATTCTACAACAAAGGCCTCCGAAATTTTTTGGCCATCAATGCGAATACGCTCGCGAAAATCTTTTAAATGCGGAGAGGTGTACAAACCCACCTTGTAACCTGCCTCTTGAAGGACAGCTGCCATCATATGAGCTGTGGAACCTTTGCCATTGGTGCCGCCAATATGAACTGATTTAAAGTTTTGTTCAGGCTGGTTTAAATAGGTGGAGAGTAATTTAGTTCGACTTAAGTCTTCTTTGTAGGCAGTGGCCCCTTGTTTTTGATACATGGGCAGTCTAGAAAACATCCAAGCTGTTGTTTCAGAATAATTCATTTAATGAAGCCATAGCGTTCCCATTGCGGAAGGGCCATTAGAATAATGTTCTGGTAAAGAGAAAGACCAATGCACCACAAATAAATCCGACAAAAGCCAACCAACTTATTTTTTTTAAATACCAGATAAAATTAATCTTTTCCATTCCCATGGCAACCACCCCTGCCGCGGAACCGATTATAAGCATGCTGCCACCTGTTCCGGCAGAATAGGCAATAAAATGCCATAAAATATTATCGTTTGGTTCTGAAAACATCCCCAATGAAGCAGCCACTAGTGGTACATTGTCTATTACGGCAGAACCAACCCCTAGCAAGAGAACCACTAAGTCTGAGACTGCAGTCCCAACTACTTCTGTTCCAATATAAGGGGTACTAACTTTAAGCCAATCAGCAAAACCAAATAAAATACCTAGCGATTCTAAAGCCGCAACGGCCATCAAAATTCCCAAGAAAAACAAGATACTTGGTAATTCTATTTTTGACAGTGAATAATGCACAGGGCTAGAATGCCCCTCTTTATCCAGTCCCTCTAAACTAAATTTTGAAGAACTGTAAATTTCAGCAAAAACAGCCACGATACTCAAAGAAAGCATCATCCCTACATAAGGAGGCAAATGAGTAGCCATTTTAAAAACTGGAACGAAAATAATAGCAGACAATCCCAAATAAAACATGGTTCCACTTAAACGTCCAGCAGGCTGAATATCTTTGTCATCTACTTCTAAATTGCCTTTAAAAACAGAAAGTTTAGAGGCTAAAAATGTTGGGACCAACATGCAAATCAAAGAAGGCAATAACAAATAACCAAATAAATGTGACGTAGATACCTTATGAGCGATCCAAAGCATAGTGGTAGTAACATCTCCAATTGGAGAGAAAGCACCCCCAGCATTGGCTGCAATAACAATCAGTCCCGCAAACCATAAGCGCAGCTCCGAATCTTTTACTAATTTTTGCAAAAGTGAGATTAATACAATGGTGGCAGTTAGATTGTCAATGATTGCCGACAACACAAAAGCAAGCCAACAAAAAATCCATAATAAGCTTATCTTCTTTTTAGTTTTGATAAAATTCTTAATAGTCGAAAATCCATTGAAATAAGAAATAATTTCCACAATGGTCATGGCCCCAAGAAGAAAAACCAAGATCTCGGCAGTCTTTCCCAAGTGGTGGAGTAATGTCTCTTTCAAAAGGTGCATTCTAGAATCGTGATTTAGGCCCTGAAAATTTTTCACAAGTGCATGCTTCGAGGAGTCAAACCAACTGTCAAAATAGTCAATACCAAAGGAAATAAAGGCCCAACTGATGGCCATCATTATTAAGGCGGGAATTAGTTTATCTATTTTTAGGCTGTGCTCTAAAGTAATGGCTAAATATCCAGCGAAAAAGACAGCGATAATAATGGTTTCCATTAAGATTTATTTGAATATCAATATTTAGACAATTTTTTAGGACAGTCACAAATATATAAAAGATTTTAAGCATTTACTCTTTGAGAAGGGTAATAAATTTTACCACTACTGTGATCTTCTTTGGCGCCTGTTACAGACCTTAAACAATTGATCTCTTGACGTAACTTTAAAACCCCTAAAAAGCCGAAAACTAAGGCTTCTTTATAGTGGATTAGTTTTCCATTGGTGGGTGGAATTGGACGGTCTAAAATTTGTGCAATGCGTTGCATTAAAAAGGAATTAAGAACGCCGCCACCACTGAAAAGACCAGTTTGTAAATTTTGAGACATAATGACATTGGCAATTTGTAAAGCTGTGTGCTCAACCAAAGTCCTTAAAACAGAACTAGGCTCTAAACTATAGTTGTTAATAATTGGAAAAACCTCGCTTTGTACCCATTCTAAACCCAGTGATTTTGGGGGCTGTTTTTTATAAAAATCTAGTTCATTAAGAGCTTCAAGGAGTGGTGGGTGCAATCTGCCCTTAGCAGCAATTTTACCATCTACATCATAGGGCTGTCCCAAAATTTCTGAATAGTGATTCAATGTAATATTAGTTGGACATATATCAAAGGCGATGCGCTGGTTTTTAACTTGAAAAGAAATGTTAGCAAAGCCACCAAGATTTAAGCAAAAATCATACTTAGAAAATAAAAGTACATCTCCAATAGGAACCAAAGGTGCCCCCTGCCCACCCATTACCACATCCTGCACTCTAAAATCGCAAACCAAGGTTTGCGAAATATAATTTGCAAGCTCGGGAAGGTTTCCAATTTGCAGGGTCAGGCCCTTTTGTGGTTGGTGAAAGACGGTATGACCATGACTGCAAACCGCATCCAAGTTTTTGATGTGATGGGTGTTGATAAATGAATTAATAAGTTGTCCAATGTAGATTGTATAGCTTTGATTTAGCACAGATAGTGCTTTTGGAGATTTTGATAGACAGGTTTGTAGCTCAGATTTTATAACGGGTGTGTAGGCTAGGGTATCAGCTGCTAAAATTTTATATTCCCAGTTTAGTTTCTTAGAAAACTTAACCCAGCAAAGATCCAAACCATCTAGAGATGTACCAGACATCAGTCCGAGAATGTTATATTCATTTTTTATCATACTGTTTTAAAAAATTTCTTTTATAAACCTCCCGATATTATATTATATATTTTGTAGTATTAAAATTTTTGACTTTAAAAATTAATTTACTTTTGTTGAAGTTAACAATTTTAAATTTGTAATGTGCTCTTATCAATCTGATTTTGGACTCATCTCTATTGTAGTTCCTCTTTACAACGAAGTTAAAAATGTAAGGCCACTTGTTATGGCCATTGACGGGGCAATGCGGGGCTATTATTGT
>JAYYCW010000092.1:0-14423 GCA_036161535.1 Bacteroidota bacterium | reverse complement strand
ATAAACAATCTCGAAACTGTTAATTCAACGGCAGCGTATTTTAAGATTCCAGAAAATACTTCTAACTATTTTGATGTTTTGATTCGCAATGTAAAAATAGGAAGTCTTAAATCTCAACCAAAAGACATTGGAATTTTATATGAAGAGGTTTTGAAAGTAAATACAATTGAATTTATCCCAAAAATTTATGCAATAGAAGACTTGAGTTCTTTTTTTGGACACAGGACCATAGACGCTGAAAACCATATCATTTGCAATAAAAACGGAGAGATTATCAAAATTGGAGCAGAAATTCGTAAATTTTTCATAAAAAACAGACAATTCACGATTTTTACTAATAATAATTTAACTTAACAGTTATTTTGCTAAATATAATTTATTAAATTTGTAAAAATAATCAAAGATGGCAAAATTTAAACTTGACGAAGTAGACCACCAGATTCTCAATATGCTTATAGACAACACGAGAATACCCTTTACCGATATCGCAAAAAAATTATTAATTTCTGCCGGAACCGTACACGTTCGAGTCAAAAAGATGGAAGATGCTAAAATTATTAAGGGCTCATCTTTGACATTGGATTACCAAAAACTAGGCTATACCTTTATTGCTTACGTTGGGATTTATCTGCAAAATACATCCCAGACAAAATTTGTCCTTCAACGCATCAATGAAATCCCACATGTCACTGTAGCCCATATCACCACAGGGAAATTTAATATTTTCTGTAAAATTCGTGCTAAGAGCACCACACATGCTAAAGAAATTATTTTTATGATAGATGACATTGAGGGTATATACAGAACTGAGACTATGATTTCTTTGGAGGAAAGCATCAATGACAAAAGACGTTTGATGCATTATATATTCAACGAACTTCAATAGCTCTCACATTGCGTAGAATTCAAATGCCTTAAAAATTTCCGCCTCAGGAACAATCATATCGTATTTGCATTGCCCGATGGTTTCTAGCAGCACAAAGTTTACTTGCCCGCTGCTGTTCTTTTTATCGTGCTTGAGAAGTTTTATGATCTCCTTGATATCTGATAACTCAAATGAAACCTTATTGTAAATTTCAGAAAACGTTTCTTTTATAGATTCTAAATCGGATGCAGTTAGAGAACTAAGTGTATTTGAAAGGAAGGCCTCCAGCACCATACCCACTGCAATGGCCTCTCCATGTAACAATGTTTTTAAAGTTTGACTCTCAAGACAATGGGTTTCAATCGCGTGTCCTAAAGTGTGACCAAAATTTAAAAATTTTCGAATATCTTTTTCAATAGGATCTTTGGATACAATCTTATTTTTTATTTCAACTGAACGATAAATTAAAGGAATTAATTTATTGATATCAGTGGGTCTTAAATTTTTTAATTGATTCCAATAATTTCGGTCATAAACCAATCCATACTTTAACATCTCTGCCATTCCAGAGCGTAATTCTGTTTTAGGAAGGGTCTCTAAGTATAAACTGTCAATTAATACCATTTCTGCAAAAGTGATGGTTCCAACTTGATTTTTGGAATGGTCCAAGTCAATCCCAGTCTTTCCACCTACAGAAGCATCGACCATGGCAAGCAGCGATGTAGGAATATTAATAAATTTTAACCCGCGTTTAAAAGTAGCGGCCACAAACCCTCCAAGATCTGTAACCACCCCCCCCCCAAGGTTAATAATAAGTGAATTTCGATCAATTTCAAGCACGCTCAACTGACGCCATACCAAAAGACAAGTTTGAATATTTTTATGGTATTCACCAACCGGAATTTCTATGATTTCGAATTTTAAATCAGGATTGTTTTTTTGAAAATGAGGCAGGCAGTGTTTATTTGTATTGCTATCAACTACAACAACGACTTTGGTGAAGTTAGACTTCTCTAAATACATCTTTAGCGTTATTGCTGCATGCTTGCCAAAGTGGACTTCGTAAAACGGTGTTTGAATTGATTTCATTTTGTCTCTCAAATATAGTATGAAATTTATTAGAAATCTATAATTTTGGATTGAACATTTTGAACCTGTCAATAATTATGTCTGTTACGCAATTAGATTTTAACAATACAAAAGTTGCATTTCAACTCAAAACAGATTCTGATTTGGAACGCGCCTATTTTTTATTTAAAATGATTTCTAATCAACCCTTGGTTCGCATCGGGACCGCTGCAACTAATTTTGCTCTTAAAACCAGGCTTCCAGTGGAGGGTTTGATTCGTTCTACCGTTTTTGATCATTTTTGTGGTGGAGTCAATGCTTTGGATTGTATGCCCAAAATTGACATGATGTATCGCAGTAATGTCTGTAGTATTTTAGATTACTCCGTTGAAGGCAAACAAGATGATTTCCAATTTGATTCAGTTGTTGCTAAAACTTTAGAACTGATTGATCTTGCTGCACAAAAAAAAGCAATCCAATTTACAGTTTTTAAGCCTAGTGGCGTAGGTCGATTTAAAATTTATGAAAAGATAAGCAATTCAGGTACATTAACGAAAGAGGAAATTAGGGAGTGGTCCAAAATTCAAAAACGATTTCACACCATATGTAAGCATGCAAAAATCAATAATATTGCAGTGCTTATAGATGCTGAAGAAAGTTGGATGCAATCTGCCGTGGATGGGTTTGTTTTGGATCTCATGAAAATTTACAATAAGGATAGCGTTATCGTTTTTAATACACTTCAAGCCTATCGATGGGACCGTTTGGATAAACTCAAAGAATTACACAATCTTGCCAAGGCGCAAAAATTTAAATTGGGCTTTAAATTGGTTCGAGGTGCCTATTTAGAAAAAGAGCGGGCACGTGCCAAGGCCTTGGATTATATCTCACCAATATGTGCCACAAAGGAAGACACCGATCTAAATTTTGACAGTTGTTTAAGATATATTTTAAGACACCTTGATGATATTCATTTGTTTTTGGGAACTCACAATGAAAAGAGCATATTGAAAGCTCTAGAAATTTTAGAATGTGAAAAAATTGACGGAGGAGATTTAAGGCTTTGGTTTGGTCAATTACTTGGGATGAGTGATCACATTAGTTTTAATCTAGCTAAATTTAACTATAATGTGGCCAAGTATTTACCGTTTGGACCAGTAAAAGATGTGATGCCTTATTTGATTCGCAGAGCTGAAGAAAATACTTCAGTGGCCGGTCAGACCAACCGCGAATTAGAATTGATAAAAAAGGAAAAGAGACGCCGTAAAATTTAATTTATTCGGTTCAGATTTAAGATTTTTGCTACTTGATTACAATTTTCAACTTTCAGCTTTAAATTCTTGCGCTGAATTGTATAGACTTTACAACTGTCCAATTGTGTGTTGCTGTCACTAAAAAGCACTTTTCCCATTATAAGAGCAGTGTAAATTGAGATAGAATCTATTTGAAGTGTTTCTGCACGCATCCTGGCGAATTCATCGAATTTGATTTTCTTGCCATTGATGTTTTTAAGGACTCGGGCATTTGGTCCATAGGCACAACTGGTTTTTTTCCCAGATAGAAAGAACATTAGAAAAACAACACCAATAGAAAAACCACCCCAAAAAAAACCAAGCCGATGAATAAACTTCATTTAGATTTAAAAAATTAATAGATTTAAATCACTTGCATCCAAATCAAACCAATTTGAAACGGATTTATTGGTAATTACGCCATGGTATACATAGAGCCCATTTTTAAGCCCCATGTTTTGACGAATTGCATTTTCCAGGCCACCAGCCTCAGCTATTTGTAAGAGATAGGGCGTAAATATATTACTCAAAGAAACCGAAGAAGTTCTGGAATACCTCGCAGGAATATTAGGAACGCAATAGTGTATAACTCCGTGTTTTTCAAAGGTGGGTTGGTCGTGTGTAGTCAGTTCACTAGTTTCAAAACAGCCCCCCATATCAATGCTCACATCGATAATAACCGCCCCTTGTTTCATCAACTCCACCATGGCCTCATTGACCATAACAGGAGCTCTATTTTTGCCTTTAGTTGCTCCGATGGCGACATCACATCGCATCAAGGCTTTCATCAAATTTTTGGGCTGCATGGTAGAGGTGTAAACACGCTGTCCAATATTGGCCTGTAAACTACGTAACTTAGTGATAGAATTGTCAAACACCCTAACATTGGCCCCCAATCCAAGGGCTGATTTAGCAGCTGATTCACCTACGATTCCTGCCCCAATTATGACGACTTCAGTCGGCGGTACTCCGCTAATATTTCCAAGCATTAATCCGTTACCTACATTGGTTATGGACATTATCTCAGAAGCGATTAAAATCGAAGCGGCACCAGCAATCTCACTGATTTGCCGCACTGCTGGAAACGCACCGTCGTTGTCCTTAATAAATTCATATGCGAGGGCCGTAATTTTTTTCTCTCTCAAAGCCTCAAAATAGGCCTTTTCTTGCATTTTTAACTGCAGAGCAGAAATTAAAATAGCATTGGGTTTAAGCATTTCAATTTCAGCAAGGGTAGGGGGTTCTACTTTTAAAATAACAGGACAAGCAAAAACCTCAGCAGTGTCGTTCGAAATTTTAGCCCCCGCCTCACTGTATTCCTTATCTTCAAAAGCCGCATTATTTCCCGCGCCTGCTTCAATAATTACCTGATGTCCATTGTTGGTCAAGGCAGATACAGCATCAGGGGTTAAGCAGATACGCTTTTCTTGGAAGGAACGCTCCTTTGGCAAGCCGATACGCAATTGCACATTATCTTGTGAAACTTCAAGCCGTTCTTCTTTGGGTATCAGTTGAGCTTTTGAAAATGGTGAGAGTGATTTTTCCATTATAATGTTCGGTTGTTATTGCAAATTACAATTATTTTTTTGACTTGTTTTATTCAATTTATATTTCTGTGCATTCAATCGTTCTAGTGTTATTTGATAAAACGCTAATGCTAATATGAGTCCGGTGTTTGGGGACAAGATTTTCTATTTCTTCAGGCCATTCAATTAAATTCCAATGACCAGAAAAAAAATATTCTTCGACCCCAATATCGAGTGCCTCACGCTGATTTTTGATTCTGTAAAAATCAAAATGATAAACAATATCATCTTCTAATGGGTATTCATTTACAATCGAAAAGCTTGGACTGGAGACTTTTGAGTCGCAACCCAAAACCTTTAAAATCGCAGCAATTAGAGTTGTTTTACCACTGCCCATTGGGCCTTGAAAAAGAAGGATTTTTGTATTGCAGCTTGAAATTAATTTTTTAGCGGCTTCCTCAATTTTATCCAAAGAGTATTGAATTGTCATTTTCATGAACGTGGATTTAACACAACAAAGGGAATCAAAACTTCTTCCATAGAGACCCCGCCATGTTGGTAAGAGTTTTTATAATAGCTGACATAGTGGTTAAAGTTGTTTGGGTAGGCAAAAAACAAATTATTCTTTGCGAAAATAAAAGTGCTGTTAATACTTATGGAGGGAAGGCCAACACTACTGGGGTCTTTTATTGCAAGAACATCCTTGGCTTCATAACTCAAACTGCGCCCAGTTTTATACCTTAAATTGAGACTGGTGTTTCTATCACCAATTACTTTGGAGGGGTTTTTCACATTAATGGTCCCATGGTCAGTGGTGATCAAAAGTTTAAAATTTAGTTGCTGAGCCTGTTTTATAATATTCAACAATGGAGAATTATTAAACCAGCTTTGAGTTAAAGAGCGGTAACCTTTATCATCGGATGCTAACTCTTTAACGACTTCCATTTCAGTTTTTGAGTGTGATAGCATGTCAACAAAATTATAAACCACAACCGTTAAATCATTTTTAATTTTACTTTTAAAATTTTCAGCTAATTTTTTACCAGCTTTTAAGTTGGTTATTTTTATGTATTCGTGAGAAATATTAGAGAGTCCCAAGCGTTGAAGTTGAGACTCCAAAAATTTATCTTCACATAAGTTTTTTCCACCCTCATCTGTATCATTTTTCCAATAATTGGGATAACGGTTTTCCATTTCAGCAGGGGTTAACCCTGAAAACATTGAATTTCTCGCATATTGTGTAGCCGTTGGCAAAATACTGAAATATAGCATCTCTTTTTGAGTCTTGTAATGTTTGTTAACAGTGGTCTCCATTGTTTTCCATTGGTCATAACGCAAATTATCAATAACAACCAAAAGTGTAGGTTGCCCCTTTTTAATTTCAGGCGCTACTTTAACCTTGAAGAGCGTATGGGACAAAATAGGTGAATTCTCATCTTTAAACCAAGTGGGATAATTCTTGTCGATAAATCTTACAAATTGTGAATTGGCCTCCATTTTTTGAGCCTCTAAGATTTCTAACATGGTTGCGTCTTGAGAATTCTCTAGCTCTAATTCCCAATAAATCAATTTTTTATACAATTCCGCCCAAGATTCATATGAATTGACATCATTCATTTCCATGGCTATTTTCCGAAATTCTTGAAGGTAATTTGAAGAAGTTTTTTCTGAAATTAATCGGTTGTGATCTAAGTTTTTCTTTAAACTCAAGAGGATTTGATTGGGGTTTACGGGTTTTATAAGATAATCGGCTATTTTACTTCCTATAGCCTCTTCCATAATGTACTCCTCTTCACTTTTAGTGATCATGACTACGGGAATGTTAGATTTTATCTCCTTGAGCTCTGAGAGTGTTTCTATTCCTGATAAACCAGGCATATTTTCATCTAGAAATACAATGTCAAAATCTTGGGATTTAAAAATTTCAATCGCCTCAGAGCCACTCTGGCAAGCTTCTATTTTATAGTTTCTTTTCTCTAAAAAAATAATATGTGGTTTTAAGAATGAAATTTCATCATCTACCCACAAAACATTGATCTCTCTCATAAATTCAGCTGTTAAAAATTTAGTCCATTGATTTTTAGTATTTTTATAAACTGTTTATAAAACTTACAGCACTGCTACTAAATTAAAATTTAATTAGATTGAACACTAACAATAGCCTCAAAATATTTAACGATCCAATTTATGGATTTATTACCATTCCAAATGCTTTAATTTTTGATTTGATTGCACACCCATATTTTCAACGCCTTAGAAGGATTACTCAAATGGGCTTGTCTTATTTGGTGTATCCCGGTGCCCATCACACCCGATTTCAGCATGCCCTGGGTAGTCTGCATTTGATGCAAAAAGCAGTTCGAATTTTAAAATTTAAAGGAGTTTTAATATCCAGTGCAGAAGAAACGGCACTTTATGCAGCCATTCTCTTGCACGATATTGGACATGGTCCGTTTAGCCATGCCATTGAACACAGTTTGATTGAGGGGGTGGGGCATGAATTTATATCCCTAAGATTTATAGAATTGCTAAACGATGAATTTAACGGACAGTTGTCATTAGCAATTACCATGTTCAAAGGGGTCTACCACCGCCCATTTTTCGGTCAGTTAATTTCTGGACAATTAGACATGGATCGTTCGGATTATCTAAAACGCGATAGCTTTTACACGGGTGTTTCAGAAGGGAATATAAATTCTGAACGCTTAATTTCGATGATGAATGTTGCTGATGATCAATTGGTTATTGAAGAAAAAGGCGTTTATTCTATAGAAAAATTTCTTTCTGCACGCCGTTTAATGTACTGGCAGGTTTATTTACACAAAACAGGGGTTGTGGCCGAGCAAATGATCATCAAAGTTTTACAACGCGCCAAGATGCTTTCTAAATCTCGAGTTTCGTTAGATGTTAGCGCTCCCTTAAGCTTTTTTTTAAATTCTACTATAAAACCATCCATGCTGACACCAGCTATTTTAGATAAATTTTCCATGCTAGACGATTTCGATATGGTGTCAGCATTAAAATCATGGCAAAATCATTCTGATTTTATTTTAAGCAGTCTATCTAAAAGACTGGTAAACCGTCAATTGCTAAAAATCAAGTACTGTTCCAAAAAAGATGTTAAACCCGCTTTAAAATCAGCTATAAAACAATGCCAAAACCATTTGCATATGCCAGATTCAGCCCTTCCTTTTTTTATTTTTGAGGGGGAGGTTTCAAATGTTGTTTACAGTCCTAAAGAACAGCCAATTTTAATTCTTCATAAAAATGGAAAAACCTCTGTTTTAAAAAAAACATCCAAATTACTCAACATCAAAGCTTTGTCAAAAGAAGACAAGCGGTTCTATATCTGCAGCCCAAAAACGCTGCTATGATAATTTTTTATATTTTTGCATTGGTATGAAATTTACAGCCAACCAAATAGCTGCACTACTCAATGGAACAGTCGTTGGGGATGACAATGCTGAAGTCT
Organism: Bacteroidota bacterium; assembly: GCA_036161535.1. GTDB lineage: Bacteria > Bacteroidota > Bacteroidia > Flavobacteriales > Flavobacteriaceae > UBA3537. The sequence goes on along the minus strand of JAYYCW010000092.1, from coordinate 6,200 downwards.
TTAAACTTTCTAAAATAGAAGAGGGGACCAAAGGGTCGTTGACCTTCCTTTCCAATCCAAAGTACACGCCTCATATCTATTCAACAAACGCCTCCATCACTATTGTCAATAAAGATTTTGTAGCTGAAAAACAAATCAATACCACGCTTATAAAAGTCGAGAATGCCTATACTGCTTTTTCTACGCTTTTAGAACATTACAATTCGATCAACTCAAATAAATCTGGGATTGAATCTCCAGTACACATATCTGACTCTGCATCTTATGGAACGGATGTTTATATCGGTGCCTTTAGTTATGTTGGAGACAATGTAAAAATTGGAAACAAGGTTAAAATTTATCCTAACTGTTACATAGGTGACAACGTCTGCATTGGCGACGGGACTACCGTTTTTTCAGGCGTTAAAATATATTCTGACTGCAGTATTGGAAACCACTGTAACCTAGAAGCCAATGTGGTTATTGGTGCCGATGGGTTTGGTTTTTCACCTGATAAGAGTGGGAGCTATAAAAAAGTACCCCAAATTGGAAATGTCGTAATAGAAGATTTTGTCGATATTGGCGCAAGTACAACCATTGACCGCGCTACTTTGGGCAGTACACTTATAAAAAAAGGGGTTAAACTAGACAATCAAATTCAGATTGCTCACAATGTTCAATTGGGTGAAAACACTGTAATCGCAGCTCAGACAGGGATTGCTGGGTCAACGAAAATTGGTCAAAACTGCCAAATTGGAGGTCAAGTGGGTATTGTTGGACACATTAACATTGGTAACAATGTAAAGATTCAAGCCCAATCAGGTATTTCCAAAAATGTTCCTGACAATGCATTATTACAGGGTACCCCTGCTTTTGACTATGGTGATTTTTTTAAATCCTATGTACATTTTAAAAACTTACCACAACTCGCTAAAAAAATCGAGACCCTTGAAAAAAGACCAAATAATGATAACAAAAACCCAATTTAAGCAAACAACAATATCAAAACCCGTATCTTTAAAAGGGGTTGGGCTTCACACAGGTAAAGACGTGGTCCTAAAGTTTATTCCTGCGGAAGCCAATTTTGGCTATGCCTTTAAACGTGTAGATTTAGAAGGTGAACCCCTTATCAAAGCCGATGCTAGCTTAGTTACAAGTACCCAACGCGGTACATGTTTAGAAAAAAATGGGGTTGCCATTCAAACTTGTGAACACGTCTTAGCGTCATTGGTTGGCTTGGAAATTGACAATGTTTTAATTGAACTCAACAGTTCGGAACCTCCAATTATGGATGGATCCTCTCAATTTTTTATTAAAGCCTTGGAAACTGCTGGTATCAAAGAATTAGATTTTTTCAGGGAAGTTTTTGTGGTCAAAGAAGTCATATCTTATGTTGATGAGGATACAGGAAGTGATATTACCATTATCCCATCTGATGAATACCAGGTAACGACCATGGTCGATTTTGGCACCAAAGTCTTGGGAACTCAAAATGCTACTTTGACCACTCTTAAAGACTTTAAATCAAATATAGCCAACGCCAGGACTTTTAGTTTTCTGCACGAATTAGAAATGCTTTTGGAAGAGGGATTGATCAAAGGAGGCGATTTAAACAATGCCATCGTATATGTTGACAAACCATTGTCCAAAGACACCATGAAAAAACTTAAAATTGCTTTTAAAAAAGACTCTATTTCTGTCAAGCCAAATGGTATTTTGGACAACCTAAACTTACATTATCCTAATGAAGCCGCCCGTCATAAATTATTGGATGTCATTGGAGATTTGTCTCTTATAGGAACCCGTTTAAAGGGTAAGGTCATTGCCAACAAGCCAGGGCATTTTGTCAACACACAATTTGCCAAAAAAATGGCCAAAATAATTAAGATTGAACGCCGCAATAATATGCCCACAGTTGATTTAAATCAAACCCCTGTGATGGATGTCAATGCCATTATGGACATGTTGCCACACAGACCCCCTTTTTTAATGATTGACAAGGTTTTTGAATTGTCTCCAAACCACGTCATTGGGTCAAAAAACGTGACAATGAATGAATCCTTTTTTCAAGGTCATTTTCCAGGTGTTCCTGTCATGCCAGGAGTTCTTATTGTTGAGGCCATGGCCCAAACGGGTGGGATTTTAGTCCTAAACACTGTGCCTGACCCAGAAAATTATTTGACATTTTTTATGAAAATTGATAAGGTAAAGTTTAAACAAAAAGTAGTTCCAGGCGATACGCTAATTTTCAGTTGTTCACTTATAACTCCTATAAGGAGAGGGATCTGTCATATGCAAGGATTTACTTATGCCAATGGAAAACTGTGTGCTGAGGCCGAATTGATGGCGCAAATCTCAAAAGTTAAATAATAAATTATGAATCAACCCCTTGCTTATGTACATCCAGGTGCTAAAATCGCTAAAAATGTAGTCATTGAGCCCTTCACAACCATAAATAACAACGTCGTGATTGGTGAAGGAACTTGGATCGGCTCAAATGTGACTATAATGGAGGGTGCCCGCATTGGAAAAAATTGTAATATTTTTCCTGGATCTGTGATTTCTGGTATCCCACAAGATCTTAAGTATAATGATGAAGATACTACTGTTGAAATTGGCAACAATGTCACCATTCGCGAATGTGTGACCATCAATAAAGGTACGGCGGATCGCATGAAAACTGTTATTGGAAACAATTGTTTGATCATGGCCTATTGTCATATTGCACATGATTGTGTGGTTGGTAAAAACTGTATTTTTTCGAACAATAGTACCCTTGCAGGACATATAACGGTAGGAGATTATGTGGTGTTAGCGGGTATGACCGCTGTACACCAATTTTGTTCTATTGGAAACCACGCCTTTGTAACGGGGGGCTCATTGGTTCGTAAAGATGTACCACCTTATGTTAAAGCAGCACGTGAGCCACTCTCCTATGTAGGGATTAATTCTGTTGGTTTGCGCAGACGGGGTTATACCACAGAAAAAATAAGAGAAATACAGGGGATTTATAGATTGCTTTATCAAAAAAATTACAATAATTCTCAAGCGTCTTCAATTATTGAAGCTGAAATGGAAGCCACTCCGGAGCGAGATGAAATTTTACAATTCATCAAAAACTCTCACCGCGGCATTATGAAGGGATACTTTAAATCAAACTAAAATTATGGCAAATACCTCTGATATTAGAAACGGTCTGTGCATTCGTTACAACCAAGATATTTTTAAAATTATAGAATTTTTACACGTCAAACCGGGTAAGGGCCCTGCTTTTGTACGAACAAAATTAAAAAGTGTCACTACTGGAAAAGTAATTGATAACACTTTCTCTGCGGGCCATAAAATTGATGATGTTCGAGTCGAAACACACAAATTTCAATATCTCTACCCTGAGGGTGATCAATTTCACTTTATGAATGTTGAGGACTATAACCAAATCACCATCAAGAAGGCAGCAATTGAAAATCCTGGTCTCATGAAAGAAGGTGAAGTTGTAACGGTCATTATCAATTCAGAAGACGAAATGCCGCTTTCGGTCGAAATGCCTGCTAGCGTCATTTTAGAAGTCACTGCCACAGAGCCTGGCATCAAAGGTAATACGGCCACCAATGCGACCAAACCAGCTATTGTTGAAACGGGAGCTACTATTATGGTTCCACTATTTATAAACGAAGGAGATAAGATTAAAATCGAAACTACCAAGGGCACTTACAAAGAAAGAGTTAAAGCCTAATTTCTATGAAATTTTCAGTACCACAAACCCTTGAAAAAATTGCAGCTATACTAAATTGTGATTTTGTGGGAGATGCATCTTTCCCTGTGCTCGGGATGAATGAAATTCACGTTGTTCGCTATGGTGATATCGTTTTTGTAGACCACCCCAAATATTATGACAAAGCTCTGTCTTCAGCTGCCAGCGTTGTGTTGATCAATAAAAAAATCCCCTGCCCAAAGGGAAAGTCACTCTTGATCTCAGAAGACCCCTTCAGAGACTTTAATATTCTCACACAGCACTTTAAACCTTTTATCAGTGCCGCGCGAAGTATCGATCCGGATGCCAAAATAGGAGCAGGAACGCAATTACAACCCAATGTTTTTATTGGGCCTAATGTGAAAATTGGTGAAAACTGTTTGATTCATCCCAATGTGACGATTGTTTCGGATGCTGTGATCGGTGACAATGTAATCATCGGCTCTGGTACTGTTATAGGGGGCGATGCATTTTACTACAAAAAACGTCCTGAAGGCTATGACTCTCTTATCAGCTGTGGTGGTGTATGTATAGAAAATGACGTTCATATTGGAACTGGTTGTACTATTGACAGAGGCGTAACTGCGGTTACTACCATTGGAGCTGGTTCAAAACTGGACAATCAAATACAAGTTGGTCACGATACTCTCATTGGAAAAAAATGTCTTATTGCCTCTCAAACCGGTATTGCAGGTTGTTGCATCATTGAGGATGAAGTAACCATCTGGGGTCAGGTCGGGACCAATAGTGGTATCACCATTGGGGCCAAAGCCATTATTTTAGGACAAACTGGAGTTACCAAATCAGTCGCTGGTGCTAAGACTTATTTTGGGACCCCCATACAAGAGTCACGTTCTAAACTTAAAGAATTGGCCAACTTAAGACAATTGCCAGCATTGCTTCAAATGCTAAAAGAAAAGTAAAAATTGTTTTTAAAAATCAACTTCAAAAAATTACATTTGTAACAATCTAATAATTGATTTAAATGAGTGTTTTAGTAAACAGTGATTCCAAAATAATTGTTCAAGGATTTACAGGGAATGAAGGGACTTTTCATGCTGAGCAAATGATTGCCTACGGCAGCAATATAGTAGGGGGTGTAACTCCTGGAAAAGGCGGTCAAACTCATTTGAATAAACCTGTTTTTAACACGGTAAAAGAAGCTGTAGAAACTGTTAATGCCAATACCAGTATTATTTTTGTTCCTCCAGCATTTGCCGCGGACGCTATTATGGAAGCTGCCGATGCTGGAATTGAGGTAATCATTACCATTACAGAAGGCATTCCAGTCGCTGATATGATTGTGGCCTACAATTATATCAAAACTAAAAACTGTCGCTTGGTTGGACCCAATTGTCCGGGGGTTATCACGCCTGAGGAAGCCAAAGTTGGTATCATGCCTGGTTTTGTTTTTGAAAAAGGACGAGTTGGTGTTGTTTCAAAGTCTGGAACTTTAACTTACGAAGCTGCTGATCAAGTTGTCAAACAGGGATTTGGGGTCTCTACAGCCATTGGTATTGGTGGTGATCCGATCATTGGAACTACAACCAAAGAAGCCTTGGAACTACTTATCAACGACTCAGAAACGGATTGTGTGGTAATGATTGGTGAAATTGGGGGGCAACTTGAAGGAGATGCTGCACTATGGTATAAAGAGAGCGGTAGCAATAAACCTGTTGTTGGCTTTATAGCTGGGGAAACAGCACCCGCTGGAAGAACCATGGGCCACGCCGGGGCCATTGTTGGTGGAAGTGATGATACAGCCCAGGCTAAAAAGCGCATTATGCGCGATTGTGGTATCTATGTCGTGGAGTCTCCTGCTGAAATTGGGAAAAAAGTTGCCGAAGTTTTGGCATAATTGTATGCCAAACCATGTGAAAAATTCAAATTTTATAAGTTTAAATCACATATACAACAAAACTCCCCTTATTCTACAGCGCCACTAATTAGTAAGTGACGAAAATCTGATGGTTTTGGGTTATATTGAAATCTTTAATTTTTTTATTCATCATTTTTTTATAGCTTTAAGTAAAGCAGTCGCAACTAATCCTCCTGGTATTGTCACTAATCCAACTCCAATCATTAGCACAAAAAAGGTGAAAACCCTGCCTCCTAATATTATTGGATACTCATCTCCATAGCCAACTGTTGTTAGCGTAACAATTGACCACCATGCACTGTGAAAAACAGACTTAAAAACTTCTGGTTGAGCTTCGTGCTCAAAATAATAAATTCCAGTTGAAGTGATAAATGTAAGTACAAGTGTTGCAAATCACATTGGGTAGCGATTTTTCATAATGTTATGCCCATTTCTAGTTTGGAAACCTTTATCTGTCCATCTGTATGTTGTGTTAGGATTCAACTTCTTTTTTTTCTTTTTGATGTTTGGCTTTAATGAGCGGTAATAATCATTGGATTTTGAATCATCAATATGATTTGTTTTTCGCTGATAGGGCTCTAAACTTTTCTT
>JAYYCW010000091.1:0-24774 GCA_036161535.1 Bacteroidota bacterium | reverse complement strand
TAAAGATCTGGAATGATTCTGAGCCCATGTTGGTACTGTCATAACCATTATCCCATCCTGTGGTTGCTCCATCAAAGTAAACAATGTCAGTCTCACTGGATTGAGTACCAGCAGACATTGACAAATCAATCTTGGACCATTGTGTTTGTCTGTTGAAGCTACCTACAGCTCCATCTACTTGTAAGCCAGTCGTTAGTGACAAAGTTCCGGCGGCGGCTGCACTAACGAAGAATGCTCTTATGGGTGCTACTTTTGCTTCTTCACTGGGGTTTTGATTATAAGCAGTATAACCACCAACTCCATCATTTAAACTACCATTCCATAACCAAGCAGTCATTTCAGTTAATGATGACTCATTAAGAGTTAAAACATTATTAGTGGCATTTGCAGCAAAGTTGATGTTTATTGGAGATAAATATGGGTTAGCGACAAAATTGAAGCCGGTTGTATTGGAGCTAATCGCTACATCGAAGTCACCATTGTTTACTCCACCTTTAAATGTGATTTGTTGATCTGACGCATCACTAGCTAGACGTACAATTTTACCTTCACCAACAGCAAAATCGCCTGAATCGGACTGACCTGCTTCGTAATAATCCCAAAAACCTGTATTAACAGGTGCAAATTCAGATGGCCCTTCGTATAATGATGCATCATTTACGTAATTAGCCAATCCAACTGCAGAAATATTTGATGAAACTGCTAGATCTTCACCCGCAATGAATTCATCAATATCTTGACCTGAGACAGGACTTGCTATTCCATACCAACGATCTACATCAAGGAATCTGTGGTACTGAACATTACATGAGAAAGGGTTTGTAGCTTTCAAGGCTCCGCCATACATTACTATTGAGATTGGATCTGTGGTATCTTCAATGATAATATTTTCAGCAGAGATTGATGTTCCGTTGATAACCATTCTCTTGCCATCAAGGATATATATATTATTAAAATCGAAATCTCCAACCTCACCATTTACTTTTAATCCGGCATTACCATAGGCTTGGCTGTTGTATATTAAATTTGAATTGGAATAATCAAATGATGCATCGTCGGGAAAAGTCCCAGTAATTGTTGTCCATCCAGTATCAGCAACATACTTAGACCAAAATGCGCTTGTGTCATATCCATTGTAGAAAGAACTTCTTTTTAATAGAAATCCACCTGGAGCTACAGAAAGAAGATCTGTACTGGAATCAAGTGTAAAATTATCATCGAATGTTGTCGTAGTTGTGTAAGTTGTTGATTCTGAAACTTTAACTTTGCCCTCTGTAAAGCTAGAACTACTAAAATTTACATTTCCTGATGCTCCAAACGAAAGATTAGTTAAGGTTACATTATCAGCACCAGAGATATTTACATTACCAGAGATACTAGTCGTGGTGGAAGTAATATCTCCAGTTGTTGAGAGGTTAAGTGTTCCAGCGACATTCAAATTGGAGGAAGTGAAAATTCTCGCATCAGGAAAATCAAAAGTACCACCACTTTCAATGTCTAAATTTGTTATTGTAACATTACCAGATGTTGTGGTAGACTGTAATGTTCCGTAAATGTCAGCACTGGCTAAAGTTAGATTTGTAGCAGAGGATGGGCTCCAATCAAAGCTTGCGCCACTATCAACAAAAAGATATCCCCAATTTCTTCCATAAGCTCCACTGTAGTTGGCGTCTTGATCAAAGATAAAAATTCTGTCGCTTGAAGTTTCTGGTTTTGATCCAGTTGATGAATGGCTATTCCAAGTTGTGTTTGTTCCGGTCATGACCAGACCCGTATCACCTCCGTCTGTCCACAAATCGTAACGGTTGATATGCAAGTGGTTGGCATTTCCTTGATTGGTTAGTGCGTTCCCTGATAAGAAAAATAAATAGGCTCCGCTACCTGAAACAATAGCATCATAGAGAGCAGTCCCATTGGCGTTATTGTTCCAAGTCTCACGCATCCAACCAGATTTAGTGCCTTGGTTATCAAGTTGTGCATATATTCTAGAATTTTGAGCACTATTTCCTATAAAATACTTAATAGTTAAGGTATCCCAATCATCTTGTTGGTACGCTGCAGTCGCTAAATCGGTTTTATTTTTTAATCCCAAATGATTATTTACATCCAATTCCACAGTAAAACTTTCGAACTGGGAACCTGTAGTCATTGCGCTTGAAGCATCAAGTGATGATTTTAAACCTAACTGGAATACATCATTTTCACTAGTGAAGGTAGTACCAGAAAGTCTAAAAGAAATTTTCAAAGTGATGATATCTCCTACATCGGCTGTTATTGGGGTGTTCCACTGATGTCTCATATTGCTTCTTTTCACAAGTAATCTGCCCCAACCAGTGCCATTTTGGATGACTTGATTATTAGTTTGCCATGTGGCAGCATTGTTTGCTGTCCATCCACTTGTGGAGTTAGAGTTAGCAAATTTTGATTGATTTGTGAATGAGTCATTTTTAAATTGCTGATTGTAGTTTGCACTAGCTGCCTCAGCTTGGGCTGAAAGATTGATAGTAATCAATACAAAACTTAAAATAAAGAGGTAATTTTTAATCATGATAATTAGTTTAAGTAAATTTCAAATGTTGGTTGTATCTATTGTAACTAGACAAAATTATAAAATCTTAATCAATTTCGTTGAGAAAATAGCAGATTTTTTTTAATAAAATTATTAAATACGAATATTTTAAGCTTATGATTGATAATTACATAATTAATTATGCTATAACCATTTTTGAATTTCATGGTATAAAAAGCACAACTACTGTAGTTTTTAGTGTATTATTTTTGGGCAAAATATTTTAAAACGCTTTTTTAAAAACTATATTTTTTCAAATTTTTAAATGAAGATTTGTCAATTTTTATTTTTTGATAAGCCTCAGTACCTTAGAATGGGTTTTTGTTTTTAAAATCAGTGTATAAACCCCAGAACTTATGCGATTTAGATTTAATTTTTGGCTTGAGTCAAGCGACAGCATCATAATTTGTTGACCGATTCCATTGTAGATTTCGGCGGTTTCAAAATCCATTTCAGATTTAATATAAACCATAGAGTTCGCAGGGTTTGGATATAAAGATGCTGGGACATTAAAATTGTTGTCTTGGTTTGAAAGTGTTTCTTCAATGCTAAAAGAATATGGATTAAGGTAACTGTTGGCGTTGGTTATTCCTTCAAATTCTAAAAAATACTGTCCACTGTTTAAAAAAATCTGTGTACTAAATTCCAGGTCATTCGCTGTCACTGAAGTGTTTAATAAAATATTTAAATTGTTATCCAAAATATAGCAGTTGAGAGCTTGAGATGATGAGTTATTGATATTTAGCGTATAATTTCCATTTTCTAAAATTGTAAACTTGTAGTCGTCGTAGTCATAGGTATAACCTCCGGTTGGCTGTTGGGTTATAAACTCCATATAATTTTTATTCAAAGAAATGTCATAACTCAAAGCGTACTCATTTGGAACATCTAGACCCTGCATGTTTTGAAAATTTTGATCGGTCAACTCCAAATGTCCCAATCCAAGGGGTGCATTTGTGTAGTGGTAAAATTTATTAAAAACAATATTGATGTCAAAATCAATAAAATTAGATAGGTCTGCGCTATTTGTTGTTACAACTCCATCAGATTGAGTACCTGTAACCTGTCCAATAATACAGGCATAGTCAAGATTGGTTGGATTTTGTTTTTGATTCAATCCCGTAACATTGTCGCCTTCACTGCCATTACAATTGATATCCACATTGTCAAAATTGTAAAATAAACTGTCATTCATATTGAAAAAATTTTGAATTTCAGTCCCGCCAAATAAATAGCGGCCATCGTCTCCGCTCCAAAAATAGGAAGTTCTAAGGTCTCTTACAGCCTCTGAACCCTCGTCTATACCTACTAATGAGGAGAGGGCTCCAAAACCAAAGTTGCTACCCCCGTGTGGGCTGCCGGTCGTTATCAACTTTGCCACATGGTGTTGACCATCCGCCTGCCATTTGGATGGATTTTGTAAATAATCTCTAGAAGCTAATCCACCCATACTATGACCAAATAAAACGACCTTCGACTTCCCAGTTAATGTTAATATGACTTCTATGGCGTCTTTGATTGCCATACCCTGCTTAGCAATTGCCGCTTGATTGCTTTTTGCATAATTGGAATCAGATGCTAGTGGTAACACGGAGCCGTCTAAACCCACATCAAAATTGAGGTAATAATAATCTGCTACTGGATTTAGTAAAATGTCACCGTTTTCGAGAATGGGTAAGAATTGTGCGATGTCAGCAGACTGGTTGGGGTAGAAATTTGTATTGGCCACTGAGTTGTTTCCATCAAAATTTAAGCAATAATCAATTCTACCGCCATAGATGAATCCGTATTGGTTATCCATCCAGTCAGTTGTGACATTCCATGTGTCTGAATTAGAATCCAATCCGTGAATAAATAGAATGGGATAAATGAGACTTGATGTGCTTGACATGCGAGAAAAATCTTCTGTATTTTTTGGAACCTTTAAAGGGGTTCTGTAGCCTGTGGAATCTGGTGCTGTAAGATAGATGCGGTCTTGTGGTCTATCTTTCGAGATATTTGTTAAGTATTTTATAAACTGTTCTTTATTGCTTTGTGATAATGAAAAAAAAGGCATTAACAATGATAAAAATAAAAGTAAAATCTCTTCTCTATTCCATTTTCTCATAAATTAAAATTATGAAAATATTTTTAGAGTAAAGTTTTATTCTTTATGAATATTAGCGTTTCAAGAATAAAATATTTTTGTTACAAGGTTTAAAAATTGGCTGACATAACTATTAAGTTGAATTATTGGTATATTAGCTAACATGATATACAATGCAACAAAGTTAGCTCTAATCTCAATATGTTTAACATTGGCCTGTAATTCTGATTCAGAGGCTGATTCAAGCATTTTTAATAGCGCAGAAAATGGTGACGGTAATAATCAAGTAGTAGTTACAACCCTGACTATTGGAAATATTGGCAGCAACACTGCTCAAGGGGGCGGGTCGATTGTTACTTCTGGATCAGGAATGGTTAATAGTCGCGGTTTGGTTTGGAGTCAAAACGGAACACCAACTTTAAGCGATAATGATGGTATAAGCGACGATGGCTCGGGTCCGGGTAGTTTTACAAGTAGCCTAACTGGATTGAGCTCCTCGACATTGTATTACGTTCGCGCCTATGCCACCAATGATGCCGGAACGGCTTATGGTCAAATAGAAAGCTTTACAACACTTGAGATTCCAATCCCCCTTTTGGAATTAGTTGATTCCAGTATTTATATTAATCAAATTATAGATGGTGTAAATGTTTCTAGGGAAGTCTTGTTGGAAGTTCCAAACATAGTAGACCCTTCAATTGATTATCCAATAGTATTTGCATTTCACGGCAGAAATGTTCAAAATGATACATGGATCAATAAATTAAACCATTTAACGGCTTCAGGTGCGTTTGTAGGTGTTTACCCTCAAGGTCATAATCTGATGTGGAACTCCGGGGGGAATGAAAATACTACCGCAGACGATGTCGAATTTGTGAATGCGATATTAATTGCTTTAGAAGATTACCAAAATCTTGATTTTGAGCGTGTTTATGCCATCGGAACTTCAAACGGTTCTAGCATGACCAATAAACTAGCTTTGGAAACGTCTCATTTTAATGCGGTCTCTACCATTGTTTCTCAACTTACCACCTTTAATTTACCAAATTCAAACACCAATCCCACAGCTGTGTTTCAAGTCAATGGTGCTGCGGACACGACAATTCCAATCGATGGTGGTCCAAAACTTGGCTATGTGTTTTTGGAAGCTCTTGAAAGTGCACAACAATGGGCAAATGCTTTTGAATGTGATGATTATCAATTGCAAAACCAAGGTGCAGACCAGCTTTATATATTTTCCAATTGTTTAGATGCTAAGGAAGTTCGTTACTTGCGAATTGAAAACGGAGAGCACAACTTACACTGGGGGAATCCTCAATTATTTACGGATATTTGGGATTTTTTAAAAGATTTTTAAACATTAATCAAAAACCGGCAACCTTTATCGAACTTAGTTAAGCCTTTTTTATCCCCAAAGATTTATCAGGAACCTTTGTTTGACTCTGCTCTTTTTTTTCGGGCGGCAATAAAGCTTCTTATAAAAAATATAAAAGCAAATATTGTACTGATCAGCATAAATAAAACCCGCAGAATTGCTGCATTGTCTTCTCTCCCAAAAGCAGCTGTTAAGGGTTTTATTAAGCCGATTGATATCAATAGCGTCAGTAATACAGCGATGTGTGCAATCATTTTATTTTCATTTTTGATCCCTTTGTTTAGCAGTATCAAAACAACGCCTACAAAGGTTGGTATTAAAGCTGTCGCTGATGGATTGTCAGAGGACCAATAGCCCCATAGAGACATAGTGATTAAAAAGGCTGCATTTATCAAACTAGCGCTGTGTGCTTTCATTTTATGATAGTTTTGTTTGTTTACTTGTAAAATTACCTATTAAAATTAAAAACTGCTAATTATTGCACAATATAATTTAGATCGAAGAACAATTTTGAATGTTTTAACTCAACAGCTATAAGCTTCTTATCTAGAAGTGTACTTTGCACCCGATCTAAGTTGTCTTTGGAAATCCTATTTTGTGTCCACTGGGTTTGCTTTAACCAGGCTTGAACATCTTCTAATTTTTGCTTGTATCGCTTTGCGATGGTTTTGTCAATATCTGGGATTGTCTTAAATTCTTTGGTGATGGAATTGATGATTTCAAGAACCGATTTAAGGCTTGTACTTTGCTTGTCAATAAAACGGTTTTGCGCCGCAATAACAAAACAAGGCCAGGGTGTAGGGCAGTGTCCAATCCGCCTAAAGATACCACAATCTACCAAGGGTTTGGTTGTATATTTTTCCCACAAAAAGTAATCCGCTTCTCCTTTTAGAAGGGACTTTATACCCCCTTCTAAATTTTTTACAATTTTAAATTTTAAATCTTGTTTTTCATTCCAGTTTAATTCCTGAGCTTGTATGTAGGCCATTAAATGAGAGCCAGAGCCCATCCGGCTTATAGCAGCCGTTTTGCCTTTCAAGTCTGACCGTTTTACAAAAGGGGAATTGGCAGCCACGTGAACTCCCCAAATGAGAGGCGTCTGCACATAGGTTTGAATGATTTTACTGGGATTTCTTTCTGCAATTGCTTTAATAATTCCCTCGGTCAAAACCACGGCCATATCAATTTTGTTCTGTTTTAAAGCCTGGGTCATTTCTCCAGTACCACCTGGACAATCGATCCAACGTAAATCCACTCCGTTGTTTTTGAATGCCTTTGTTTTTAAACCTAAATACCATGGGTAGTTAAAGTGTTCTGGCACCCCGCCTATGCGTACTGTGCTCATTAGTTTGTTAATTTTTCAAGGGTGTATTGTATGAGTTTATCCATGGTTGTCTCAGCAGTTTTACTAAAACTTCCATTGGCTCTGTTGGCCAGAATAGCACTTATTGAGCAAGCTTGGTGTCCGAGTAATTTAGATAATCCGTAAAGAGCTGAGGTTTCCATTTCAAAATTGGTTATTTTGTTTCCTTTAAAAACAAATGATTGAAGCTTATCAATGAAATCAATGTCTTGGGGTGTCAAGCGCAGAGCCCTTCCTTGTGGTGCGTAAAAACCAGCGCATGTGGCTGTAATACCCTTTAAAACACTATCACTCATCAATTTGTTTTCAATAGCTTTAGAGTTTTGTACCAAAATGGGTTGTGCACGCTCATTTCCCCAGCGGCTATGTTTACAAAATTCCGCTTCAAATTCCTTATTTCTGATGGTATCAATACGATAGCATTGTAACATTCCATTGATATCTAGCCCATGAGAACTCAATAAAAATGTATCAACAGGAATATCTGTTTGAAGGGCGCCTGAAGTTCCAATACGAATGATGTTTAAGCTGGTTAAATTGGCTTTTATTTTTCGGGACTTAAAATCAATATTAACAAGAGCGTCTAATTCATTAAGTACAATATCAATGTTGTCAGATCCAATGCCAGTTGAAACAACGCTGATGCGTTTGTTTTTTAAGACTCCGGTGTGTGTTTTAAATTCTCTTTTGTGTTGTTTGTAATCAATAGTATCAAAATATTTTGATACTGCAGAGACTCTGTCGGGATCCCCTACTGTGATAATTGTAGGCCCAATGTTTTCTGGTTTAAGATGCAGGTGATAAACACTGCCATCAGGATTTAAAATAAGTTCTGAGTCTTTGATCCCCATAGCTATTTTTTTAACCGCCAACGCGTTTGACATTAAATCCCATTTCTTTTAATGAAACCATAATTTGGTCTCGGAAATCTCCTTGAATGATAATGCTGTCTTTTTTATAACTACCCCCCACACTAAATTCCTTTTTTAATTTTGAAGTGAGTACCTTAAAATCAGAATCAGCCCCGGTGTAGCCATCAATTATGGTGATGGGTTTTCCCTTACGTTTTTCGTATCTACATATAAGAGGGCTTTGTTGAAGCCAGAAATCAGGTTTTGATGGTAAATTTGTTTGTTCGCTTTCGCGGTGCTCCGGAAATAAGCCTTTGAGTTGGTCTTTTAAATCCATTATTTTTTGGTTAGCCCCAGCTCCCTTAAACGCTGATTGAGAAACTCCCCCGCTGTTATGTCCTCAAACTTCTTGGGGTTGTCAGCATCAGTACAGCTCTCTAAAACATCCAATTTCATAGCGCTGATTGGATGCATAAAAAAGGGTATAGAATAGCGCGATTGACCCCAGGATTCTTTTGGGGGATTTTTGACCCGGTGAATTGTTGATTTTAATTTATTGTTGGTATGACGCGAGAGCATATCACCAACATTGATCATGAGTTCATCCGCCTCTGCAATGGCATCAATCCATTGACCTTGGTGATTTTGCACTTGAAGGCCACGGCCTTGAGCCCCCATTAGAAGCGTTATTAAATTGATGTCTCCGTGGGCTGCCGCACGTTCTGCTTTTTCAGGAGCCTTGGTTATGGGTGGGTAATGAATGGGTCTTAAAATACTGTTACCATTGTGTATAAAGGCATCAAAATAGGTTTCTTCCAAATCCAAATAAAGTGCCAAAGCCCGCAATACATATTTGGCTGTTTTTTCTAGCATTTTATACGCTTGTTTGCCAACAGAATTAAAATTTTCAAGTTCTTTGACCTCCACATTGGGGTGGTATTCTTTTTCCAGCATTGGATTGTTTTCAACAAACTGTCCGAAATGCCAAAATTCTTTCAAATCTCCTTCCTTGCGCCCTTTGGCACTTTCCTTCCCGAAAGACACATAGCCACGCTGGCCTCCAATACCGGGAATTTCATATTGTTTTTTGGTGGATAAGGGCAGATCAAAAAAAGCCTTCACTTCTTTATAAAGAGAAGCCACAAGAGACTCTTTTAAAAAATGGCCCTTGAGCGCTACAAATCCTATGGACTCATATGCATGGCCAATTTCAGCCACAAATTTTTGTTTTTGTACTATGTTGTCAGATAAAAAATCGTTGAGATTTACACTTGGTATTTTGTTCATAATCAAAAGAGTTCCATACAAATATATAAAATCAATCTCTTATTTAATAACCTCACAAACACAAGTACTAAAGTTCCATTTTATTTGTTAAATTTGAAATATAGATTACATTCAATTAATTGAAGTCTTCATTTTCATATTCTCAATTCAAAGTATCGAAGAAGCAGCAAAAATTGCTGTTTTTTAATATGCTAAAGTCGCGAATGATAGAGGAAAAGATGCTAATTCTCTTGCGACAAGGGAAAATATCCAAGTGGTTTTCAGGTATTGGTCAAGAAGCGATTTCTGTTGGCCTCACTTTGGCAATGGACCCCGATGAATATATTTTACCCATGCATCGCAACTTGGGTGTTTTTAGCAGTCGTGGTATTCCCCTACAAAGACTTTTTGCGCAATGGCAAGGCAAGGCTTCTGGCTTTACCAAGGGTCGAGATCGCTCTTTTCACTTTGGGACACAGGCTTACAAAATTATTGGTATGATTTCTCATTTGGGGCCTCAGCTGGGAGTTGCCGATGGTATTGCGCTGTCGCATGTTCTAAGAAAGCAAGCCAAATTAACCGCGGTATTCTCAGGTGAGGGTGGGACAAGTGAGGGTGATTTTCATGAAGCCCTCAATGTGGCTTCTGTTTGGAATCTACCTGTGCTATTTTGTATAGAGAACAATGGCTATGGACTCTCTACACCCACTTCAGAACAATACAATTGTGAGCACATTGCCGATCGCGGCAAAGGCTATGGTATGGAATCCCATATTATTGAGGGTAACAATATTTTAGAGGTGTATTCAAAAGTCAACAGCATTGCAGAAAGTGTTCGTAAACAACCCCGTCCCGTTCTCTTGGAATTTAAAACGTTTAGACGCCGTGGTCACGAAGAGGCCAGTGGCACCAAATATGTTCCCAAATCATTGATGGAATCATGGGAAGCCAAAGATCCGATTGTTAATTTCGAAAACTATTTGATTGCAGAAAAGATACTCAATTCAGAAAAAATAGATTTGATGCGCTCCGAAATTTCTGATGAAATTCAAAACGGATTAAAAAAAGCATTTGACGAGCCACCAATTCAAGCTGATATAGATACTGAACTCAATGATGTTTATAAGCCTTTCGATTTTCAAATAACAATGGCGAAAAATGAAAAATCCAAAAAAAGATTTATTGATGCAGTGTCTGATGGCTTGTTTCAAGCCATGGAAAAACACCTAGATTTGGTATTGATGGGCCAAGATATTGCTGAATATGGAGGTGTTTTTAAGATTACCGATGGTTTTGTTAAAAGATTTGGTACAGACAGAGTGCGCAACACTCCAATATGTGAGTCAGCCATTATAGAAACCGCCATGGGGCTTTCCATTGCGGGTATTAGATCAGTCGTTGAATTACAGTTTTCAGATTTTATCAGCTCTGGATTTAACCCAGTGGTCAATTATTTGGCAAAATCCCACTATCGCTGGGGTCAGGAGGCAAATATTGTTTTGAGAATGCCTTGTGGGGCTGGGGTTGGTGCTGGACCCTTTCATTCTCAAACCAATGAAGCATGGTTTACTAAGACTGCTGGACTTAAAGTCGTTTATCCCGCTTTTCCCTATGATGCAAAAGGTTTGTTGACCACGGCCATTGAAGATCCGAATCCCGTGCTATTTTTTGAACATAAGGCCCTTTACAGAAGCATTCGTCAAGACATTCCCAATGATTATTACACCCTTCCTATTGGCAAAGCTTCACTTATAAAACAAGGCCATGATGTAAGCATTATTTCTTATGGAGCGGCTGTACATTGGGCTTTGGAGACATTAGAAAAAAACCCTTTGATTTCAGCAGATTTAATTGATTTACGATCGTTACAACCCTTAGATTTTGGCTGTATTTTGGATTCTGTTAAAAAGACCAATCGGGTTATTATTTTACAAGAAGATTCTTTATTTGGAGGGATTGCCAGTGATATTTCTGCGCATATAATGGAAAATGCTTTTGAATATCTCGATGCAGCAGTTCAGCGTGTTGGAAGTTTGGACACCCCTATACCATTTGCAAATTCCCTAGAACAGCAGTATCTTGCGAAGGACAATTTTGAAACGGCTTTAAAAGCGCTTTTGGACTATTAAATGGATTATTTAAAACTTTTTATCGATGCTATTTTGGGGACCATCGATTGGACTTGGCGTTCTGTTGTATTTGAGGTTCCATGGCAACGCAACTACTTTTGGGGGCTTATCGCAATTTCTTTGTTTGTCTTTGGTTTAGAGCTGTTATTTCCTTGGCGAAAAAATCAGAAAGCCATCCGAAAAGATTTCTGGTTAGATGGATTCTATATGTTCTTTAATTTTTTTATTTTTAGTATTGCCATCAGTGGTTTTTATAAAGTCATTTCTAAATTTTCATTCGAAATTTTGGGTTTAAAAATGAACAGTTTGTCTGTGATTGATCTCAAGAGTTTAACCCCTTTTTTACAATTGTTTATCTTTTTTATAGTCTTGGATTTTGTGCAGTGGTTTACCCACACTTTAATGCATCGTTATGAGTTTTTATGGCGGTTTCACAAAGTACATCACTCAGTCAAGGAAATGGGGTTCTCAGCCCATTTGCGATACCACTGGATGGAAAATATTTTATACAAACCCCTTAAGGTCTTCGCCTTGATGCTTCTGGGGGGATTTCAGCCTGAACAAGCCTTTATCATTCACTTTTTCGCCATTGGCTTGGGTCATTTAAATCATGCAAATATCAAATTGAATTATGGTCCTTTAAAGTATATTTTTAACAACCCCATCATGCATTTATACCATCACGCCTACAACTTGCCAAAAAATTTTAAAAATGGCGTAAATTTTGCCATAAGCTTGAGTGTTTGGGATTATTTATTTGGCACAAATTTTATACCTAAAGCCGATGAAAACATCAAGCTTGGCTATCCAGACGACCACAAAATGCCCGCCTCATTTTGGGGACAACTTTTTTATGGTTTTCGTCCAAAGGACTGAAGTATTATAATTTTTTGTGGACTGCTTTGAGGATTTCTGCTTCATAGACGATGGCTTTGTCCACCATATCTTGGCCTTTTACAATTACGTTTTTTACAAAGTCTTTATCGTCCAGGCTTTTACAATTGATCTTTAAATTCAAAAAGGCAGCAATCACTGCTGTCCTGGCACAAAGTGCCGCCACTCCAACGTCTGTAATGGCATTTGGGTTTCCAATTTCTGCCATTTTTTTAATGGATTCAAAACAATTGAAGGCGGTCTCCATGACTTCCAATGGAATCTCAATGGCTTTTTTTGTAGCTGCTTGTATGGCATTAAAACGAATGGTCTTTTCCTCCAAAGTATTTTTTGGTAATTTAAAAGCAGCCATGATTAAATTAAAGGACTGAGCATCTTTATCAACCAATGAGAGCAGTTTTTTTTGATTGGAAATAGACTTGGTACCCCAATTTGAAAAGATTTCCCATTTATCATCCCAACCTCTTTTGTGAGCGGATAAGTTAGCAGACATGGTCACCAAAGCTGCGCCTAAGGCTCCACAATAAGCCGCGATTGAGCCACCCCCTGGAGCGGGAGATTCGCTTGCAGTTTCATATGAAAAATCACTCAAACTCATATCAACAAGCTCTGATGTTTCTTTGTCAAGAAACGATTCCAAAATCTGTTCCTCAGCAATAAATGGTTTGAGTTGGTCAAGCCCCAATGTTTTGACCGCTATTCTTATAATTTCTGAATCCGCTAAGGCGGTGGAGCGCTGTTGTTTTTTTAAGAAATAAACCCCAGCATCTAAAAGTACTTTTTTGGGTACCAATCCCACCAGTTCTGATCCCGTTACTCTAAGGCCCCTTATTTCTGCGCGCTCACAAGTTTTTTCAAATACTTTATGCAAAGGGGTCGTTTCTATATTTGTCAGGTTGTAAGAAATTTGCGCAATCCCGTAATCTTTAATAAACCACCCAATACCCTTTAAGTTTTTAAAATGGCCAGGAATGCGAATGGGCTCTCCCTGGGCATCTTTTTCAACAGAGCCAGTTAGTTTATTCCCTTTTCGTTTTAGACGCCCCGCTTCACGCAAATCAAAAGCAACAGCATTAGCTCGCCTTGTTGAAGTGGTATTTAGGTTAATGTTATAGGCCACTAGAAAGTTGCGAGCGGCAATGGCAGTGGCGCCAGATTTTGGAACACTTTTTTCAAATACAGAAGGGCCGTAATCTGGTTTCCATTGAGGGTCTTTTAATTTTTCTTCCAAGCCTTCGTATTCGCCAGATCTGCAATTGGCAAGGTTTTTTCGAAGATCTGAAGTGGCAGCGTTCTCGTAGCAGTAGACAGGAATGTCTAATATATCTCCTACCTTTTTTGCTAATTTATGAGCCAATTTGACAGTTTCTTCCATACTGATGTTTGCAATGGGAATCAACGGGCAAACATCCACAGCACCCATACGTGGATGTTCACCTACATGCTTGGTCATATCAATGCACTCTTTGGCTTTTTGAATCAGTTTAAAGGCCGCTTCTAAAACCGCTTCGGGCGCTCCAATGAACGTAATAACGGTTCTATTGGTGGCTTTTCCAGGATCTACATTGAGAAGTTTAACACCTTCTACTTTATTGACCTCTTCACAGATGCTTTGGATGGTGGTCTGGTCTTGTCCCTCGGAAATATTTGGTACGCATTCAATAATTTGCATAAGGGAGATATAAATTTAGTATAAATATATAAAATTTTGAGTCCCTATATCTTAAGAGGACTTCTATTTCATAGTTTTTAAACTGCGCCATTTAAAACCGTCTTAAATACAGGATTATTACCAAACGAATATGGGATTTCAATGTAACTTTCCATGGGTGTTGACATAATTAAATTAGCTTTTTTCCCAACTGTAATACTTCCAAACTCATCGGATACACCCATGGCATAAGCGCCATTTATTGTGGCTGCATTGATGGCTTCTTCTGGGCTCATCTTCATTTTAATACAAGCCAAGCTCACAATTAAATTGACATTACCACTAGGTGCAGAACCTGGGTTGTAATCCGATGCCAATGCCAGGGGGAGTCCCGCATCTATAAGTTTTCTGGCTGGGGTGTATGGAATACCAAGGAAAAATGAACAGCCAGGCAGTGCTACTGCCATGGTTTTAGTATCTTTTAATGCATCTATATCAGTTTGTGAAAGTTGTTCTAAATGATCAACTGAAATTGCTTTGTGCTTGACACCCAAGGCCACCCCTCCGAAAGCATTAAACTGATTGACATGAATTTTTGGTTTCAATCCAAATGCCTTGGCAGCTGTTAAAATGCGGTCTGTATCTTCTAAATTGAAATAGCCTTTTTCACAAAACACATCTATGTAATCCGCTAATTTTTCCTTTTTAATTATAGGTAGCATCTCATTAATAATAAGATCTATGTAGGCAGATTTATCATTTTTATAAGCCTTGGGGATGGCATGGGCTCCCAGAAATGTGGACCTTATTTTAACAGCCGAATGTTTGCTAATTTTTTTTATAACACGCAACATTTTTAATTCATCTTTGGTAGTCAAACCATAACCAGATTTGATTTCCAAAGCGCCTGTTCCTAATTTTTCCAATGTTTTGATACGTGATAGGGCCTGTTCAAAAAGCCTGTCTTCCGGGGTATTTTGTAATGTTTTGGCAGAGTTTAAAATACCTCCGCCACGTTCGGCAATTTGCTTATAACTTAAGCCTTTAATTCGGTCTGTAAATTCCCCGCTGCGATTGGCAGCGAAGACAGTATGAGAATGGCTGTCACACCATGAAGGCAAAAGTAAACGTCCATGCGCATCAATACATTGGTCATGTTGTTTGGGTCTGTAATCTGACATTTTACCAAAAGCCACAATCCGGTCCTCTTGTATAGCTAAAAAAGCATTGTCAATCTTTGGAAGTTCTGACATGGACAGTCCAGCTACATAATCTAGACCTTTTGGCCGTACTTGAAGCAGTTGCTTGATGTTTATAAAAACCTTTCGCATAGGTTTAATTTAAACCTCTTGTCATGTCCTCTGGTTTTACCCAAGCGTCGTATTGCTCTGCGGTAACATGGCCTAAATTAATAGCCTCTTCTCTGAGTGTAGTACCATTTTTATGCGCTGTACTAGCAATTTCAGCGGCTTTATAGTAGCCTATTTTTGTATTAAGTGCTGTGACCAACATCAAAGAATTATTGAGCAGTTCTTTGATTGCTTTTTCGTTGGGCTGAATGCCAGAAGCACAATGCTTTTCAAAACTGTTACAGGCATCTCCAATTAGCTGGGCAGATTGTAAAAGGTTGGCAGCTATGACAGGCTTAAAAACATTCAATTCGTAATGACCTTGTGCGCCTCCAAATGTGATAGCCACATCATTTCCAATAACTTGCGCACAAACCATGGTCAATGCCTCACACTGGGTTGGATTGACCTTACCTGGCATGATAGAACTTCCAGGTTCGTTTGCAGGAAGAGTAATTTCACCTATACCAGATCTTGGTCCCGAAGCCATCATTCTGATGTCGTTAGCAATTTTGTTTAGTACCACTGCCAATTGTTTAAGAGCGCCATGAGATTCAACAATTGCATCATGTGCGGCCAATGCCTCAAATTTATTTTTAGCGGTGACAAATGGCAGACCAGTAAATTCTGCGATGTATTTTGCAACCAAAATAGCATAACCTTTTGGGGTGTTGAGCCCTGTCCCTACCGCAGTCCCGCCTAAGGCTAGCTCTGCAAGATGTTCAAGGGTATTTTGTAGCGCTTTTAATCCGTGATTTAACTGAGAAACATAGCCCGAAAATTCTTGTCCAAGGGTCAGTGGAGTGGCGTCCATAAGGTGGGTACGACCAATTTTTACCACCGATTTAAAGGTTTTTGCTTTATTTTCTAGGGTATCTCTAAGTTTTTTAACTCCGGGGATTGTATGCTCAATAATTTTTTTATAGGCGGCGATATGCATTCCGGTGGGAAAGGTGTCATTTGAAGATTGGGACTTATTGACATCGTCATTGGGTTGAATGGCTTTTTCTCCTTGGCCAATGGTTTTTCCATCCAATTGATGGGCGCGGTTTGCAATTACCTCATTTATATTCATATTACTCTGGGTTCCAGAGCCTGTTTGCCAAATTACAAGTGGAAATTGCTCGTCGTGTTTTCCCTCTAAAATTTCATCGCAAACTTTGGCAATTAGATCTCGTTTTTTCAAGTCCAAAACCCCTAATTTACAATTGGTGTAGGCGGCGGCTTTTTTTAGGTATGCGAAACCGTAAATAATTTCTAAAGGCATGGATCCCGATGGACCAATTTTAAAGTTATTTATAGAGCGTTGTGTTTGAGCACCCCAGAGTTTATCTGAAGGAACCTTCACTTCACCCATGGTATCTTTTTCTGTTCTATACTTCATATGAATTGCGCATGGTCATACAAATTTAATTTATTTTTAAAGAAAAAAGGGCATAAAATACCGCAAATCATAGAATTGGAGCCATGGCTTTTGTGGCTTGTTAATAATTTTGGTTTTTTACGTTGTAGCGCATCAAATCTTACATTATATTTGCAATGTAATTATTTGTTATGATTTTCGAATTTGATCAATACTTAGGTTTTTTAGCGTTTCTTTCCATATTGACTATCGGTTTTTGGTTGATGATTTTTTTATTGACTTTTGCGATTCCATATTGGGTTTTTGGTGCAGCTATTGAAGCCCTCAGAGAAAAGCTTGCCGCCAAGAAGGCCAAGGCTGAGAAATAATTTCTTCCATAATACCATATCCAAACAATTTTGTTTGGATTTTTTTATAGTACATTATTGATTTTTTCGGTAGGCCTGCCCACAACTGCTTTTTGTCCATTGATTACTATGGGACGCTTAATGAGTTTGGGATGCTTTACAAGGGCATTTATAATTTGACTTTCAGATAAAGCCTTGCCTTTAAATTCTGATTTCCAGATGGATTCTTGGGTTCGTACCAAATCAATAGCAGGAATGTCTAGGGCTTTAAGGATTGTTTTTAAAGTATCGGCTCCAATCGGATTTTTTATATAATCTATAATTTTAAAATTGCAGCCCTGCGCTTGCAATAGTTTCAGACCCATTCTCGATTTTTGACAGCGGTAGTTGTGGTAAATTTTTATCATAGTGTTTTTGGTGTTTCATCATTTTGCCCCATTTTCATTAAATAAGATTTTAAAAATGGCATAAGATCTCCATTCATCACAGCTTCTACATTTCCCGTTTCATGGCCACTGCGAACATCTTTTACGAGTTTATAAGGGTGCATTACATAATTTCTGATTTGGCTACCCCATTCAATTTTAAGTTTCCCTGCTTCAATATCATCACGTTGGGCCATTTGTTTTTTTAACTCAATTTCATACAATTGAGACTTAAGCATTTGAAGGGCCCTGGCGCGATTATCGTGCTGGGATCGGGTTTCCGAGCAGGATATTTGAATGCCACTTGGTTTATGAGTGAGTTGAACTTTGGTCTCAACCTTATTGACGTTTTGTCCACCTGCACCACTAGATCTTGCTGTGGTGATTTCAATATCGGCAGGGTTGATGTCAATTTCGATGCTGTCATCAACTAGGGGATAGACATAAACAGAGGCAAAACTGGTATGCCTTTTGGCATTGCTATCAAAAGGAGAGATGCGCACCAACCGGTGAACCCCATTTTCACCTTTAAGCCAACCAAAGGCAAAATCGCCATCAAGTTGCAATGTGACGGTTTTGATTCCGGCGATATCACCCTCTTGTAAGTTCAATTCTTTGATTTTATAGCCCTCTTTTTCTCCGTACATAATGTACATTCGCATCAACATACTGGCCCAATCACAACTCTCAGTTCCACCAGCTCCAGCTGTGATTTGTAAGACTGCACTCAAACCATCACCTTCCTCAGAAAGCATATTTTTAAATTCTAAATCCTCAATTATTTTTTGAGCCATATCAAATTGTGATTGCACCTCTTCATCTGAAACATCGCCTTCTTTGTAAAAGTCATAAAATACTTGTAGTTCTTCTGCTTGAGTTTGGGCATTTTCAAAGTCCTTGACCCAATTTTTATTCACACGAATGGATTTCATTGTGCATTCTGCTGATTTCGAATCGCTCCAAAAATCAGGGGCATAGGTCTTTTCTTCTTGATTTTGAATTTCAATGCGTTTGGCATCTAAGTCAAAGATACCTCCTTAACGCACCCAGGCGATTCATGAGATCTTTAATTTGATCGTGTGTTATCATAAGTAAAATAATTAGTACAAAAATAGAATTTATAGCACAGAATTAAAATTATATGTAGATTTACATTCATTTTTTTTCATGAAAATTGATTTAAGAAGCGATACTGTTACCAAACCCACACAAGGGATGATTGATGCCATGGCTTCAGCCTCTTTGGGCGATGATGTTTATGCAGAGGATCCCACGGTCAATGCATTACAAAGCCGTTTGGCGGCAATGTTTGGCAAAGAAAAAGCACTTTTTTTTCCAACGGGAACAATGACCAACCAAGCGGCCATCAAATTGCACACCCAGCCAGGCGAACAGCTCATATGTGATAAATATGCACACGTTTATAATTACGAGGGTGGAGGTGTTTCTTTTAACAGTGGCGTGTCCTGTAAATTAATCGATGGTAATCGTGGCATGATTACTGCCAAACAGGTGTTAGAGTCGATCAACCCACCAGATTTTTATCACAGTCCACTGACAACTTTGGTAGCGCTGGAAAATACCACAAACAAAGGTGGCGGCGGGTGTTGGGATTTTAGTGAAATTAAAAAAATAAAAACGGTTTGTGAAGACCACAACTTAGGGTTTCACCTAGATGGGGCCCGTTTGTGGAATGCCTTAGAAGTCACAAAGGAAACACCAAAGGATTATGGCGCTGTATTTGACACCATTTCGGTATGCCTTAGCAAAGGGTTAGGATGTCCTATAGGTTCTGTTCTAATTGGAGACTCTGTTATTATGGAGAAAGCAATCCGAATCCGAAAAATGTTAGGCGGCGGTATGCGACAAGTGGGCGTATTGGCGGCTGCAGGCTTGTATGCTTTGGACCACCACCGCAAAAGGCTTTCTGAGGATCACCGAAAAGCCAATGAAATTGGTCAAATACTTCAAAATAAAAGTTATGTCGCTAAATTACAGCCCATTGAGACAAATATCTTAATATTTGAGTTGGCTTCACATATCAACGCTGATAAATTTGTTCTTAATTTAGAAAAAAAAGGAGTTTTAATTAGCAATATGGGTGGGGGTAAGCTAAGAATGGTTACACATTTAGATTACAATCTCGAGATGCACGAAAAACTTATAGAAATTTTGGAGTCTATTTCTTAAATTTACTTAATTTAGCCCTTTATCCCCTCAACCCTACTAATTTATGAAACCTAATTTCATTATTCTTTGTATATTTTTCCTCAGCTTTTCTTGCTTGAATAAAAACAGTAATTCTCACATGGCAAATAACTCCGATGTACCCAAAGCAAAACAAATTGTTAAAGAACTGGCAATTCATGATGAGGTAAGGCTAGATGAGTATTATTGGCTGAATGAAAGAGAGAATACTAAAGTAATAGATTATTTAAATGCTGAAAATAACTATTACGATTCAAATACCGAACACACCAAGGACTTTCAAACCTCTTTGTTTGAAGAGATGAAAGCAAGAATCAAAAAAGATGACAGCTCCGTTCCCTACAAACACAATGGTTATTGGTATATCACACGCTTTGAAAATGGGAAGGACTACCCAATATACACCAGAAAAAAAGGCACTTTATCAGCTGAGGAGGAGCTTCTTTTAGACTGCAATGAACTGGCCAAGGGACATACTTATTTTAACCTTAAAGGTCTCAATGTAAGCCCAGACAATTCCATGGTTGCTTTTGGTACGGATACCATTGGTCGGAGACAATATACTATACAAGTAAAAAATCTGCAAACAAATAAAATTCTAAAAGACAAGATCAGTCATTGTACAGGGGGCAGTACTTGGGCCAACGACAACAATACACTTTTTTATACATTACAAAATAAAACGACCTTGCGCTCTGAAGCGATTTATAAACATAAACTCGGAACCGAAACTAGTAATGATCAACTCGTATTTGAAGAAAAGGACGATACCTTTGGTGTTAGCGTTTACAAAACTAAATCAAAAAAATATTTAGTCATTTCTAGCTACAGCACCCTCAGTACAGAATTTCAAATTTTAAATGCGGATACACCTGACCAGCCTTTTAAAATATTTCAACCAAGGTTAGAGGGGTTAGAATATTCTATTTACCATTACGGAGATTTATTTTATGTGGTTTCAAATGCTGATGGCGCTCAAAATTTTAAACTTTCCAAAACCCCAGAAAATCAAACACTAAAGTCTTTTTGGAAAGATGTCATACCACACCGTTCGGATGTTTTGCTAAAGGATATTGATGTTTTTAAAGAGTTTTTAGTTGTTTCGGAACAAAAAAACGGTTTGAATCAGATTAATGTCAAAAAATGGGATGGCACAGCCGATTATTATCTTCCGTTCCAGAGCGAAACCTATACAGCCTACACGACTAATAATATAGATTTTGACACCTCTCTATTGCGCTACGGATATGAATCAATGACGACACCTTCTTCTATAATTGATTTTAATATGCGAAGCAAGGAAAAAACAATTCTTAAAGAGCAAAAAGTACTTGGAGGTAAATTTGATAAAGAAAACTATATTTCTCAACGACTTTGGGCCACCGCAGCTGATGGTACAGAAATACCAATTTCTTTGGTTAAACACAAAGATACAGCAAAGAGTCCTGACACCCCATTGCTGTTATATGCCTATGGTTCTTATGGTGCCACCATTGACCCTTATTTTTCAACGCTGCGTCTAAGTTTATTAGACCGCGGTTTCATATTTGCCATTGCACATGTAAGAGGAGGTCAGTACTTAGGGCGTCAGTGGTATGAGGATGGTAAGCTTTTAAAGAAAAAAAACACCTTTACCGATTTTATTGATTGCTCAAAATTTTTAATTTCGGAAGGCTATACTTCTGCAGAGCATCATTACGCCATGGGCGGTAGTGCGGGTGGCTTGCTTATGGGTGCGGTTGTCAATATGGCTCCAGAACTCTACAATGGCGTGGTTTCTCAAGTGCCATTTGTAGACGTGGTAACCACCATGTTGGACGACAATATTCCACTGACAACAGGAGAGTATGATGAATGGGGCAATCCCAGTGATAAAATCTATTACGATTATATGAAATCCTATTCACCCTATGATAATGTCAGTAACCAATCATATCCCAATATGTTGGTTACAACAGGTCTTCACGATTCACAAGTACAATATTGGGAACCCGCTAAATGGGTTGCAAGGTTGCGCTCACAATCACGATATACTTCCCAACTGTATTTAAAAACCAATATGGATGCTGGCCATGGAGGGGCTTCGGGTCGTTTTGAAGCAATAAAAGAAGTTGCTTCAGAATATGCATTTCTTTTGGATTTAGAGTCTCTGGCGAAATAAAAGTTTAAAAAATTGCTTATTTTTATAAACTGAATTAATTTTATGTCTTTAGAGCAACACCCTAAAATTTTCAACAATATTTTAGAACTTATTGGGGATACCCCCCTTGTTAAACTCAATACTATCACTCAGAGTTTCCCGGGCACTTATATTGCCAAACTAGAAGCATTTAACCCAGGACAATCCTCCAAAGACCGCATTGCCTTATACATCATTGAAGATGCTGAGAAAAAAGGGATTTTAAATCCTGGTGACACTATCATTGAAACCACTTCGGGCAATACTGGTTTTAGCATTGCGATGGCCAGTATTGTCAAAGGTTATGACTGTATTTTGGCGGTCAGTTCAAAATCTTCTTCAGATAAAATAGATATGTTAAAATCCATGGGTGCTAAGGTTTATGTTTGCCCTGCCAATGTGAAAGCCGATGATCCTCGCTCTTACTACGAGGTCGCCAAGCGGCTCCATCAAGAAATTGAAGGGTCTGTTTATATCAATCAGTATTTCAACGCCTTAAATACAGAAGCTCATTTCAAATCAACAGGACCAGAAATTTGGCGTCAAACATCAGGAAAAATCACACATTTGGTAGTTTGTAGTGGAACGGGTGGTACGATCTCTGGGACTGCACAATATTTAAAGTCACAAAACCCCGAAATAAAAATCATTGGGGTAGATGCATACGGATCTGTATTGAAGAAATACCATGAGACAGGAGAGCTTGATCCCAATGAAATTTATCCTTATAGAATTGAGGGATTGGGTAAGAATTTAATTCCTTCTGCTACCGATTTTGACATCATTGATGAGTTTGTAAAAGTTACCGATGAATCAAGTGCGCATACGGCTCGTGAATTGGCCCATACAGAAGGTATTTTTGGTGGCTATACATCAGGCGCTGTCTTGCAGGCGGTGAAGCAATTACACCAAGCAAATAAATTTAAAAAATCAGATGTCATTGTCATGGTTTTTCCTGACCACGGCTCCCGTTATATGAGTAAAGTATACAATGATCAATGGATGAAAGATCAGGGCTTTATGGATGAAACCTTAAAACCTTTGACCAAACCAATTGAATATGTCAAATAGGAAATCTGATTGTTGTGTTTGATTGCCTATCTATGCCTTATGTAATGATTTTAAAAAATCATTGTGTTTAAATGGATTATTGTATAATTTTGAATTCAAAACTAATAGAAAAATAGTTGATGAGAGATTTATTTGAAAAGATATATAAAGACAAAGGACCATTGGGAAAATGGGCCAGCCAAGCCGAGGGCTATTTTGTGTTTCCCAAATTAGAGGGACAAATTTCCAACCGCATGAAATTTCAAGGAAAAGACGTGATAACTTGGAGTATCAACGACTATTTAGGTTTAGCCAATCACCCTGAAGTTCGAAAAGTTGATGCTGAAGCCTCAAATGATTACGGGTCCGCTTATCCCATGGGTGCCCGGATGATGTCTGGCCATACAGCTTTGCACGAACAATTGCAACAAGAATTGGCTGCTTTTGTCAATAAGGAAGCCGCCTATGTTTTAAATTTTGGTTATCAAGGAATCATGTCAACAGTTGATGCATTGGTTGGCAAAGACGATGTCATTGTCTATGATGTCGATGCACACGCTTGTATCATAGACGGGGTGCGCTTGCACATGGGAAAACGTTTTACTTACAAACACAACGATGTTGAGAGTTTGGAGAAAAATTTGGAAAGGGCTACAAAAATGGCCCAACAAACAGGTGGTGGTATTTTAGTTATTTCAGAAGGTGTTTTTGGAATGCGCGGCGAACAAGGTCGACTCAAAGAGATTGTAGCGCTAAAAAAGAAATTTAATTTCCGTTTTTTAGTAGATGATG
The DNA here is from genome assembly GCA_036161535.1 of Bacteroidota bacterium. Taxonomy (GTDB): domain Bacteria; phylum Bacteroidota; class Bacteroidia; order Flavobacteriales; family Flavobacteriaceae; genus UBA3537. The sequence continues at coordinate 877 of JAYYCW010000091.1, read as the reverse complement.
CTCACGGATTTGGAACTTTGGGTGCTAGTGGTGCTGGTGCAGGGGAGGAGCAAGGAGTTCAAGATGATATTGATGTATACTTCGCAACTTTTGCAAAGTCTATGGCCAGTACTGGTGCTTTTATTGCTGCTGACAAGGAAATCATCGATTATTTAAAATACAACTTGCGTTCACAAATGTTTGCAAAATCACTTCAAATGCAGCTTGTAAAAGGGGCTTTAAAACGTTTGGATATGATTAAAACCATGCCAGAACTAAAAGAGAATCTATGGAAGATTGTAAACGCACTGCAATCCGGTCTTAAAGCACGTGGTTTTGACATTGGGACCACTCAAAGTTGTGTGACACCTGTATATCTTAAAGGCAGCATTCCTGAGGCCATGGCTTTGGTAAAGGATTTGCGTGAAAATCACGGAATTTTTTGTTCAATTGTTGTTTATCCTGTCATCCCTAAAGGATTGATTTTACTTAGGATGATTCCTACCGCGATGCACACGCTAAAAGACGTTGAAGAAACCCTTGAAGCTTTCTCCAGCATACGAGAGCGACTAAATTCTGGTCTATACAAACGACTCTCGGCTTCTGTTGCTGCTGCAATGGGAGAATAACGCTATATAGTTTTTTTATAGGTACAACGTTTTTTAATCAACTGTGGATTGAAATCTCTCCATAACTTTTGTATGGGCAGATTTTCTGCAAGTTCTGGAGTTCTTCTACAGGTTTCAATACCCAAAGCTGAAAATGTTCTGTGGTATTCGCTGAATATAATCGCGTGCACCCCTTTGTTCTGATACTTTGGATGGATTCCAATGAGTAAAAAATTTACCGCTTTAGCTTTTTTTGCCTTTATTAAATGAAATAAGCCAAAAGGAAACAA
>JAYYCW010000090.1:0-7508 GCA_036161535.1 Bacteroidota bacterium | reverse complement strand
GTATCCAAATGTGTTTTGCGACACAGAATCATAAAAAATTACAAAGCTGAGGCAGAGGGAATCAGTATCGACGAAATCATTGAGAGTCTATATTAGGTATTTTCTGTTTTTTAAAAATTTTAATCCAGTTTCATTTTTTATAATTTTGTACATTTACTAATGGGATTAAACAATATTGTACAAGAAGTAAATCAATATTTTCAAATTTTTAATTTGCATCAACTAAATTACATTCATAAAGAAAATTATGAGCTTATACGTTGAATATTTAAATGAAATTGAGGCAAGGAAAAATCAGAACCTTGACCCAAAGCCTATTGACAGCGCTGAGTTGTTGACTGTGCTTATAGAGCAGATTAGAGATATCAATCACCAATACAGAGAAGACTCTCTAAATTTTCTTTTTTACAATGTATTGCCAGGGACTACAACCGCAGCTGTCGCTAAAGCCAACTTCTTGAAAGAAATCATTATTGGTAAAACTATTGTCAATGAGATAACAGTTGATTTTGCTTTCGAACTCTTGTCACATATGAAAGGGGGCCCTTCAATTAAGGTTCTTTTAGATGTGGCTTTGGGAGCCGATACTACCTTGGCCAAGAAAGCTGCCGCGGTTCTAAAAACTCAAGTTTTTCTTTACGAGGCAGATACTGCGCGTTTGGAAAAAGCCTATAAATCCGGCAATGCCATCGCCAAAGCTATTATTGAGAGCTATGCCAAAGCTGAATTTTTTACCAAACTTCCAGATTTGCCAGAAGAGATTAAGCTTGTCACATTTGTCGCTGGTGTTGGAGATATTTCTACGGATTTGCTTTCACCCGGTGGTGATGCACACTCCAGGTCTGATCGACAATTGCACGGGCAATCCATGTTTGAGCACAACAAAGAACAGCAAAAAGAACTCCTAGAATTGCAAGCTCAGCACCCTGACAAACGCGTGATGTTAATTGCAGAGAAAGGCACAATGGGAGTTGGCTCTTCAAGAATGTCTGGGGTTAATAATGTTGCACTTTGGATTGGTAAAAAAGCCAGTGATTATATTCCCTTTATAAATATTGCTCCAGTAGTAGCAGGCACAAATGGGATATCTCCAATTTTTTTAACAACGGTTGGCGTCACAGGGGGTATTGGATTGGACTTAAAAAATTGGAAGAAAAAGTTGGATGCTTCAGGAAATATTATTCTTGATGAAAATGAAGAGCCTGTTTTAGAACAGTTGTACTCCGTAGATACCGGTACAGTACTGACAATAAACACAAAAACAAAAAAACTATATAATGGGGACGTGGAATTAATGGATGTCTCTTCTGCGTTTACTCCACAAAAAATAGAGTTTATGAAAGCTGGAGGTTCCTATGCTATTGTATTTGGAAAAAAGTTACAATCTTTTGCAGCAAAGGCCCTTGGAGAAAAATTAACTCCAGTATTTGCGGCCTCTAAAGAAATTTCAGTTGAAAATCAAGGATTGACTGCAGTTGAAAAAATATTCAATAAAAATGCAGTGGGAACTTCCGGATCCATACTTCACGCCGGCTCTTATGTTCGTGTGAAGGTCAATATAGTGGGCTCACAAGATACGACGGGTCTGATGACCTCGCAGGAGCTAGAAATGATGGCTGCAACGGTCATATCTCCGATTGTTGATGCAGGATATCAATCTGGTTGCCATACAGCCTCGGTATGGGATTTAAAGTCCCAAGAAAATATTCCAAGGCTTATGAAGTTTATGAATGATTTTGGACTTATTACCGCTCGTGATCCAGAAAAAAAATACCATGCGATGACCGATGTTATTCACAAGGTATTGAATGATATCACAATAGACGATTGGGCCATAATCATTGGAGGAGACTCACACACCCGAATGTCCAAAGGGGTCGCCTTTGGAGCAGATTCTGGAACCGTTGCACTAGCCTTGGCCACTGGCGAGGCCTCTATGCCAATCCCGGAATCCGTTAAGGTCACTTTTAAAGGCAAGATGAAAGATCATATGGATTTTCGTGATGTTGTACATGCGACGCAGCGGCAAATGCTTAAAAAATTTAATGGTGAAAATGTATTTCAGGGTCGAATAATCGAGGTTCATATAGGAACGCTTCTGGCTGATCAAGCTTTTACATTTACCGATTGGACTGCAGAGATGAAGGCCAAAGCTTCTATTTGTATTTCTCAGGATGATACACTAATTGAATCTCTTAACATCGCTAAAGACAGAATTCAAATCATGATTGATAAGGGGATGGATAATAAGGCTGGAGTTTTACAGGGCCTTATTGACATGGCAAACAAGCGAATCGAGCAAATTACCTCAGGTGAAAAACCACCGCTTACTCCAGATGAAAACGCCAAGTATCACGCAGAATTTGTAGTTGATTTAGATATTATTGACGAGCCCATGATTGCCGATCCAGATGTTCACAATGAAGATGTCTCCAAACGTTATACCCATGATACCATCCGTGGGCTTTCTTTTTACAAAGGGGAAAAACACATTGACCTCGGGTTTGTAGGTTCTTGTATGGTTCATAAAGGCGATATCAAAATAGTCGCTAGAATGCTTAAAAATTTAGAAGAACACTCTGGTAAAGTCGAGTTTAAAGCGCCTTTGGTTGTGACAGCCCCGACTTACAATATTATTGACGAATTAAAAGAAGAGGGCGACTGGGAAATTCTTCAGAGATATTCTGGATTTGAATTTGACGATTTAGCCCCAAAGGAAGCAGCTCGTACGGAATATGACAACATACTATACCTTGAACGTCCCGGATGTAACCTGTGTATGGGTAACCAAGAAAAAGCAGAAAGAGGAGACAGCGTTATGGCTACCTCCACCCGTCTTTTTCAAGGAAGAGTGGTCAAGGATTCCGATCGTAAAAAAGGCGAATCACTACTGGCTTCTACTCCGGTTGTTGTTTTGTCCGCCGTTCTGGGAAGAACCCCAACAGTCGAGGAGTATAAAATAGCAATTAAGGGAATTAAACTAACTCAGTTTGCACCCCCGCTCAAGAAGATGACTTCAAAACCAGGGCACTTACTCTCTTATTAATTTTAGCTGTAACACTGCTTTTGGTATATATTGTTGTACAACTCTTTACTCTAAAAAGTAAGTATGGTATTCAAACCCCATTGCTTATAAATTTGAAAAAAACATTTTTTTGGGGATTAAAGTTTTAAATTTTAGATCTGTTAGAAAAATATTCAAAGAAAAATAAGTTCATCAAAATCAAAGAGTATGCATAAATACCATCCTCAATTGGAATGGTACTTATTCGCAATCCTAAATTCTCTGTGTCGTTGTACCAAACCACTTGGTTTACAATCCAGCTTCCCGTTAACACACCATTGACAATAAAAAATGGAATGAGCATCACCAAAAAAGTCAGTAAGAAGTGTTGTAGAAGTTTGCTGTTGTATTTTAACACTATCAGGGTTAGAGGAATTGCCAAGCTAAAATTTACCAAGGTATACCACTTATCCAAATTAAATAATGTTACAATAGATAATACTGTTATGAGTCCAATTGCTAGGCGTTTTGTATTTGCTATATTGAGTTTCATTTTGGGAAAGTAAATCAGTAAGGCATAGTGGGTAAAAACACAAGCAAAGGGGATGCATATAAAAAAAAGCCACTCTTCCAGGGGTAAATCAAGAATTTCAGTATCTAAAAAATAGTCAGGGTTAAAACCCCAAATTCCATTAACCGTAAAGACGATATCCCATGGAATAAATACGCCCATGGTGAGCAGCAGTGACAATAAAAGCCAATGAAATTTTTTGTGGAGTTGTAACCTGGGGTGAAAGCTGTATATAAAGGGAATGACAACAGAGCCAATATTGAGCCACATATAGAGAGAACTCACAAGCTATCTTTTAAAATACTTAAAAGGGACTATCAACATCCCAAAACATTCGCTGTCTTTTTTTCCCAAATGCTTGTGATGCATTTTGTGGGCTCTCCGGACCCCTTTGGCATACCAATTGTTCGCTTTTCGAAACATTTTAAAGCGCTGGTGGATAAAAATATCATGCACTATAAAATAGGTGGCTCCGTAAGCCATGATTCCAAAACCTATAGGAAGACATGCCCATAATCCTTCGTAGCTCCAAAAGTAAAAACAGCCCATACTAACCACTGCATAAAAAATAAAAAAGGCATCATTGCGTTCAAACCAACTGTCGTGATCTTTGTGATGGTGGTCTTTGTGCAACTTCCACAAAAAGCCGTGCATAATATATTTATGCGTAAACCAAGCCATAAATTCCATTACAAGGAAGGTCAATAAAAAAACAAGAATCCAAAGGAGTATTTTGAAAATCATATTGTCATAATAAATTAAGATGATATTTTACATAACTGCGAGTCAAAAGTTCAATTTTTTTATAATTGGGGACTCGGATGCGGGTATTTTTAATTTCGAGTGCTGGCGTTTTTTTTAGTTTTTTGAGCAATTGGTTGTAGTATCGATAGGCCATAAAAACGCCAAATTTCGCTTCTAAGGGCAGCATTTTTATTCCTTTCAGACCTTCTGAAAAATCACTTTCAATATCATTAATTATTTGTTGTTTCGCAGCTTCATCCAAATTTTCTAAGTCTGTGTTTGGAAAGTAGCTTCTGTTTAGGCCATCGTAATCAGCTTTGAGATCTCTTAAAAAGTTTACTTTTTGAAAGGCAGAGCCTAGGGCCATTGCAAAGTCTTTGAGTCCATCGTATTTTTCTTGGTTGCCATTGACAAATACTTTAAGGCACATTAGTCCAACAACATCGGCTGAGCCATAAATATAATTTTTGTACTCCGCTTCAGTTTCATAGTTTTTTTTATGCAGGTCCAACCGCATGGAATCCATAAAGGCGTCGACAAGTTTACGATCGATTTTACATTTGTGATAAGTGTACTGAAAGGCATTAAGGATTGGATTCAGACTGATTTTGTTTTTGATTGCTGATTCTAAGTCAGACTCAAATTTAACAAACAATTCTTCTTTCGGGTAATCATGGAAGGAATCTACGATTTCATCCGCCAACCTTACAAATCCGTAAATATTGTAAATATCTTGCCGAATGGAATTGGCCAGCATTTTGGTAGCCATCGAAAAAGAGGTGCTGTAAGTCTTGGTGACAATTTTACTACAGTCTTTAGAAACGAGGTCGAAAATGGATTTCATTATCCTATGCTTTTATAATTAACCGCAATTAAGCTACAATAGTTTTTGTATGAGTTCTGCAGTAAGTTTTCCGGAGATCAGGGAGGGGGGCACACCAGGGCCGGGAACTGTTAATTGTCCCGCAAAATACAAATTTTTTACTTTTCTGCTTTTTAATTTTGGCCTTAAAAAAGCAGTTTGAAATAATGTCATCGCCATTCCATAGGCATTTCCTTTGTACGAGTTGTATTCTGACTTAAAATCTTCAACACAAAATGATTCTTTAAATATAATATTATTTTGAATTGATTGTTCTGTTTTTTCTTCAAATCTTTTAAGAATGTTTTCTAAGTAATGATTTCTGAGTTCAGCAGTATCTTCTATTCCTGGAGCAATGGGTATTAAAATAAATAACGCGTCACAACCTTCAGGCGCCATAGATGGGTCTGTTTTTGAGGGGATATTTACATAAAATAGTGGACGACTTGGCCATTTGGGGTTGTCATATATTTCTTCGGCATGCGTTTCAAAACTTGCATCAAAAAAGAGGTTGTGGTGCTCTACGTTTTCTATTTTTTTGTCTAGTCCGATATAAAAAAGCAAAGAGGAGGGTGCAAAGACTTTTTTGTCCCAATAGGCCTCGGAATGTTGGCGATATTTATTATCTAAAAGGGTCTCAGTATGGTGGTAATCTGCGCCGCTGAGAACGATGTCTGATTTTATCATATCTCCTTTTATTACCACTCCTTTTACAACAGCGTTTTCAACCACTATTTTATCGATGGCATGTTTTATGTATATTTTAACTCCAAGCTCTGTGGCCAAAGATTCCATCCCTTTGATGATTTCATACATACCCCCTCTAGGGTGCCAGGTTCCTAACCCAAAATCCGCAAAATTCATAAAACTAAAAAATGAGGGCGTTTTACTTGGTTTTGCCCCTAAAAATAGGGAAGGGAACTCTAGTACTGATATTAATTTTGGATTCTTAAAGTTCTTTCTGACTTCTTGACTGATCGTTTTAAAAAATTTATCAATTCTTAAAATGGTGTCTTTGCTAACCAGTTCTGTGGGTGAGATTCCAGGGGCATTGTATAGAATTTTGTTTACGGCGATTCCATAGTTCTCTTGTGCTTTTCCAATAAATATTTTAAGTTTCTTTCCACTTCCTTTTTCAATGCGTTCAAATTCAGTACAGATTTTTTCCATGGAATCACCGATCGTGATGATTTCATCTTCAAAGAATATTTGATAAGCTGGGTCGAGCTTATCAATTTTATAGTAATTTGAAGTCTTTTTTCCAAAGTCACTGAAGAAGCGTTCAAAAACATCTGGCATCCAATACCAAGAGGGACCAATATCAAAAGTAAACCCCTCTTTTTTTAATTGTCTGGCTCGACCACCGATGCAGCTGTTTTTTTCAAAAACGGATACTTTATAACCAGCTTTCGCTAAATAACAAGAAGCGGCGAGTGATGAAAATCCTGATCCAATAATGATTACAGACTTTTCCATATTTGCACTAAATTAGTGAAAAGCACCCTCAGAAAAGTCTCATAAAGAGATTTTTTACAAATCTTTAACTAAATCTTTAAACCATTTTTTAGTTAAAAACTTAAGATGAGTTGTTTTCTTAAATTTTCAAGGTCATAATAAGGTCATAATTCAGAATGTTAGCATCCGTGAGTTTAGGTGTCAATAGATTGCATCGTTTTTCACATATGCGAATGGTGTGGGCTTTGATAACATAAAATATTTTCTAAGTCTTTTATGGTAAAGAATGTCTCAGTAGTGTTAGTTTTCAATAAATTTGGGACTACAATTTTGAAGAAAAAAATTGAAAAAAATAAAAAAGGTTGTGCGCACGAGAAGACTCGAACTTCCACGGGAATAATTCCCACTAGCCCCTCAAGCTAGCGCGTCTACCAATTCCGCCACGTGCGCAGTTGCTTTGATTAAAAAAAGTTAAGACAGTGCTTAACTTTTAGTGACTTGGCTGGGGCTCGAACCCAGGACCCTCTCCTTCAAAGGGAGATGCTCTACCAACTGAGCTCCCAAGTCTTGGTGGTATGCATAATGCGGGGGCAAAGATAAAGTGTTTAATTAATATTTCAATATTTTTTTTTCAATATTTTTTTGTTTTTTTGTAGCATACTTTATTCGCTTAATAATTCTAAAAATCAATTGTGATAATTATTTTATTAGGATATATGGGCTCTGGAAAATCTGTGGTTGGAAAAGCCTGGGCCAATAGACTTCAGAACAATTTTATCGATTTAGACCATTATATTGAGGTTCAACAAAACACATCAATTTCGGCTTTATTTAAAGACAGTGGTGCCATTCAATTTCGTAAAATTGAGGCC
>JAYYCW010000089.1:0-11266 GCA_036161535.1 Bacteroidota bacterium | reverse complement strand
ATGATATAATCCCCTTTTGTTTGATACCACATCTTGAGTTTCCCGTCCACAATCTGGTACCACTCTATATAAGTTCCATCATTGCCTGTAAACTGTGCATTGACCCATTGGCCCTCTTGATTAGTAGCTTTTGGATCATCGGATCCCTTCGGGTAGGCAGCAAAGGCATAGTCTGTTTTCCAGCCCCATTCTTCCTCTTTTTCAAGCGATTCTTGGTATTCAGCCTCGATTTTATCTACAAATTCTTGGGCTGTACTGGCCGTGTAACCGTCTTCAAAGACAAATAAACCTCCATTTTGAATCATAGTTTTCATGGTTGTGTAATCTCGATCGGCCCAGGCTGCATCAATGGCTTTAAAAACCTCAACAGTTGCATTGTCTCCAAGGTAGACCGTCTGGCCTTCATATGGACCAAATCCGTTACTGGCTTTTGGCGCTTTTTCTTTTTGTGCACAGCCCATCGTTAAAAGCACTGGAATTGTAAGTAATAATTTTCTCATTTTTAGTTAAATTTAGATTCTTCCAAATGTATTAAATTTAAATTTCAAAATAAAATTTAAGACAGCGCACAAAACCAGTTTAAATATTGTTTAATTTGGTATTAGAAAGCAACTGGTGTTTGGAGACCTTTCGTGCTCAGTTTGATTCTAAATCAGTCACATTGGTCTCAATGGCTTCAGAGAAATAGAATTTGAATTTTAGTTCCCCGGCCTTTTTAACGAGATAGCAGCTCTCTAGCCACTCAAATTCGAGTTTTACTTTTCCCTCTGGGGTGTTGACTACAAATTCGCCAAAATGCTTTAAGGAGAGGTGTGCTGAGTTGTAGTCAGCATCAATAGTAATATCTTCAAAGCGCCGTTGACTGGTTACAATATCAAAAGTTTTTACAAATTCGATAAACTCTTCGGCAGAATAACGGCGGCTGTTTTCAAAAATAAAAAAGTCATCAGTGACCAGATTGTCAAAAGCGTCCAAATCACGGTCTAAGATTTCAAAGAAATTGTTAAAAGCGGTCATCACTTCTTCATTGGATATTATTTTGGAGTTTTGACAGCTGCTTAACATTAAAAAGGATAAGGTCAAGAAAATATATTTCATTTGTAAAAGTCTGACATATTGGTTAATAGGGTTAAAGATCATGTTATTTACTTACCAAAGAGTCTATTAACCAATCGCTATGTCGTTTTAAAATAAGAAAGGCAGGCATTAAGGATGGAATGGAAAATTTAATTTAAAAATTCACTTTGACATCAAGCTTCACCCAATTGCTTTACCAATATATAAAGACATATAAACACACACAACATTACAAAGATTGAAAAGTAAAAGACGATTTTATCGGCACCCATAGCTTGATGTTTCACCTAAAGATATAAATTTTTTTTTTACATCTGCAAAAGCCGTTGTTTATTATTTCGCTTTAAAACAAAAAAAGCCTGTTGTAAATGTATAATATTTACCAGTGATCAGCCTTTATGTCCTGATCTCATCCCCATGTTTTTTGATCTCATCATTTTTTAAGTGCTCCTAATCGGGGAAGGCCTCCACACATTAACCCTATCAAACCAAAAGCGTTTCATTTTTAATTTTTTTATAAATTTAGAAAAAGAAAAAAACATAAAAACTGTAGCACTACACGCCAAATCTGGTACAATATTATTGTTAATTGCCGCGCTTGGCTGCCAAAACCAACCCTCCGATAAATACTTACAAATGGAAGGTGATTAAGCCCAGTTGGAAGCGAACCTTGAGCTTTATAAAGATATTTGGGATGAGATTATTAACGGCCGTAAAATTGAATTGATCAACGCCGATTCGTTCGACGAAAATGTCACTGCTTTGGCTACTGCTGATGGAGATATTGTAGGGATTGAGAATTTTAAGGCCTATTACAACAATTATCTCATAGGATTTTCGGATGCAGAGTTCACTATTGTTGACGCTTTTGGGCAGGGGAATAAAATTGTTAAGCACTGGAATTTCAAAGGCACTCATGACGGTGAATTTTTTGGCGTTCCAGCCACTGGCCAAAAGGTTGAAATTTCTGGAACCACTTTGGTTGAAATGAAAGATGGAAAAATCGCTGCTGAGCAGGACTTTATGGATTTGCTAGACTTTTACACCCAATTGGGTCTTATGTAAAGGCCTTGAACATTAAATTGAGCCCTAATCTTTAGGAAATCGGCTAAAGTTGCCCATACCATCAGTGTCTAAAACGTCTGGCTGCTCGCCATATTTGTTCTCCTCTCTTTGTTTTTTGCTGCTGTAAAAGATGTTCCATATCAAGAAATAGACATAGATCGCAAAGATAATAAACCCTATGATAAACATGGCCAACCCCATTACCTTCTTCTTTGTCTAATGGTTAATGCAAACAATAAAATAGTACCGGGCCAGTGCGCGGTATAAATGGCTTCATCGGTGCGCCCCAGTAGCCCCAAACCTACAGAATATAACAGACACACAAAGGCCAATAGCACTGGATACCATTTGTGTATAAAATTTCTAAACAATTGCATAACATTTAATATTTTACACAATTATATTGTTAAATATCTGCAATAATGTTAATTTTTTTATAAATAAAAATCCTTTTAGGCCCTATTTATTCTGTATTATTGGATAGAATAGAGGCTAATAATTATTTAAGGGGGTGCTGATAAAGGTTTACACCAAAGCAGCCTCAACGGAGATTTTACAATTTAAAACTCCTGAAATTGGACAATTATCTTTAGCTTCATTGGTCAATTCCATAAATTTTTGAGCCGCTATACCCGCAACTTTTGCCTTTAAGTTTAGAGTGACATCTGTAATGACACCTTCCTCAAAGGTTAAAACGGCCTCTGTATTTAGAAAATTGGGACTAAAATTAGCGTCGTTTAAAACGAAGCTCAACTTCATGTTAAAACAGCCTGCCAGTGCGGCGGCAATCAGTTCTTCAGGGTTGGTGCCCAGTTTTCCATCGTCATTTTTAAAGCGGCTTTTAAAACTATAGGGCATCTCAGTAAATGCCCCACTTTGTGAGGTTAAAACACCTGTTCCGTTGGCGCCATCTCCAGTCCATATGGCAGTTATTTTTCTTTTCATTTAGTTAGTATTACAGTTTGTGAAGTTAGGTTTTTGATCTATACTTTTGACGGTGGACCATAATTGTTATCTTCTTCATTTCCCTTTATAATGTTTAAATAAAGAACATAAAAAGCCCCAATTAAAGTAAGAATCCAAAGCATATTCCAACCACTTTTATTAACGTCGTGTAAACGACGAACAGTCAAAGATATTGATGGTATCAAAACCACTAAACCGAATATTGATTGTAAAATTCCAATTGATGTTGGGTCCATAGGATTGTAACCCAAAAATGAAACATCAATGTAATATAAAATTATGCTTAATATGAAATAAAACAAATTAAAATACCAAAATTCAGATCGATTAGCCCTGCCATTAAATTTGTTCCAATTTATAAATGCGAGTTTAAAGTATTTCATAGTATTATTTTTTAAATCAGTTAACTTAATAAAGGTAAGAAAACTTTTTGAAGCTCAGTAGCTTTGGTAAAAAGCCTTTTGGGAAAACAACTAAAAGCCAGTATCTGTCAAAAGTCTCTCAGTTTTTAGTAAATTTAAGGAGTTCTTAAGTATTTAGGCAGGTCTATTATGGATTTCCACCTTGACCATTTATGAAATTTATAGGAGGCTTTGAGATGTTCGAAAATGGTCGTAATATTGCAACCGCTTTAGGTCCCATAGCTCAGTTGGTTAGAGCATCTGACTCATAATCAGAGGGTCACTGGTTCGAGCCCAGTTGGGACCACCCTTAAAGCCCTTTCAAAAGAAAGGGCTTTTTGTTTTTTTTATTACACAGAAAAGATAGTAATATTCTTGGCAGTTATTTAGCAGTTTTAATTAATTTTATTTTCAATATGATTTGTTAAGATATTAATTAAATAAAGTAATTTAATATCGTAGTTAGGTATGAAAAAGAAAAAACTTGAACAGCGAAGAAGCGAGTTTAAAGAAAAAATCATTCTTCTCCTTAAAGATAAAGCATCAAAAAAAATATTATTGAATATAAAAAATTCTTGTTCAAAAAATGAGGTTAGAAAAATAATATGCAAATTGAATGAACATCACGCTTATCTTCGTGAGAATAATATCAAGAGGATTTATCCTAAAAAGAAAAAGAAAAAAATTAGTTTGAAAGGTGCAGAATTTGACAGAACAATTAATTCAGTTAGAACTATTTCGACTCCTATGGGTAATAAAAGATAATTAAGGTTTCTAAACCATAGGAACCTGTTCTTATTTATGCTCTGCTGTTTCTAAACAACTCAAAGCCTCCTATAAATTTCATAAATGGTCAAGGTGCAAATCCATAATAAATATAGTATTTTTACTCCATGGAAAATCAACGACAAAAAAAAATTGCCTCGGTTTTACAATCGGATTTGGTAGAAGTTTTACAAGGAGCTGCCAGAGTGGGTGGACTTAGGGGGGTCATTATATCGGTTACCAAAGTCGCTGTGACCGTTGATTTATCAATTGCAAAAGTTTATCTCAGTATTTTTCCAGTTAAACAAGCTAAGGTACTGATTGAAGGCATTGTTTCCAACGCCCCTATGATCAAACACGAGTTGGCCCAGCGCACCAAACATCAACTCAGGCGCATGCCAGAATTGTTGTTTTTTTTGGACGACTCTTTGGAATATATCGATCAAATTGACCAGGCTTTAAGACAACCTGAGAGTCCCATCGAAAATCCAGATTTGCTTGACAAAAGAAAAAAAATCTAATTGAATTTTTCGTTTTACATAGCCAAGCGGTATTTGTTTACTAAAAGTAAAAACAAAGCCATTAATTATATCACTTTGCTTGCCAGTATTGGAATTGTCGTGGGTACCGCAGCACTTTTTATTGTCCTTTCAGGCTTCGCCGGGCTAAAAGCCTTTAGTCTTGAATTTACAAACCTAACGGATCCCGATTTCAAAATCTTTCCAAAACAGTCCAAAACCTTTACTTTTTCCCAACAGCAAAGAGAAAAAATGGCTGCTATGAAAGGGGTTGTTTCTTTTTCTGAGATTGTAGAAGACAAGGTTTTAATGCGCTGTGAGGACAAGTTTCTGGCGGTAAGACTCAAAGGTGTAGACCGACAATATCCAGCACAAACAATTGATTCTATTTTGTCTTATGGTGATTGGATGCAGCCTGATTTACCCCATGTTGTTTCTGGATGGGGCGTTAGTAACACCCTTGGTTTCAATACTTACGATATCACAAAAACCTTAAGACTCTATGCGCCCAAACCTGGAAAGGGGCAGCTCATGTCAGTCAAAGATGCTTTTAGGAATATGAAAGTGGTGAATGTAGGGCTTTTTCAAATTAACGACGCCCTTAATAATTCCAGAGTTTTTACGACCATTGAAAATGCAAAATATCTATTAGGCTTCTCAAATGAGGCTGTGACTGCGATTGAAATTACGACCAGCGAGGCGTTTAAGCAATCACAAATGATTTCCCAGTTAGAGGCCTTATTTGACAATCAGGTTGAGGTTAAAAATAGAATTCAACTCAATGCAGCTCTTTACAAAATGCTTAACACAGAACAGATGGCTGTCTATCTTATTTTCACCCTTATTTTGGCCATCGCATTGTTTAATATTCTGGGTTCTATTGTGATGATGATTTTAGATAAAAAGAAAGATTTGCAAACCTTGTTTAGTTTAGGGGCCAGCAGGAAGGCTGTTCAAACCATATTTTTTGCACAAGGTTTTTTAATGAGCTTTTTTGGGGGTTTAATGGGTATATTTTTGGGTGTGAGCGTAATTTTTCTTCAGCAACAGTTTGAAATGGTTTTGATTACTCCGACTTTGGCATATCCCGTACAGCTGTCTTGGTCCAATGTTGGCATTGCCTTTTTCACTATTTTAGTCCTAGGGACAATCGCATCCCTTTTGGCATCATGGCAGATTAAAAAATTAGAATTTATAAATTAAACAAATTGGTAATTGCCAAAGGTCTGTTCCACTTCATCGAAAACTTTAAAGACATCAGCACTGTGGTCGCTGGTTACCATCTTGCTGCGATAGGGTTTAAAATTTGGAATTCCTTTAAAGTAATTGCTGTAATGGCGTCTGGTTTCTAATACTCCCAGAACTTCTCCTTTCCATTTAATGGCCATTTTGAGATGTCTTCTAGCGGCATCGACTCTTTCTGTCATTCCAATAGGTGCCAAGTGATTGCCTGTTTCGAAGTAGTGTTTAACTTGTCTAAAAAACCAAGGGTTTCCTATACTGGCACGACCAATCATAGCCCCGTCTAAGCCGTAAACATCCCGCATTTCTAACGCCCGCTCTGGGGAATCTACATCGCCATTTCCGAAAATCGGGATGTGCATTCTAGGGTTGTCTTTGACCGCTGCTATGGGCGCCCAATCCGCGCAGCCTTTGTACATTTGTGCTCGAGTACGCCCGTGTATTGACAAGGCTTTGATCCCCACATCTTGAAGTCTTTCTGCCACTTCAACAATTCGTATTGAATCATGGTCCCAGCCCAAACGGGTTTTTACGGTGACCGGTAAATGGGTTCGTTTTACCATTTCGGCCGTAAGTTTTTCCATCAAGCATATGTCTTTAAGTACACCTGCCCCAGCCCCCTTACTGACCACTTTTTTTACGGGACAACCAAAATTAATATCAATAATATCGGGTTTTGATTTTTCTACAATCTCAATTGCCCTTAACATACTGTCTATATTGGCACCAAAAATTTGAATCCCTACAGGCCGCTCTTTTTCATAAATATCCAATTTTATGGTACTTTTGGCGGCGTCTCTGATCAAACCTTCACTCGAAATAAATTCCGTGTATACCACATCGGCCCCTTGCTCTTTACACAATGCGCGAAAAGGCGGATCGCTAACGTCTTCCATAGGGGCAAGTAACAGCGGGAAATCAGGTAATTCTATGGGTCCAATTTTAAGCATATTATTTGTAGAAATTCATTTCATCTAAATATACCCAAACGGCTTCAGGCAACAAAGGCCGAATGTTTTTACCCTTTTTTATGGAGTTTCTTATAAAAGAGGATGAAATTTCAATAATAGGCGCCTCCAGCTTGTGAATGCGTCCTTTGACATTGGGTTTTGGGGGTGTGGAATTGAGTTTTCTTGGGTACACATAGATGGGATAACGCTGTAAGAGGACCTCAGCATTTTTCCATTTTGGCAATGAGATTAAATTGTCTTCCCCCATGATCAGCGCAAACTCGTGTTCTGGATATTTTTCTTCTAAATATACCAGTGTATGTATGGTGTAATTTGGTTGGCTCAATCCAAACTCAATATCGCTGGGTTTAATTTTGGGGTATGCTTCTGTAGCCAGAAATACCATTTCCATACGCTGTCTGTTGTCTAAAATACTTTGCTTCACTTTTAAGGGGTTCTGCGGAGTCACCACACACCAAACTTGATCTAAATCTGAATGTTCTGCAAAGTGGTTGGCAATGATGAGGTGGCCAACATGAATGGGATTAAAAGTGCCAAAATAGAGTCCGATTTTCATAGCTTTATGGAGACTTTAAGGTTTAATAAAGTTCAACACAGTTTCATAGGCTTCTCTTTGCGCATTTTCTAAAATTACGTTTTCAATGTTACAGTCAAAAAGCTTGGCTTTTGACAATTCCTCTGAAGCTTTTGAAATTCGCATATTGATCTTATCATCTGACTCGGTATTTCTCTTTTTAAGTCGAATTTTTAGGGCGTCAATGCTTGGGGGTTTTATAAAAACACTTAGGGTTTGATCGGGAAATTTATTTTTAATTTGCAGACCGCCAGCAACATCAATGTCAAATATAACGTGCTTACCCATTGCCCATATACGTGCCACTTCTGAATTTAGAGTTCCGTAAAAATTATCCTTATAGACTTCTTCCCATTCCAAAAATACCTCCGCTTCTATCTTTAATTTAAAGGCCTCGGTTGATAAGAAATAATAGTCTTTTCCTTCAACTTCTGCTCCTCTTTTTGGGCGCGAGGTAGCTGAAACCGAAAAGGCTAGATTTAGTTCTTTTTGCTCCAATAAATGTTTCACGATAGTGGTTTTACCAGCGCCAGAGGGGGCAGAGAATACGATGAGTTTACCTTCAAACATTTTAAAGTACGTTAAGGAGTTGTTCTTTTATTTTTTCAAGCTCATCTTTCATTTGAACGACCAGTTTTTGCATGGGTGCATAGTTGGCCTTGGATCCAATCGTATTGATTTCACGTCCAATTTCTTGGCTTATAAACCCTAATTTTTTACCGTTTGATTCCTTTGAATTTAAGGTCTTTAAAAAGTAGTCCAAATGGTTTTGTAGGCGTATTTTTTCTTCTGTGATGTCTAATTTTTCTATATAGTAAATAAGCTCCTGTTCAAAGCGGTTTTGATCCAATGTTTCCCTTAATTCTGCGATGCCTTTATTGAGGCGTTCCTTTACATTTTCCAGTCGCTTGGGATCCATTTCTAAAATGGATTTTAAAAGGACATCAATATTATTGATACGGGCCGAAAAATCTTTTAAAAGCGCCAGGCCTTCGTCTGTGCGATAGCTTTGAATCCGGTCCAACACTAAAGTCACAGCGTTTAAAACTTCAGTCCATTCCTCTACCCCAACCTCTTCCTTTTCTGTACTGATTGCATCTGGCATTTTAACCGCCATTTTAAGTAGTTCTAAATTGGAATCACTTCCGGTAAGGGTCTTGAGCTGCTGTATGTAATTTTGGACAACCGTATTGTTAATTTTTGAAGCCGCTTCGGTTTTGTTGCGTTCGATATAAAGGGATAAATCTACCTTACCGCGACCCAGTCGGTTGCCAATAATTTTACGAAGCTCTAATTCTTTACTGCGATAATCGCCGGGCATCCGCATGTTTAAATCCAAGGATTTACTGTTGAGGGAGCGAATTTCAATGCGCATGGTTTTAGCGGGAAGCTCAAGAACTACTTTGCCATAACCCGTCATGGAATGTATCATTTTAAAGGACTTAAAATTTGTTTCAAAGATACAGAAAAGCCCTTACTATTTGAAAGGACTGTGTTGTTTGAAGTTTTTGATTTGAATTTTTTTAAAAAACGGCCTGATCATGGCGTTGATAAATTTGTTTTTATGTTTGATATAACAGCTTAATTCCAAAGGAATGGCTCCTATGGTGGTCTTAATTTCAGCAGCGGTACGACCCAAATTAATCTGTTTCACCTTCTTTTCGATGCCAAGCCGTATATAATCATTTAGAATGCGGGGGTAGATGGCGAGAGCTTTGTTTAGAGGGTAATCCAGTCCAATAAAATGGGCATCCAAATGGGTTTTGTTTTTTAAAGCCGTCAAAAAGCCAACCAAGCGGTCATTTTTAAAATAACCCTTTACAATAAAGTCTTCTTTATAGCAATCTTTGAGGCTTACATAAGTGTTTAAATTTAGTACCTGGGCATTAAAATTGGCGTTGTCTATTGTATTTTGATATAAATCTTGTAAAGCTTTTTGTGACTGTTCAATATCCTTTTTTGACATAAAACGCCCCTCTAAATCTTGACTTTTAGAGTCTGCTTTGTTGGCTTTGATTCGGTATTTTGATTTTAGTGCATTTTTATAGTCTTCAAAAGTGCTCCACTCCGGCTTTAAAGCAATCAGCATATTAGGTTCCACTACAATGTTGGTAAACCCATAAGTTTCAAATTCTTTTGAATACCTCATGGCCTTTGTTTCAAAATCTTTGATAAATATTGCATGGAGTGGCTTGACCGATTTAGAAATTCTATCTAAAGCAATTCCAATATGTCTTACAGCCGCTTCTTTTTTGGCATCTACCGCAAAGCTCATACAGTACTCTCCACTTAAAAAAACATTGCCACAAAACATAATTTTAATGTGATCTTTTAGGAAAAACAGATTTAAAATACGCTTGTAAAGGGGGGGCACTTTGATGTTTTTTAAAATGACGTCTACACTCAATTCAACAATTTGAACTAAGGCCATGGCTTGGCCTTTACCACCCTTTGATATGCAAATATAGCGCATGTCAATTTTGGGGTTTGAGGATTCAAAACTCCGCAGCAAGGGTTTTGAAAAGTAGAGGTTGCTTTCTGGGTTGATGCTTTTTAAAAAACACCCATCAACAGCGTCAATAGATTTATGAATCTCAGTGGTCAAACTGTTATTTTTTAGACACTAAATATACACCAATAAAAATTAGAATGGTGGCGCTTATTTTTAGCATATCGAGTTGGTTACTGCCCATTGCAATGGCAAACAAGCCCGCAAAAATTTTCTGAAGGTATAATAGCGGTTATTCATTGGTCAATGCTAATTTTGCAGCCGCTGTAGTTTTGGAGCTATTCCCAACAAAAACCTTGTCCTTAAAGACAAGGATTGGACGTTTTAAAAACGTATAGTGATTTAAGATATAATTGCGGTAATCGCTTTCCTGTAGTATTTCGTTTTTCAATCCCATTTCCTTATACAGCCTGGCGCGTTTGCTAAAGAGAGCTTCATAACTGCCTGTTAGGGCTTTGATCGTGTCTAAATCTTCAGCGGAAATATTGGCTTCTTTGATGTCCTGAAGTTCAAAATCAACGGGAAGATCTAATGCTTTTAGAATGCGTTGGCATCTGTTACAAGTTTTGAGGGAATAGATTTTTTTCATGGGTCTGATTCATTATTTTTGCAAAGAAAATCATTTCTCTATAAATTATCAGTTTTTCAACAATGAAATTCAACACAAAAACCATTCACGGAGGCCAATCCCCAGATAAAGCTTATGGGTCTGTGATGCCTCCTATTTATCAAACTTCAACATATGCTCAAACCACCCCTGGTGGCCATAAAGGTTATGAGTATTCGCGTACACACAATCCTACCAGGGATGCTCTTGAAAAATCTTTTGCAAGCATTGAGAACGGGCATTACGGGTTTGCTTTTGGCTCTGGATTAGCCGCAATTGATGCGGTAATTAAGCTGTTAAAGCCTGGTGACGAGGTCATTTCCACCAATGATTTGTATGGAGGAACTTATCGCCTTTTTACCAAAATATTTGAGAAATTCCAAGTCAAGTTTCATTTTACAGGGATGCAAGACATCCAGCAATTAGAGCGCTGTATAAATCTAAAAACTAAATTAATTTGGGTGGAAACCCCAACCAACCCCATGCTGAACATCATTGATATAAAAGCCGTTTCTGCCCTTGCAAAAAAACACTCTGTATTGCTGGCAGTGGACAATACTTTTGCAACCCC
>JAYYCW010000088.1:0-14545 GCA_036161535.1 Bacteroidota bacterium | reverse complement strand
TATCACTACCCACCCGCTGAACTCTGTTTTCTTGCAAAGCACGTAAGACTTTCGCTTGAGCAGAGAGACTCATGTCTCCAATTTCGTCTAAAAATAAAGTACCTCCGTCAGCGGTTTCAAATTTTCCTGCTCTATCCTTGTTGGCACTTGTAAAGGCGCCTTTAATATGTCCAAATAATTCACTTTCAATAAGTTCGCTTGGAATTGCAGCACAGTTAACCTCTACCATGGCAGCCTTGTTGCGATTGCTCTTTTGATGAATCCAATGAGCGACCAATTCTTTACCAGTACCGTTGGGACCCGTAATTAAAACCCGGGCTTCAGTTGGCGCAACTTTTTCGATGATAGATTTTATGCTTAAAATCTCGTTGCTGCTACCGATCATTTCGTATTTTTTACTAATTCGGCGTTTAAGACGTTTGTTCTCAAGGACCAATTCTTTGCGGTCCAATGCATTTCTAACAGTATTTAAAAGTCTATTGAGGTCTGGAGGTTTGGAGATGTAATCAAAGGCGCCTAGGCGCATAGTATTGACAGCCGTTTCCAAATCCCCATGACCCGATATCATAACAATTGGAATTTCTGGTTTGATTTTTTTTGCGGCTTCCAAGACCTCAACACCATCCATTTTTGGCATTTTAATATCGCACAATACAAGATCAAAATCTTCCCTTTTGATCAGCTCTGCTCCAGACAAGCCATCAACGGCCTCAAAGACTTGGTAAAGAGGATTTGCTTCAGATAAAATCTTTAGTAAAACACGGCGAATGGCCTCTTCATCTTCTATTATTAATATTTTAGACATTTATTTCAGCCCTTTAAACAAATTAATATTTTAACCATTTTACAAGATCTCTGTAGCTGGGTTTTTTCCCATACATCAAAATACCCACTCTGTAAATTTTTGCAGCAACCCAAACAGTGATTACAAAAGTAATGACTAAGACCATAAGAGACAACAATTGTTCCCACAATGGAACTCCAAAAGGAATTCGCATAAGCATGACTATGGGTGAGGTAAATGGAATATAAGAAAAAACAATAGATATACTGCCGTGGGGATCTTCTAAAACAGTAAAAAATCCAACGTAAAAAGCCAAAATAAGAGGCATAATGACAGGTAATATAAATTGCTGAGTATCTGTTTCATTGTCTACAGCGGCTCCAATTGCAGCGTAAAGCGAGCTGTAAAGCAAATAACCCCCCGCAAAAAATAATATAAACGCAATGATTAAATTAAAGATTGGTAGGCCCCTAAAATCATTGATCAATCCTTGAATTTCTGAATTAACTGCTTGATTGTTTAAGGCCTCTGTCATCATGTCATTCTGTGGCGTGGCCGAGAAGTCCACGCCTAAGAAAAAAGAAGCTACCGTCATCAACAGGCACAGTAAAACAATCCAAAGGGCAAATTGCGTGATTCCAGCAAGAGAAGTCCCAAATATTTTTCCCAACATCAACTGAATCGGTTTTACAGATGAGACAATGATCTCTATAATGCGACTTGTTTTTTCTTCAATTACACTGCGCATAATTAAATTGCCGTAAATAATGATAAACATAAAGAGTAAATAGCCGGAAAGCACACCAAATCCCAATTTCATAAAACTTCCAGATTTAGAAGTCTTGACACCCTCGTAGCTCTGTTGGTTGAGATTGACATAGGTTTTTGCAGCTTTAATTTTGGACAAATCAACCCCTGCTTTTTCAAGCTTTAATTCTTTTAAACGAATTTCTATTTTAGATTCTAAGCCTGTCACAAAAGTCAAGGAAGGTGCTTCTTCAGAAAGAAATTTAATGTGTTTGGATACGGAATCCAAAGGGTGGTTTGGAATGTATAAAAGTCCATAGGAATTATTTTGATTGCTCAGTGTTTTGGCGGTCTCCAAGTCCATACTTTCGAGATAGTGATAAATCGTATAGTCATTTGAAACCAATGCGCCTTTTAAAAACCCCGCTTGGTCCAATACAGAAATTGTTCTTACTTTTTCATTGTTAACGGAAGTTAAGTATGTCACCAAGGCTACAAGGCCAACCATTATTAATGGAGTTAGAAAAGTCATTAAAATAAAGGACTTGTTTTTGACTTTTGCCAAATACTCTCTTTTGATGATTAATATTAAATGGTTCATAGTCCGTTGTTTTTGACCGTTTGAATAAAAATCTCACTGGCGGTAGGTATGAGTTCCTTGTAGTGATTGATAGAGGCATTTTGACTTAAAAACGCCAAAAGGTCATCAGAGCGATCACCAGAACCAAGTTTGACGTTGAGCTTTAAATCATCTCCAAGTGACTTAAAGTCTGCATTCGTAACATCAAAACGTTCTGCTATCAAACGCTTCAGTTGATTTTTGTTTGAGGTTGACAGTCCAACTTCAAAGCTGTTGGTTTTATATTGGCGCTTGATATCGACCAGTTTACCATCCAATATTTTTTTAGATTCGTGAATCAGTGCAATGTGGTCACAGAGTTCCTCAACAGATTCCATTCGGTGGGTAGAAAAAATAACCGTGGCTCCCTCATCCCTGAGTTGTAAGATTTCATCTTTGATAAGATTGGCATTAATCGGGTCAAAACCAGAGAACGGTTCATCAAAAATTAACAACTTAGGCCGGTGTAAAACCGTCACTACAAATTGAATTTTCTGGGCCATCCCCTTGGAAAGTTCTTGAGTTTTTTTATCCCACCAATGGGATATTTCTAATTTTTCAAACCAGTGTTTTAGGCGATTTTTAGCATCATTGTAAGACAATCCTTTGAGCTGTGCTAAATAAATGGCCTGCTCGCCTACCTTCATAGACTTGTAAAGACCCCGCTCTTCAGGTAAATAACCAATTTGTTGAACGTGATGAAGCTCTAAAGGGGCTCCATCAATAAAGACTTGACCACTGTCAGGCAAAGTAATCTGATTGACAATTCTGATGAGGGTTGTTTTGCCTGCACCATTAGGTCCTAGTAATCCAAAAATACTGTGCTTTGGAACCTTTATAGAAACGTTGGAGAGTGCTTGAAAGTCTCCGAAATTTTTAGAAACGTCAAGAACTTCTAAGAGATCCTTCATTAATTTTTGATTTACAAATTTAGACGCTTATTTCAAACAAGCGTTACATTGTAAAGTTAAAAAATATACAAACATACTAATGATTAGGAAAACATATCTTTGACCTTCTCAAAAAACGATTTGTCTGAGCTCTCTGGCTTTGGATTAAAATGCTCATTGTTTCGCATTTTTTCGAAAAATTTCTTCTGATCCTTGTTGAGGGTTTTTGGCGTCCAGACATTTATATGGACCAGTAAATCGCCCTTGTTATAGCCATTGAGATTGGGGATGCCCTTACCGCGAAGACGCAGTATTTTTCCAGACTGTACACCAGGTTCAATTTTGAGTCGCACTTTTCCAGTAACGGTGTCAATTTCTACCGAAGATCCCAAAATTGCATCTGGCAGGCTGATGTACAAATCGTAATGTAAATTATCACCCTCTCTTTGTAATTTTGGATGTGGCGCTTCAGAAATCGCAACCAATAAATCGCCTGAGATGCCATTTCCGGGAGCGGCATTTCCCTTTCCGCTGACTTTTAGTTGCATCTCGTCCTCCACACCTGCAGGAATTTTAATTGAAACAGTTTCCTCCTCAATCACAAATCCATTGGCATCGGCATTGGAAGGACGCTGATCAATCATTTGTCCTGTTCCGCCGCAAACATTACAGGGTGATGCTGTTTGCATTCGACCCAGAATGGTACTAGTGATTCTTGTCACTTGGCCAGTACCATTGCATGTAGTACATGTTTTATAGGTCACGCCTTTTGCCTGCTTTTTCCGTTTTACTTTCACTTTTTTCTCAACCCCATTGGCAATTTCTTCCAAAGTGAGCTTGACGCGAATTCTTAAATTGCTACCTCTGGGAGTTCTCTGTCGCTGACCGCCAAACCCGCTAAAACCACCACCGCCAAATGCATTCCCAAAAATATCACCAAACTGACTGAAAATGTCATCCATGTTCATTCCACCGCCGCCAAAGCCACCAGTACCTTCAAAAGCTTGATGGCCATATTGATCATACCTCGCTTTTTTATTGGCATCACTCAACACTTCGTAGGCTTCTGCAGCAGTTTTAAATTTTTCCTCAGCGGATTTATCATCAGGATTCTTATCGGGATGGTATTTGATAGCCATTTTCCGATATGCCTTTTTGATCTCTGATGAGGAGGCGTTTTTTGAAACCCCTAAAACTTCGTAATAATCCTGCTTTGCCATACTCCTTTGGATGTTTAAATATAAGTTATTGACCGATGACCACCTTTGGAAAACGTATCACTTTATCGCTTAGTTTGTAGCCTTTTTCGATGACATCTATTATTTTGCCCTTTAGGTCTTCCGTGGGAGCAGGGATTTGAGTAACAGCCTCGTGATCATCTGCATCAAAAGTGTCCCCTTTTTTGACCTCAACGACGCGCAGTCCTTTTTGCTGTAGTATTGAACTAAATTTATTTTTTATCAACTCAACTCCTTTGGATAGCTCCGTTTCTTCGTGTTTGGACATTTCGTGTAAGGCACGATCAAAATCATCCAAAACTGGTAACAAGGATTTGATAACATCTTGACTTGCGGTTGAAAAAAGCTCTACTCTTTCTTTTGAGGTTCGGCGTTTGTAATTTTCAAACTCAGCAAACAAACGCAAGAATTTGTCTTTCTCATTAGAAAGTTCAGCGTTGAGTTCTTCCTCAACTGTGAGTTTTATTTTTTTTTCAACGTTGACAGACTCTTTGGTCTGTTTGGTTTTTGCCTTTGTTTTTGGTCCCTTCTTTGTCATGCTCAAGTAAGTTATGTATTTAATACCTTATGCCTTGGGCAAAAGTACTGCCATTATTGAAAAAATGTCAAAATGTCACCTATTTTTTTAAGTGTATGGCACACGGCCATGTTCAAACAAGGCTTTTTAAAGCCGCTGAGATCTCATGAAATTTAAATTTAAAGCCTGTTTGTTGGATTTTCTTAGCGCATACGCGCTGACTCTCAAGAACAATCGCAGACATCTCACCAAGTATCAATTTTAAAAGAGATTCAGAGACATTTGGGAATACTATAGGCTTTTTTAGAACACAGCCGATGGCTGTTGTCATTTCTGATTGCTGAACAGGGTTGGGGGCTACAGCATTGAAAACACCCTCAATTCTTAATTTTAAAACATGTGAAATAAGTGCCACTAAATCTTCAATATGAATCCAAGACTGCCATTGATCTCCATTACCCAGAACCGCCCCCATATAATTTCTTATTGGAAACATCATTTTTGGGAGTGCCCCTTTTTTTGCATCTAGCACAATTCCAATTCTCAAAATAGAAACTTTTAGGTTTTCCATATCAAAAGAGCGAACGGCTGCTTCCCACCTTTGAACCACTGAGCTAAGATATGAATTGCTAGAAAATTGGGCATCTTTTTCTTCGTAGTAATGGGTAATGGAGTTGGCATAGATGCCAATGGCACTGGCTGAAATAAGATGCTTTATGGGAAAATTATGTGTTTTTACATTGTGGGCCAAAAGTTCTAAGGACTTCACTCGACTATTTGTAATCCTGTTCTTTGCCGCTTTGGTCCAACGTTGTGCAATAGGTGCACCCGCTAAATTAACAATCGACTCTACACCCTCTAAACTTTGTAGATCTATTTCATTACCAATTGGATTCCAATAAAACTCTTTGACATTGGGCTCTGGATTGGCCTTAGGTTTTTGGGTAGTCAATGTATGGACAAAATAGCCTTGATCCAATAGGGATTTCATTAGTGCTTTTCCAATTAACCCAGATGCGCCAGTTATTAAAACAATTTTTGACATATTCAAAAATATTGAAACAAAAGGTTGGAGTGTGTTAAAAAAGGATGTTTAACAAATATTTATGTCTAAAGAAAAAAGGGATTCAAATTTTCGAAGCTCTTAACATCTCGCGCTTTCCTAGTGGGCCAGGCAAACGCTCAACTTTAAAGCCGACGGATTGCATATGACGCCGCACACTGCCCTTGGCGCAATATGTGACTAAGATTCCATTAGGCCTTAACGCCTGAAACATATTTTCAAAAATAGAAGCTTCCCAAAGCTCGGGTTGAACTCTGGGACCAAAAGCATCAAAATAAATAATGTCAAAAAAACTAAGATCCTTTATTTTTGTAAAAACTTCTCTTCTTTTCAAAAGCTTAAAGTGAGGTAATATTTTATATTCTTCTCCCCAATTTTCTTTGTGAATGGCATTGAAAAAAGAAGGCTCACAACCCATTAAATTGGGATATTCTAGTGCTTCTAGTTCTTTGACTTTTACGGGGTAAGCATCGATTCCATGATAGTTGATTTCAATGGGTTTTATCATAGATTCCAAGACTGTTAATAGGGTGTTGAGCCCAGTTCCAAAGCCCATTTCCAAAATACTTATTGAAGTTTGGTCGGGATAACGCTTGAGGTAGGTTTTAAAACCTGCATCTATGTACACATAACGCGCTTCTTGTAAGGCTCCGTGAAGGGAATGGTATTGTTCATTCCATGCTTCAATTTTTATGGTCTTTGAGCCGTCAGATGTGGTTACAATGGAACGTTTTGAATTGATATCCGTAGATTTATTGGGCAATTAAAACACCCTCAGCTATAAAGCAATAGGCGTTCTTAGGCTCGGTTATGGCCGCTATCTCGGCCTCAGTGGCAGCAGCATCCTGGGCATAATGCCGTAGGTCTGCAACTGAAATTTGGGTTTTAAAAGCTTGGCCTTTGATAATGACTTCTCCAGAAGCATCTGTTGGAACAAAAAAACCATAATCCTTAAAGCGCACCATTAGATCTTCCTCGCCGGTTAATGGAAGTCGGATCCAGCAGCCCTTTTTGGAGCAAACTTCCTTTATGACCCCTTTTATTACCATATTTACTGTGTCGGATCCATTTGTCATTAGTCTGCTAAAATCTTTTGTTGAAATCACAGGGTCAACTTCAAAAGAACTGCCATGTAAAGAATAGGTAACAGATTTCATATCAACAGCCGTGCGTGCGTGATTTTTCTTCTTACAGTTAAAAACCATAAGGCAAATTAAAACCAATGAGAATACCTTGTTCATAAAAAAAATTAGACCACTAAATATAATAACTTTTTAAAGATGTCTGTTACATTAAATGATGAATTTATTAATTTTGTAGAGACTATAATTTAACATTCTGATATGGATTCTTTGAAAATAACAAGAACGCAACATTCCAAGCTTAAGGGTGTTGATTTTAACAATCTGGGGTTCGGAAATACGTTTTCTGATCACATGTTGGTTTGTGATTATAAACATGGTCAGTGGGGCAAAGCTGAAATTTTGCCGTTTCAAAGCATTTCACTTATGCCATCAGCCAAAATCTTTCACTATGGACAGTCTATTTTTGAGGGCATGAAAGCTTACAAAGATCAAGATGATAATACATGGTTGTTTCGTCCTGAGGAAAATTTTAAAAGACTCAATAAATCAGCCAAGAGGCTTGCCATTCCAGAGCTGCCAAAAGCTGTGTTTTTTGAGGGTTTGAAAGCTTTATTAAAACTAGACAATGGTTGGATTCCAAATGCGCCGGGCAGTTCTCTGTACATTCGTCCTATTATCTTTGCAACAGGTGACGGATTTCATGCTTCTCCTGCAGATGCGTATCGCTTTTTAATTGCCACTGCACCCTCTGGCCCCTATTTTTCAGGACAAGTGAAAGTCCTTATTGAACAAACATATTCGAGATCTGCTAACGGCGGTGTCGGCTTTGCCAAAGCGGGTGGAAATTATGCAGCTCAGTTTTATCCCACACAATTGGCTATTGAAAAAGGTTACAATCAGGTAATATGGACCGACGATACCACCCACGAATATATCGAAGAGGCAGGCGCAATGAATATTTTTATACGCATTAACGACACCTTGATCACAGGGCCAACCAGCGATCGAATCCTTGATGGAGTCACTCGAAAAAGCATCATTGATATCGCCAAAAGCGAAGGGATCAACGTGGAAGTCCGTAAATTTAAAGTATCAGAATTAATTAATGCCTCACAAAAAGGTAGTCTTAAAGAAATGTTTGGCGCTGGTACCGCAGCTGTCGTCTCACCTATTTCTGCCTATGGCTTTAAGGGAAGAGACTTTGAGCTGCCTGTTATTGAGAACCCCTATGCTTCGCTTATAAAAAAACGCATCACATCGATTCAAACCAATAAATCAGATGACCCATTTGGATGGCGATTTAAAGTTTAAACAATCACTGCTCAAGTATTGATTTTATATTTGGCTTGAAATAATGAGGGCCCTTGAGTACTTTACCATCTTCCCTGTAAATTGGCTGACCATTAGCTCCCAACTTGCTCATATTACTGCGCTGAATTTCATTAAAAACGGCCTCAATTTTGTCTTGCATTCCATGTTCAATAATAGTACCGCACAAAATATATAGCATATCCCCGAGGGCGTCGGCAACCTCAACCAAGTCATTGGATTGAGCGGCCTCAAAATACTCTTGATTTTCCTCTTTCATTAAATCAAAACGAAGCTTGTTTTTAGCAGGGCCCAGATCGGCTTTAGGTGTAGATCTATAGCCAATATTAAAGGCTGTGTGAAAGGCTTTAACGGCTTCAATTTTGTTTTTCATTGGATGTTATTTTTTGTAATTTTACGATACTAAAAATACAAAATATGTTCAGTAGCGGACAACTAATTTTTGGAATTATTTTTGCTTTAGTGTTTGTATTTGTTCTGGTGATGACCTACAGAAAAGATGCCAACTTACACAAAAATTACTACAAAGGGGTTTTTTGGATTTTAATAATTTTTGTCGCATTTATTTCGGGCATCGCAGCCATCAAATTTTTTCTTGGATATTAATTATATTTTACAATGAAACAAGTGTTTTTAGTGTTTGTTGGGGGGGGACTTGGGAGTGTGCTTCGATTTAGTTTTACCAAGTTTTTACAAACCGTTCCCAATCAATTCCCACTTGGTACCTTCTGCGTAAATATTATAGGCTGTCTTCTCATTGGATTTTTAATGGGATTGGGTTTAAAAACTGATAACTTGAGTCAAAGCCAAACTATTATGTTGGTTACCGGGTTCTGTGGAGGTTTTACCACTTTTTCAGCTTTTGCTGCTGAAAATCAATTTTTTTTAAAATCTGGAGACTACTTGCTGTTTGGAGTATATACTATGGCCTCAATTTTAACAGGCATTCTCGCGGTATTTGTTGGCCTGTTTATAGCCAAACAACTTTAATATTCATTATTGTACATCACCCCTGCTTCAACTCTAAAAGGAAGGTAATTTTCTTTAGGAACTATGGGGCAAGAATACCGTTCGTTATAAGCACAGTAAGGATTGTAAGCCATGTTAAAATCCAATAGAATACTGTCTGATTCAGGAATGACAATATTGATATAGCGACCACCTCCATAGCTAGAAAGTCCATTTGTGTCGTCTAAAAAAGGTAAAAGTAGCGTGTTGTCACCCTCTAAAATTGAGATTTGACTTTGATAAACATTGAGTTTATAAATTTGAGATTTGAATTCAAAAGATAACACCCCAAAGACACGTTCTTTACTGAGTCTAGTTGTGGAGGTTGGCATTTCAAAAAAATCGGAATTCGGAGTTCTGTTGAGTTTTGCGGCGGTCACAAAGCTTGAATCTATTGGAAAAAACGGTAGGGATTCAAAACTTTTCAGGGCCTCTCGTTTCAGTGGAGATGTAGTCACATCTTTAAAAAAAGCATTGAGTTTCTTTTGAAATTCTGAGTCATATAAATTGAGTTTCTTTTGCTGTTTGCAGTTGGACATCAATAATGCCACCAAAAGGCTGAATAATAATTTCAGTGAAAATTTCAAAACTGCTTGTGTTTGATTGGTTGATGAGATATGACGTCTGAAAGAATAATTTGTGTTTTGGTTTCGCCATAACTAATTAATTCGTCAATAAACAGTTCTAAATGTAATTGATCTTTAAAAAAAACTTCCATAACAATATTTTCATTTCCGGTGATTCTATAACAATTGACGACTTCGTCATAAGTTTTAATTTTATGTAAAAATGGTTGCAACCGCCCCATAAAAGCACGAACTGTGATGAGTGCTCTTAATCCATGGCCTAGCATTCTTGGATTGACTTTAGCATGATATCCTGAAATGACAGAGCAATCTTCCATTTTTTTTATACGATCAGCCACCGCAGCTGATGAAATACCTACAGACGCTGCAATTTGAGTGTTTGTAATTCTCGCATTGGACTGAAGCGTATTTAATATTTTGGCGTGAATGCTATCTAACTTCATTATTTAAATTAATTAATCAAAATTACATAAAATTTTTAAGTATATTAATTAAATTACAAAAATTATTAAATATAAATAACTATTTTGACGCCTAACTTTGTGTCATAACATTCCTGCTGATGCATTCAAATCAAATTGACTTTTATAAAATATTTTTTACAAAAGCAGAAGAAATCTATCTGCTTTCAAAAAAAATTTCAGATTATTTATCAGCAGATCTTTCTGGTCTAAAATCCAATGGCTTGGAAAGTCCAAACATTTATTTTTCAGGGGATATTGTACAGCAATCTAGCAGTCTTTATAAAGAAATCATAAAATTACAGCAAACAACCATTTTAGAAAAAAAATATGCCCATGCCTTGACCTTGCACTGGCTAACCTATCGATTGCTCCAAAACTGTAAAAGATTGGAAAAATGTGACAGTAATGGCAAAGATTTTATGCCAGTTTTAAAGAAAGAACTGAAAAAATTTAAAAAACTTTACAGCAATTGGATACTGACTCTTTAAAAAAATCAAATAATTTCATTGTTCGAGTTAAAACATCTGTTTTAACGTTGTAGGAAGGTTTGCATTTTTTGTTGAAGTACTTTGGCTGTGTCGGCTGCTTTCTCAGCAAAATCTAAACCATTGGAAGCATAAATTATACTTCTAGAGGAATTTACCAGCAGTCCAACCTCCGCATTGAGACCATATTTACAAACCTCCTCAAGACTTCCTCCTTGGACACCAACTCCCGGAACCAATAAAAAACTGTTTGGGAGCAGTTGCCGTATTTTTTTAAAGTATACCGCTTTGGTTGCACCAACTACATACATGAGTTGTTGACTGTTTTTCCAATTTTTAGAAGTTTTAATGACCCTTTCAAACAAAGAGACGTCCCTTGATTCTAAGGTTTGAAAATCACAAGCACCTCGATTGGAAGTCAAGGCCAATAAAATACTGTGCTTGTCTTTAAACTCCAAGAACGGTTCTACGGAATCTCTGCCCATATAAGGTGCCACTGTAACACTGTCAAAACCCAAATCTTCAAAAAATGCCTTGGCATACATCCGACTGCTGTTGCCAATATCCCCGCGTTTGGCGTCGGCAATGGTAAAGATTTCAGGATATTGAGTGTTTAAATAATTGATGGTTTTTCCAAGAGCCTCCCAGCCTTTTTGGCCATAGGCTTCATAAAAAGCAATATTGGGTTTATAGGCAACACAAAACTCATGAGTGGCATCGATAATGGCCTTGTTAAATTCAAAAATGGGCGACGATAATTCCAAAAGATGAGTCGGAATTTTTGAAGGATCTACATCCAGTCCAATGCACAGAAAGGATTGCTTTCTCTTAATTTCCCTTACAATCATTTCTGTTGTCATCGCTTAAATCAGGTTTGAGTCTGCTTTTAATTTTTCTGTGTTTTCAGCCAGCATAAGTTCGTCAATCACCTTTTGTATGTCTCCATTAATGATGTTTGACAAATCGTAAAGGGTCAATCCAATACGGTGGTCAGTGACCCGTCCCTGTGGATAGTTATAAGTTCTGATCTTGGCACTTCGATCCCCAGATGAAACCATACTTTTACGCTTTTCTGAATCTGCTGCTTGTTTTTTTGCCAGCTCCATTTCATACAGTCTGGACCGCAAAACTTTAAGTGCTTTTTCAAGATTTTTATGAGATGATTTTTGATCTTGGCAACTGACAATCATCCCGGTGGGTTCGTGGTGTAATTTAATGGCTGAATAGGTGGTATTGACCGATTGACCCCCTGGCCCCGTGGAAGTGGTTCGTTCAATTCTAACTTCGGACATGTCCAGTTCTAAATCAAATTCCTCAGCTTCTGGCAATACAATAACAGAAGCCGCACTTGTATGAACCCTGCCTTGGGTCTCCGTTTGGGGTACGCGTTGAACCCGGTGAACCCCAGCTTCAAATTTCATACTGCCATAAACATCCGTTCCAGAGACTTCAAAAATAATTTCTTTATAACCACCAGAAGTCCCCTCGTTGAAATCAACCACGTTGACACGCCATCCTTTGGATTCACAATATTTGGTATACATTCTTTGTAAATCTCCTGCAAAAATACTGGCCTCATCGCCACCTGTACCTGCCCTGACTTCCATTACCACGTTTTTGGCGTCTTCTGGATCTTTGGGTATGAGTAAAACTTTGATTTCTTCTTCTAGTACAGGCATTTGTTGCTTTGCCTCATCCATTTGAATTTTGGCCATTTCAACCATTTCTGAGTCCGATCCGTCTGCAATAATTTCTTGTGCTTCTTCTAAGTTGGAAACCAAGGTTTTATAAACCTCAGCCCGTTCCAAAATCTTTTTTAGGTCCTTGTATTCTTTGTTGATTTGAATATAACGCTTTTGATCAGAGATAATATCTGGCTGAATAATCAGGTCGCTGACTTCATCAAAACGCTGTTTTATTATTTGAATTTTTTCTAACATGGGTGCTTACAAATCGATTGCAAAAATACAATTTTTGAGGGTAATTTTTTGAAATGCCTAATATTCAAAGGTTCCGAATTCACTCTTGATGGTTAATTTTTTGCTCTCAGAGCACTCAACACGCCCAATGACTTGAGCCGCAACATTAAATTCTGAGGCGGTGGCAATCATTGTTTCGGCAACTTCTGCAGCGACATAAAGCTCCATGCGGTGGCCACAGTTAAAAACTTGATACATCTCTTTCCAATGGGTCTTGGACTGTTGTTGAATTAATTTAAACAGCGGTGGGACTTCAAACATATTGTCTTTGACAATGTGAAGTTGGTCAATAAAATGTAAAATTTTTGTTTGAGCACCTCCGCTACAATGTACCATACCGTGGATGGTCCTTGAGTCATGGGTCTCTAATATTTTTTTTATGATTGGGGCATAAGTACGGGTTGGAGAAAGCACCAATTTTCCAGCATCTAAAGGACTGTTTTCCACTGGATCAGTAAGTTGGGCGCTGCCAGAATAAACAAGAGCTTCTGGAACTGCGGGATCAAAAGTTTCAGGAAATTTATGAGCCACTTTTTTGCTAAAAACGTCATGTCTAGCAGAGGTCAAACCATTGCTACCCATACCACCATTGTACTGATTTTCATAAGTGGCTTGGCCATATGATGCCAGACCCACTATCAGATCACCTGCCATGATATTGGCATTGTCAATGACATCAGAACGTTTTATGCGAGCCGTCACTGTGGAATCTACAATGATGGTTCTGACCAAGTCACCCACATCTGCCGTTTCTCCTCCAGTGGAATGTATGCATATTCCATGGGATTTCAAATCTTCTATAAGTTCTTCTGTGCCATTGATAATAGCAGAAATGACCGCTGCAGGAATCATATTCTTGTTGCGGCCAATGGTAGATGATAACATAATGTTGTTTGTAGCCCCAACACAAATCAAATCGTCAATATTCATGATAAGTGCATCTTGAGCAATGCCTTTCCAAACCGATAAATCTCCGGTTTCTTTCCAATAAGCATAGGCCAAGGAACTCTTTGTACCTGCACCATCAGCATGCATAACCATACAATAATTTGGGTCGTTAGTGAGATAATCCGGGACTATTTTACAAAAAGCATTTGGAAACAAGCCCTTGTCAATGTTTTTGATAGCATTGTGAACATCTTCTTTAGATGCAGAAACACCTCTTTGCGTGTATCGTTGGCTAGTCACTTGACTCATGATTTGTTGTTATTTACAAACTTACTAAAGTATTTGCTTTAACAAATTAAATATTGCTAATA
This sequence comes from Bacteroidota bacterium, assembly GCA_036161535.1. Taxonomy (GTDB): domain Bacteria; phylum Bacteroidota; class Bacteroidia; order Flavobacteriales; family Flavobacteriaceae; genus UBA3537. The sequence goes on along the minus strand of JAYYCW010000088.1, from coordinate 491 downwards.
AGTTTAGAAATTATTAATTAAGTGCTGTAATTAAATGATAATTGTGGTTTTAAAAATGTGAGGTCTGTGACATTTCATTACTTATTAACAAATCAATGAATATTTTAATTTATTTTGAGAATTATTCTATCGAATTGGTCTAAAATTAGAGAATTAAAAAAAACTATAATTTGTTAATAAAAATCAAACATTTTTGCGTATCATCAATATGGCTAATTATTATATTTGATTTCATTAAAAATTTTTACTAATAAATTATGGCAAAAGCAAAATTAGAATATCTTTGGTTAGACGGATACAAACCAACTTCAAATCTGAGAGGTAAAACTAAAATCTTAGAAGATTTTAGCGGAAAATTAGAAGACTGTCCTGTTTGGGCATTTGATGGAAGTTCAACAAGACAAGCGGAGGGTGGTTCATCTGACTGCTTACTAAAACCAGTTGCGATATATCCTGACCCTGTAAGAAGAAATGGGTGGATTGTTATGAAC
>JAYYCW010000087.1:0-15699 GCA_036161535.1 Bacteroidota bacterium | reverse complement strand
CGATGATCCAAAAGCTACTAATCAAGAGGGCCAATGGGTCAATGCACAGTTTACAGGCAATGATGGAACTTATATAGAGTGGTACCAGATTGTGGACGGGAAACTCAAGATGTGGTATCAAACAAAAGGGGATTATATCATTCCTGAAAACTAAAAACCAATCAAGATGAGAAATATAATCACAATTTTTTATTTTCGCTTTGCTCCTGAGCAGCTGCGCTGACAAGCCCAAATACTCAATTGACGGCAAACCTATGTCTGGCTATATGCTAGAAAGACCAATATACAGCAATGGTGGATAAATTCATAAAAGCATATAGAGACAACGACATGGAGTCCACCAAAAATATCTTTTCGAAAGATGCTGTGTATTCTGTCAATGATTCTGATTTAAGTGTTTCTGAACTTGTAAAGGCTTTTAGCAGTGGTCATACTTATTTTGAAGATATTTCTCATACTGATGTTTATACCGCAACTGTATTACAAAGACGTGAATATTTACACCAATGTCTGGTACAATTGGAATACCGTTGCTAAGAGCAGCGGAGAAGCTTTGAAAGTAAAAGGGTATGGTTGGTTTAAATGGGAAAATGGTAAGGCAGTTAAAGCTTACAATGCCTTGACCCAACCGAATACAATGCGGTCATGGCCTTAGAATAAATCCCTTATTTTTATAAAGGGTACAAAAAACCCGCTCTTTAGAGCGGGTTTTTTTAATCGTTTGAAATTGAATTAAACAGACTTTACAAAAGGCAGTCCAGTTTTTTCATTTTCTACAATTTTCTTTCCAGCTGGAAGGTCGCATGAATTAGAACGTTCGTCTTTGGCGAAATAATAAATTGTTTGATTTCTTCCACCTTTTAAAACGACGTCTTTTGTGTGTAAATAATACGTCTTTCCTTTGCTATTTTTGAATGAATATCCCATAATATAATTTTATTTTAATCTAAATTACGAAAATTACTTCGGTATTACCAAAAATTTATCTGTATATATTCTATTTTTCTTAAGAAGCGAGGTTAATTGTTGATAAAATCGACCATTTTTGTTAAAACCCTTTTTAAATTGGCGGGCATTTCAGGCTTTCCCCAGGGGTGCACGGCACCAAAAACATGATTCGATTCTTCGAAAATACAAAGAGAGCTCTTAGGGCTCCATCTGTTTAATGCTTCGGCCTCTGAAATTGGGACAGAAGTGTCTTCCGCGCCATGAACGATTAAATGTGGGATCTTTAATCTCTTGGCGGCGCTTGAAATTGTCAAACGCTTTTCGTTCTTTAGAAAGTCTAAATAAAATTGATAGGCATGCGGCATCTGCTGTTGGGTCCGCCCATTTTTCACAAAATAACGCCCTGAGCGCGACCAATTCCTCAATACTTGTTTGTTGGGAAACCTTGATTTAAAGTCGCTGACCCCTGCCAAGGTGATCAATTTATAAATCCTTGTATCTTCAGAAGCTTTAATCGTCACAATACCTCCCCCTCGGCTGTGGCCAATCAAAATGATCTTTTTGAGGTCTAAAAACGGCTTGTTTTTAAAAGATGTTGACAACCAATGTAAAAAGCAATCTAGGTCTTGCAGCTCCTTTGTGTAATTATTCTGTGCAAAAGCCTCAAGATCGGGGAAGTCAATCGGTTGCTTTAAAGTTCCGCCGTTGTGAGAAAAGTTAAATTTAAAAAATGTAAAACCCTTGGAAACAAATGCTTTACCCATCAGTGACCATGCCCCCCAGTCTTTAAACCCCTTGTATCCGTGACAAAAAATTATTATTGGTGCATTTTGTAATATGGGATCATAAAACAAATCATAAACTATGAGCCGTTCATTTGGGCCAGGGATCGTATGGTTTATAATACATTTCACTTTAAATTTGCTTCTCTAAAAATTCTGTTTTCATATCAAACATTGTATAGAGCAAGGCTTTGAGCTCAGTTTCAAAAGACGCTAACATTTCCATAGTAATTTTGGATTGCTTTTGGCCCCCACGCCCAACCCTGTCCTTTTTAGTAAATTTTAAAACGCCGGCTTTAAGGTTTTTAAAGGATATAACCCCCGCTTCCAGAGGATCTTCATTTTTTTCTAATAGATTTAAAATATAGGCATACATCAAAACCTGAAAACTCTTATTATGCTTCTTATAATCATCAGTAATAAAGCGCCAATGCACAATATTCATATCTTTTTGCTCCACTTTAGAGGTTTTATAATCAATAATACGACGGATGCCATCGCAACGGTCAATTCGATCAATGCTTCCTTTAAAACAAATAGGGAAGTTCAATTCGGGGTATTCAAGTTGAACCTTTACAGGCTTTTCAACAGCCTCCAACACAATCTTATGACCTTTTCTAAGCCCTTGAATTTCATAATCTAGAAAATTAGAAATATAGCGTTTGGCAACCTCAAAACTGATCAAGTTTTTCCCACTGCTAATGTTCCCTTTTTTATAGATCAACATAAAAAACCGACGGACCGTAGAATCTATTTTTGGTTTGAGAGCTTGAAGCTTTTCAATTTGCAGAACCTGCCCAACAAGCGGCTTGTAAAAGGATTCCAGAGTGTGGTGGATGACACTTCCAAAGGTCGTTGCCTCAACCGTTTCCTCTATGCCTTTATCTTCTCTGATTCCTAAAACCTTTTGACTGTAAAAATCAATGGGATTTCTAATGTACTGCCCTAGTGAAGAAGGAGAAAACCCTTTGGCTGCAAGATCCCTCAATGATTCCAAAATAGCATCGGATTTGTTTATGCGTCGCAAAGAGTTATTAATAGGCGGCAACTTAGGAATCAGAATTTGATGTTGGCAATGGTGTTTGTTTTCTAACTCTAACTGGGCAATAAACCGACTTGGCTCACCTCCTTTTATGGCATCAGGTTCCGTATTGTAGATCAAATGGATATTCTTAGCGCGGTGTAAAAGGCGGTAAAAATGATAGGTGTAAATAGCGTCTTTTTCTTTATGGGTAGGCAAGTTGTTTTCTAACTTTACATCAAAGGGTATAAATGAGTTATTCGTTTTTCCTGCAGGAAGAATTCCTTCATTAACGGACACGATGACCACAGTCTCGAAGTCTAAAACACGAGATTCTAACATGCCCATTATTTGTAAACCTTTTAAGGGCTCCCCGCTAAAGTCCAAAGTTTCTTTGCGCAGTAGGTCCTTAAAGACGCCCTGTAGCGTCTTAATTGAATCAATCACATTATAAGTGCTGTCATAATTCTGAATTTGTTGAAAAAGTCCCAAAAAGCGATAGATATATTCTAAAGCAATACCATTGCTAGTGGCCTTGTTTGTATAGCAATCTTTGAAATTAAAAAGGAGGTTTATCATTTGCTCAATGGCGCTTTTTGGAGACTTAGAGCGTTCAAATAGAAGCTTTAAAAGCCCCTTGTTCGTTGGTGACAATGTCAACAATGTGTCCAAGGACAGGGTGGTTAAATTTTGGTGTTTTATGGCTTGAATTATTTTTTGAGGATTGGCATTTGGGCTGTTTAAAAACAAGGGGAGGACAAAAGGATGAGATAAGATATTTACAACATCTTTGTAGTAATAAGTAGCATTGTTCTTGGAATGAAGTTTTAACCATTGGTCAATAAATGAGGCAAGTGGAATTTGAAACAACGGCAGGCCCATGGTAATATTAACCGCAGCTATATCAGGTGGTAGGGCATTTAATACCGGCAAAAGTAAGCTTTCGTCTGCTAAAATTAGAGCAGTATTTTCGAGTTTGTTCTCATTGTTTAATGCACTCAACAATTCACCAGTGTATTTTACCTGTCCAATTTGCTTTGAAGCACCTGTTATGTGTATATTTTTACATTTTTCATAATTAGAAGCAATCCCCTGAAATGTTTTAGATTTATAATAGGGCCACTTTTGTTTATAGCGCCTCATAAACAGGCCCGCATCGTGGTATGCACTTTCTAAAAAGGTGGTGTCAGCATCCCAAAAAATCTGTGCGCGGCTTTGTTGTAAGAGCTCTTGAACTATCAGTTCCTCGGCAGCGTTCAATGCATTAAAGCCAATAAAGATGTGGGTACGGCGATTTGTGTGTTTTAAATAAGCTTCAAGGTTCTGAACTGCTATTTTATAAATCAGGCCCTGATATCCACTACTTTTGAGGAGTAAATGCTCCGAAAATTTTATGTAATAGTTGTAAATTTGTTTCCAAAACTTTAAGTAATTCTTGACCATTTTCGTAGGGTTTGGCTCTAGAGACCAATGATTAATTTCTTGAATGGCACTTAAGTAGTTAAATAATTTTTCAGGGGGTATTAAGTGGCGGTCAATTTCATTAAAATCTTGAACTACTGTTGAAGCCCACTTTGAGAAACGATCAAAATCTTCCGTTTCTTTTTTTGGGGTAAGTTTCTGGTACAACGCATAAAATTCAAATAAAGTCTCTAGGCTGTTCAGCGGTCTTAATTGAGACAATTCTTCGACAAAGGATTCAATTGAGATAATTTCAGGTAAAAAATTGGCTGCCTTGTTCTGACTCGCTAGCTCTTTTTTTAAAAATAAACCCGACCGCTTGTTGGGTAAAATAAAAGTCAGTTCTGAAATAACATACTTTTTGGATTTTAATTCCTTTAAAACATCAAAAATAAAACTACGCATGTCATAAAAATAAAAAACGCCTCGCAAATGCGAGGCGTTTCTTCAATTGTTTTTTGTAATTTATTTAGTTTGACAACTTTATTTCAACTCGTCTGTTTTGTGATCTTCCTTCTGCTGTGTCATTTGAAGCAGTAGGCGCCGTTTCTCCAAATCCGATAGTTGACAATCTTGAAGGCTCAATGCCATTGTCTGTTAAGAACTTAAAGACCGAATCAGCTCTTTTCTCAGATAGTCTTTGATTGAACGCCTCTGTGAATTTACTGTCCGTATGGCCTTCAAGAACGAATTGAGTTTCTGGATAAGCATTTAAAATCGCCACCACCTCAAGAAGTAAAGTCTCTGCATCCTCAATAACGGAAAATTTACCAGTTTCAAATGTGACATTACCCAATCCTGCCAACATTTCGTTAATTAAAACACTTGGATCTTCTGGACATCCATTATTGGCAACTGTACCAGCTTCCCCAGGACATTTATCATCTTTGTCAAGGACTGAATCTCCATCAGTGTCTGGCCATGGACATCCTCTGTTCCCTCTAACACCAGCAACATTTGGACAGTTGTCCTTTGAGTCGGTAATACCGTCGCCGTCAGCGTCAGGGCAGCCACCTAGTACCTTCAAACCAGCAACGTTAGGACAACGGTCCTTTTCATCAGAAACGCCGTCTCCGTCAGTATCTGGACAACCACCATATGCTGGAGTCCCAGCTAGCTCAGGACAATTGTCCTCAGCATCTTGAATTCCGTCACCATCTGTGTCTGGACAACCATTAAAAGCTTTTAACCCTGGCACTCCTGGACAAGCATCCTTTTTGTCCTTCACGCCATCTCCATCCGTATCCTTCCCTCCAAATCTATGTGAAATACCAAAGCTATGACGGAAATATTGAGGAACGTCTGGAGTTGGGTCTTGATAAGCAATGCCTTTGCCTTCAGGGATGATATGATTATATGCTGATTCAATTGTTAGACCCCAATTATCACTAATCCAATATGAAGCTCCTAGGCTTAAATTCACACTGCCTCTCCCGATCAAAGCGTCTGGTGCGCCTGCACCGTTGGAATTGTAAGGACCTTCTTCGACCATGGAGTAACCCCCACCAAGTCCAAAGAAAGGCTCAAACTTTTCAGATTTAATGAGCTTTGCAAAGCTGTAATTGATAAAACCTGTGAAGGCATAGAACTTTAATTCCTTATCGAGTTCTGCGTTTCCCCACTTTTTTATTTTATTATAAGTTCCGGAAAAACCAAAAGAGATGTTTTTACCCAAATAACGACTTACAGAAACATAAGGCACTCCAAAATTCCAGTGGTCTCCAACATTGAAGAAATCTTCTAAATTATCCCCCTGAAATGGAGAATGTTTACCTACTGGATAAAAGTCAACAGCATTGACGCCGGCTGAAATCATCCAGGGATTGTCTTCGTTTTGTGCACTTAAATTGACTGCAAAGGCAGTCAATGAAATTGCTAATATTTTAATGTAAAGCTTTTTCATGGTTGTAATCTTAACTTTTTAAATTTACTACAAATGTAATACCTATATGTGATTTAACAAACTCCAGAGGAAAAAAAACGTTAATTATAAAAAGATTATTGTTTGTGATTGGTATTAATTAAGCCAAAATATTTAATTTTTTACCAACTTTTTTAAAAGCGGTCAAAGCGCAATCTAAGTGCTCTTTTTTATGGGCCGCAGAAAGTTGAACTCTGATTCTTGCCTTTCCCTTGGGGACTACAGGATAGAAAAAACCAACCACATATATCCCCTCATCAATTAAAACATTGGCCATTTTTTGTGCCAATTTAGCATCGTAAAGCATTACAGGAACAATCGCAGCGTCTCCGTCAATGATGTCAAAGCCCAAATCTTGAAGCCCCTTTTTAAAATACTTTGTATTCCACTCAAGGCGGTCTCGCAGTTTGGTGTCATCTAAAAGCAATTCAAAGACTTTGATAGAAGCACCAACAAGGGCAGGAGCCAAAGAGTTTGAAAACAAATAAGGCCTTGAGCGCTGACGCAACAGTTCAATAATTTCTTTTTTGCCTGTGGTATAGCCTCCCATGCCGCCACCCAGTGCTTTGCCAAGCGTACCTGTTATAATATCTATACGACCCATGACCTTTTTGGCTTCAATCGTCCCTTTGCCCCTAGCACCAATAAAACCGGCTGCGTGGCATTCATCAATCATTACAAGCGCATCATAAGCCTCTGCTAAATCGCAAATTTTATCCAAAGGAGCGACTCGGCCATCCATAGAAAAAACGCCATCAGTCACGATCATTATAAATCTTGAACCCATTTCCTTAGCTGCCTTTAATTGCACTTCTAAGTCTGTCATATCGTTATTTTTATAACGAAATCGCTTGGCTTTACAGAGCCTTACCCCGTCAATAATTGAGGCGTGATTTAAACTGTCTGATATAATAGCGTCTTGAACTGTTAAAAGGGGCTCAAAAATTCCAGCATTGGCATCAAAAGCAGCAGCATATAGGATGGTGTCTTCGGTTTGATAAAATTCTGCGATCTTGGATTCTAGCATTTTGTGAATATCTTGAGTTCCGCAAATAAAGCGAACCGAAGCCATCCCAAACCCATATGAGTCCATTGTGTCTTTGGCGGCCTGGATAACTTCTGGATGTGAAGCTAGTCCCAAATAATTATTAGAACAAAAGTTTAAAACCTTATGGCCGCTATCTAATGTAATTTCTGGACCTTGAGAGGATACAATGATGCGTTCTTTTTTAAAGAGTCCTTGAACTTTTAATGACGTTAATTCGTTCTCAAAGTGATGTTGTATAGGCGAATACATATAATTTTATATAAATTAAACAACTTTAATCTGGATTTTTGGGTAAATATAAACTAAAATCTTTTTTTCAACGAGGTAGCCCATTTGACTAACAATCAGTTCATACGCCTTTAATTGCTTTTGATGACTCGGGTTTTGACCCCCGGTTTTGTAATCGATAAGTACCGCGCTGCCATCTCTTTGTACAATTAAACGGTCGGGAATAATAATTTGACCTTTATCCGAGATAATTTCACGCTCATTATAAACCTCAACATCATTGCTATAAAAGTGTTTAAGCTCAGGGTGGTAAACAATTTGATTGAGGACCTTATTGAGTTCTGCATACTGTGAGGAACTAATCAATCCTTGGTGAAAAAAATTTTGTAAAGTAATTTGAGTATCTTGGTGTGTCACTATTTTAGACAACAAAAGGTGGACAAGATTTCCTTTCTCTATCGCTTCTTTTTTGCTTTGATCCCACATATAGGCCGCTTTATTAACTATAGAGATGCTCAGATCAGAATGGGAGGTAGAAAAAAACTTTTTGGCTTGTTGCGTTTTGTGTTTCAAAGGAGGTTGATCCCCTATTCTTTGTATAGATCCATACGAATATTCCAAAATACCTGAGCGCCATTTTTGATCTGCCTTTAGAAAATTAACCAGCAACTCTGAATAGGTTTTTGGAGACCCAACTAAGGTCGCATCTGTAGGGGCCTCACCGATGATATACAACTGCTCTACGGCTCTAGTTAATGCGACATAAAGCAAATTAATATTGTCCAATTCTAGTTTGGATTGGTGTTCATAAAATCGTTTTTGACCCTCGACCCCAAAATGCTTAAAATTTTTATTGTAATTCATTAAAAAATATGGGAAATCTTCACTTAGACCATGCGTGGGCATCCATTCTTTGGGTTCAATTTCTTTGTAAATATTGAGTGCTGCAAATGGAAAAATTACCACTGGAAACTCTAGCCCCTTAGCTTTGTGAACTGTCATGATCTGTACAGCTTGTACCCCCTTTGGAGATACAATGCTCAACCGGTCTTTATGCTGCTCGTAGTGTTCTAAAAAAAGTGGAATAGACGAAGTGGCTTTGTGTGTAAATTCAAAAATAAAGTCCAAGAAAAACTGTACATAAGCATCTGAGGATTTGACAAGACCAAAGGCACTGATAATTTTTTCTGTAGCTTCATAAATGGATCGGTCTAATGCGCTTTTAACATTGAAGTCAATACCCAAGGAACTTAAACTTTTAAAAAAAGCAGCCGGTTTTAAGTTCAATTGTTTCAATCGGTATTCATGTGGCTGTGCAATTTGATGGCGGTCTATTAAATAGTCTATGAGTTGTAGGTGGATCATCGCATCCATTGGATTTAAAATATATTTGAAAATATTGATGATAAATTTAACTTCTTTGGAGGCAGAAATTAACATGCTTTGATCAGAAATTATCGGGACGTTTTTAGTCGCTAGGTAATTGGCTACTGCCACCCCTTCCTTCCGCTTTCTTACCAATACACAAATGTCTTTATAAGCTACATTTTTAAAAGAGTTGATATAGTTATCAATGGTTTTAAAAACTTCTACTGCGTAGCGTTCTTCTTTAGTTTCCCCTTTTTCAAAGGCCAATAAAGAGATTTTTACATAGCCCTGTTTGGACAAAGAAGTGTCTTGGGCTGCATTTTGGTATATTTCTCGATGCGTAGGCTGTGAAAAAATACAATTTGACAGGTGTTGAAAAAATGAATTATTAAAGTCAACAATAGCTTTGCAACTCCTGTAATTTACTGGCAGATTTAAAACCTCTGCTTTAGCGGGAAAATCTGTATTGTTATTAATGAGGTTTATAAATTGTTCTGGATGTCCTCCTCGCCAGCGATAAATCGCTTGTTTCGCATCGCCAACTAGTAAGACAGAGCCCTCAATATTGGCAAGTGCGTTCTTAATGAGCGGAGACAGGTTCTCCCATTGCATTTCAGAAGTATCTTGAAATTCGTCTATAAAATAATGGGTGTATTTTTCCCCGATACGTTCGTAAATAAAGGGAGTGGGTTGTGATTTAATCTCCTTGCTAATAAGACTGTTAAACTCTGAAATAAGAACTAAATTCTGTTCGACTTTCAAATCATTTAATTCTTTTTGAGCCAATGTCAATACAGAGAGTGGTGTTAAATTCTTTTGGATATTTTTCAAATATTTTAGCCTGTAAAGCCCCTTTTTAGTTACTTCAAAAGCAGTTATTATAAGCGGCCTCAGACCATCTATGATCGCTTTTACTTGTCGTGATTTTTTTTGATTGTAAAATGAGGTTGTCGCAATATTTTGTTGCCATACAGCATCGAGCTTTACGTCCATTTTATTTGAGGCCAAGGCCAAAAAATAATTGGGTATCGAACCTCTGCTAAAATCGTTAAATTGAAGGCCTTTGTCGCTTATTTTTTCGAGTATCTCTGAGGAAGTGCTGCTGATTTGAAGGGACAGAGCATTGTATTGGTGTTTCAATTTATTATCAAAACGTGTAAAAGCCTCAAGGTCCTTGTCCCTTAAAGTCTCCAAAAATGGAAGGGCTGTTTCTTTTGTTAAAAGCTTGGCGGCCTTGTTGAGGTCTATAGCAATGTCCCAACTTTTATCATCATCAGATTTTGAGACTGCATAATCCACCAAAACCCTTGTGAGTGCGCTGTCCTCACCTGCTTTTGAGATCAAACTATCAACTGCTTGTTGTAATAAAAAGTCTGTATCCAACTCAACTTCAAAATTCATAGGCATTTCTAAATCATGAGCAAAAGTTCGAATCAGTTTTTGATTAAATTTATCAATTGTTGATACTTCAAAGCTGCCATAATTGTGTAAAATCTTCTGAATCAATTTAGACGCTTTTAAATGAAGCTGTTGAGGGCTTAGTGCCAAATCCTGTGTAAGTTCTATAAATAGGCTGTCGTATAAATTTAAAATTTTAGGGTTTGAAAATCGCATCAAGGCGTCCAAAATACGCGCTTTCATCTCCTCGACTGCTTTGTTTGTAAATGTGATTGCCAGCAGATGCCTTTGAGGCAAATAAGCGTTGGATCTCAAAATTATTTTAAGATAATCTTTGACCAAAGTATAGGTTTTTCCGCTCCCAGCCGATGCATTATATATTTTAAACACAGGGTTCTTAACTCAATTTAATTTACAGCAAAATAAACAATCTAAATTGGATACTTGATTATATATAGTTTGAAAATTGTAAATTTGAGTCAAATTTTAATCCTTAAAACAAACTTATGGCTTTCGAATTACCAAAACTAAAATATGCATACGACGCTTTAGAGCCAAATATCGATGCAAGAACTATGGAAATCCACCACTCCAAACACCACAACGGCTATACCACAAAACTTAATGCCGCTATTCAGGGAACTGCTTTAGAAAATAATAGTATTGAATCTATTCTGTGTAATTTGGACATGTCTAATGCAGGGGTCCGGAATAATGGTGGCGGTTTTTTCAATCACAGCTTGTTCTGGGACGTTATAAACCCCAATGATAAGGGGGTGCTTTCTGGTGATTTAAATGTCGCCATAACAGACGCTTTTGGATCTTTTGAAGATTTTAAAATTGCCTTTTCAAAAGTGGCTGCCACGCAATTTGGGTCTGGATGGGCTTGGCTATGTGTTATCAAGGGGGGCAAACTGGAGGTCTGTGGGACCGCAAATCAAGACAATCCCTTAATGCCTGGTATCGGGTGTGATGGGACACCAATATTGGGAATTGATGTCTGGGAGCATGCTTATTATTTGAACTACCAGAACAGACGCCCAGACTACATCAATGCCTTTTTTAATGTGATAAACTGGAATGAAGTGGCTAAACGCTTTGCTGCTTCAAAATGACAAAAAAGCTTTTTAAAAGAAGTAAAATAAAAAAGGTGAACAGAAGTTCACCTTTTTTGCCCCAAATCTACCATGAACTTAACCTACTTATGTTATGGTAAATCAAATATATACTTTAAAAACATAACGCAAGTCATTTTTAGATGAAATGCGCTTTTATTAGACGAAATGCACTGTTTAGTAGGCGCGCTGATTATTTCCTTCGTAGAAATTAATGAATGCTTGATTGACTACCCGGTTTCCTCCATCTGTGGGATAGTTTCCCGTAAAATACCAATCGCCTAAATTTTTTGGGCAAGCGCGATGTAAGTTTTCAATGGTTTGAAAAATTATTTTGACTTCTGCATTGATTCCTTCAGCGCTGAGCAGTTCCGCAGTCTTGTCTGAAATTTGTTCAGCTGAAAAGGGCGCGTAAATTTCCTTAACAAAATTTTGAACTTCTGAGTCTTTGAGGTCTTGTTGTGATTTACACTTTGCATAGACGCTGTCAATTAGTTTTGATTTCCCCGCATCTTTTATTAGTGAGAGAGCCGCTCGAAAGGCAACAAGGCCCTCAAGGTTCGCCATATCAATACCATAACAATCGGGGTATCGAATTTGTGGTGCTGAAGAGACGACGACAATTCTTTTTGGGGAAAGCCGATCCATCATTTTAAGAATACTTTTCTTAAGAGTAGTACCCCTAACAATGCTGTCGTCAATTATCACTAAATTATCTTCTGGCTTGATCACACCATAAGTTACGTCATAAACATGAGCAACCAAATCATCTCGGCTACTGTCTTCAGTAATAAAAGTTCGCAACTTAACATCTTTTATTGCAATTTTTTCTACCCTTGTGTGAACCGACAATATCTGAGTTACTTTTTCTGCAGACAAGGATCGCATGCCCTTTAATATTTCTTTTGTTTTTCTTTGGTTTAGATATGCGTCAACCGTTTCTATCATTCCTAAAAATGATGTTTCAGCAGTGTTAGGAATGAATGAAAATACGGTGTTTTTAATGTCAAAGTCAACTGTTTTTAAAACCTCAGGGACAATTAATTTACCTAATAATTTACGCTCGCGATAAATTTCAGCATCACTGCCTCTAGAAAAATAAATGCGTTCAAAGGAGCAGGCTTTTCTTTCGACTGGTGTTAAAATTTGATCTATGGATGTTACGCCAGATTTTTTAGTTATGATAGCGCTGCCTGGTGGCAGCTCTTTCACTGCTTCAAAATTCACGTTGAAGACCGTTTGAATGACTGGGCGTTCAGAAGCTACCACCAACACTTCATCATCTTTATAATAGTAGGCGGGACGAATGCCTGCTGGATCTCGGAATACAAAAGAATCTCCATGGCCAATCATTCCAGCCATGACGTAACCACCATCCCAATTCTTAGCCGCTCTTTTAAGTATTTTTTTTAAGTTTAAACGCTCTGCAATAAGAGAAGAGCACTGCATTTTATTATATCCTTCTTTTTTTAATTTTTTATACAGCTTAGCAACGGCATCGTCCAAAAAATGGCCGATTTTTTCCATAATTGTAATGGTGTCTGTATAATCTTTAGGGTGCTGACCTATCTCTACCAAATTATCAAACAGCTGACGCACATTGGTCATGTTAAAATTTCCTGCCAAAATAAGGTTACGGTGCATCCAATTGTTTTGTCTTAAAAAAGGGTGCACACTTTCAACACTGTTTTTCCCAAAAGTCCCATAACGCACATGGCCCAACATCACCTCGCCTAGATAAGGCAACATATGCTTGTTTTTATTAATATCCTCTCTAATTTCTGGGTTGGCCTCAAAGGCTGTATTGATGCGTTGGTTGACTTGTGCAAAAATATCCTGTATGGGTTGCTGGGCTACAGAACGTACCCTGCTGATATAGCGCTGCCCCGGATTCATGTCTAGCTTGATACTGGCAAAACCTGCGCCATCTTGACCTCGGTTGTGCTGCTTTTCCATAATGAGGTACATCTTATTGATCCCATAAAATGCAGTGCCATACTTTTTTTTATAATATTCAAGGGGCCTTAAAAGCCTTATGAGGGCAATGCCACATTCGTGTTTGATTACATCACTCATTTGTGAAGTTGTGTTGTCTTGCGATTTGTTGTCTCAAAATACCAATTCTTCTCAAAGTTATAAATTTAAGGTGTAAGTTATAGTTCAAATTGGGTCAAATTTTTAAAAGCTTGTAAACGGCTTATTAACGCGGATTGCTCAAGCTTAAACAAGCGCTCTGGACCAAAATTCTCCACACAAAAAGAAGCCATTGCAGAACCGTAAATGAGAGCCCGCTTCATGTTCTCAAAAGAAAAATCATTGGTCTTAGTTAGGAATCCTGCAAAACCACCGGCAAAAGTGTCTCCAGCACCAGTGGGGTCAAAAACAGATTCCAAGGGGAGTGCTGGGGCAGAGAAAACCTGCTCATTACAGAACAAAAGAACACCATGTTCTCCCTTTTTTATGACCACAAACTTTGGGCCTAACAGATGAATTTTCTTTGCCGCAGAAACCAACGAAGTCTGACCTGTTAGCTGCCTTGCCTCTTCTTCATTGATTGTAATTACGTCAACACTTTTCAACACCTCTAAAAGTTCTTCAAAAGCACTGTCCATCCAGAAATTCATAGTGTCAAGAATAATAAGTGCGTTCTCATTTTTTATTTGAGAAATTACCAATGCCTGATCCTTGGGCGCTAAATTTCCTAAAACAACCACATTGGCCATTTTGAAGGACTCTGGAACTACCGGGGAAAATTTTGCGAGTACGTTTAAGTCTGTTGTAATGGTGTCCCTTTTGTTCATATCGCTGTGATAACGCCCACTCCAAAAAAATGTCTTTTCACCTTTGATGATTTCAATGGCAGAAGTGTCGATAGAATGTGCTTCAAAATCGTCTAAATACTTCTTTGGGAAATCTCCTCCAGCAATAGAAACGATGGCGCTTTTAACATGGAATTGCGAGGCCGATAAGCCAATATAGGGTGCAGAACCGCCAAGAATTTTATCCGTTTTACCAAAAGGGGTTTCTATAGCATCAAAAGCAACAGTCCCCACGATCAGAAGTTTATTCATTAAACAGCCAAATATATAAGTAACAAACTTACAGAAAATTTAGGGTTAATAAAACGTCCTGAATACTATTCCCTATTTTCTTCCAAAATCAGCGGGGATTTCCCCCCAGGCCTTGGTCTCCCATTTTACTATTTGGGTTGAAAATTTATGGGTTCTTAACCATTTTTCTGCACGCTCAATAAGCTCAAAAAGGGGTTGGTTTTCGACGCAACTTATCAGTTTTGTGTTGCATTTTTTTTTAAGCACCCATTTTATAGCGGTTCGGGAATCTGTATACAAAAGGCGTTGGCTTTTTTCCTTTTTTAAAAAGGCCAAACCGTGTACCAAAGCTAAAAACTCTCCTACGTTATTTGTCCCTTTTTGAAAAGGCCCTTTGTGAAAAAGGACTTTTTGAGTGTGGGTGTCCACGCCCCTGTATTCCATTAGGCCTGGATTTCCACTAGAAGCAGCATCCACTGCAATTGAATTTAAAATAGGTTGGCCAATTTTCACTAGTGCTTCCTTGGAAAGTGTTGAAGGAGGTTTGTCATTGGTTTTAATATAATCTTCATAAGTCCCTTCCAGTGCCCGTTCAGCCATCAACTTTGTTGAAAACGCCTTATACTGAGCCCCTAAAAAATTTTTAGTTTGCAGCTGACATTCACTCCAAGATTCAAAAACACCGGGTTCGCGACCTTTCCACACCGCATAATATTTTTTCTTTTTTTTACTCATTTTTTTCCAATAAACTTTTAATGACTTTTGGGAAATGCTTAATTTCTAAATCATGAATTTTATCCGCAAGACTTTCAGGTGTATCTTGAGGCAATATAATGCATTCGGCTTGAAAAATAACCACGCCTTTATCGTATTGGTTGTTAACGTAATGAATGGTAATTCCAGACTTTTTTTCATCACTCTTTAAAACAGCGGCATGTACATTTGTTCCGAACATTCCTTTTCCTCCAAATTTTGGCAGAAGTGCAGGATGAATATTAACAATTTGACCTTCAAACAGATCAATTAAAATCTTAGGAATTTTCCACAAAAATCCAGCCAACACAATAAAGTCGATGCTGAATTTTTGAAGTATTTTTAGAACACCCGATGGGCTTAAAAGCTGTTCTTTGTTAAAAACAACCGTCTCAACACCAAGAGTCTTGGCGCGTTCCAACGCAAATGCATTTGCGTTGTTGCTCAACAACAAAGAGACCTCTACCTGGCTGTCATCACTAAAAAAATTGATGATATTTTGAGCATTTGTCCCTGAGCCAGAAGCAAAAATTGCAATTCGTTTCATAATCTCATTTTATTGACCACTCCGTTCTACAAAAAAAGTAATTATATTTCAATAAGTCC
>JAYYCW010000086.1:0-16663 GCA_036161535.1 Bacteroidota bacterium | reverse complement strand
AATTAGTCAGAAGCTAGAGGTCTATAAATCAAATGATATTTAGCTTAATTTTAAGCTATAAAAAGAAATTCCAAACAAGACCAAAGCGAACAACAAAATCACGATAAGGGTAGTTGGGAGCTGAATAGTAATTGTAACCCGTCAATGATGAATTAAAGTGTTCGGCTTTAAGAAATATTCTTGTTTGTTGAATTTTGGCATTCAAAAAAAAGTCTATTCTTGGAAAATTTCCGTAGGATATATCATTTTGGGTGTAAAATTCTGCCAATACTGGGTCGTAAGCATTCATATTGTATCTAGAAAAATAACTAAAGTTGATGCCCGTTTGAAAATACATGGCTTTTTTAAACACCTCATCGGCATAATAAAATGTATGCCTGCTATTGATTTGAGGAATATTTAAAATCTGCTCTCCTTCAAGAACCTGTTGATACAGCACTGTGTTGTAAAGCCCAAATTTTTTGAACTTAAATTCCTTTTCATATTTAACACGGAGGTAGTTGATATTTCCGTTAAATTGGTAAGGTTTGACTCCAGATCCTTGATTTTCAAAGTAAAGATAATTGTTGATCAAGCTAAAATCTGAGCTTAATTGACCGTATTTTTTTGACTTCAATTCAAAGGCCAACTGTTGAGATTGTTGGTTTTTAAAATTGTTTTGCCAATTGTAATTCAAATAGTCACTTTGATAAAGACGATAGTTGTAATCTGCTACTGAGGAATTCAAATTGAGACGCAGCCAAGCATCAACATCATTGCTGAATTGGAATCGTGCTTTGGCGTCTAAAAAATTACCTTCCAAGTCTCCAGCGATGTTAATTCCCAAATCTGCATCGATAAAAAAGGCGCCAATCTGATTTTTATAACCCCCTTCAAAGGACATCACACTTTCCTTTAGCCGGTTGTCAATCTCCTGCCCATCGATAATGGCTAAAGAATTATAACCATAGCTAAACTGATTGTATCCCACCTTTGCTTTAAAAAATCCAAGTGTATTGTTGTTGTAAGCTGCATTGACCTCTGTATAAAAATGATCGAAAGTGTTTTTGTCTGAAAGATTAGAACTTACAAAAGCATCTCCAAAAACAGCTGAATTACTACTTTGGTTGAACTGGTATGATTTATCTTCCATATGAACCACATTACCTATGGTAAGGCCATGGTTGCCCAATGAATCTTTTTGTTTGAGATGATAGCTGTGGTCTAAATAAAAACGTCTGCCCTCAAGATTGCTTTCAGCATCTTCAAAAAAGGGATCAAATAAAGAACGGTCTGTAAATTCAGAATTCCCATTTTCAAACTCTGCTAATTGTTCATCTGGAATACCACCATTTTCTTGATTAAGAATACCTTGATTTACAAGGTGCATCCTTAAATAATAACGCTTGTTTTTGGTGTGGTAACTAGAAGTGAATCTAAAATTTCTACTTTCCGATAATATGTGTTGGTATTTTCCCAAGGAACGCATCCCTTTATGAGCGATTGAAAAATTAAATCGTTCTGAGGTATTAACTGTAAAAAAAGCATCTAACAATTGTCCCTGTTCAAAGCTGGTTTTAAACATAAGCTCAGTCAGCGGAGTCGGTACATGAAAATAATGAATCTCATTTACACCCATATAATTAAAATGCTTGGCTTTAGATCCAAATCCAGGCTGCATATTTCTATTGTATAAATCATAGCTAAGAGAATTGAAAGCTTGACCCATATTGTTAAAGGGTAGTAGGTTAAAATAGTCCCGTCTTAAGTAGTTAAATTTATATTCCTTCTGAATGGTTAAAGTCGTATCCAAATAAATTGTGTCATGTTGGCGGGATATAATCTTATAATCTTCAATTTTAGCATCAAGATTTTTAGCAACATTGTTAGAGGCACGATTTGCCATACTGTCAGCCATGGTTCTTGAGGAGCTCATGTTCCTATTATTTCCATCAAAAGTTCGCAGGGTTCTCTGCCCTATTGAACTCTGAAAAGAAAAAATGAGAAGTAAAACAATGGCATATTTATAAATCATATCAAACAAAATAAATTGCTGTCTCAAAAGTAGGAAATTATTAGGGATTTCAACGGATTTGAAACGAATCGGAAAAAGTAATTTATATTTACAATTGAAATTCAATTTAACGTGCTTAAACGCAGTCTAACAAATAAAAAATACGAATGTGGTACCGATGAAGCTGGACGAGGTTGTTTGGCTGGACCTGTGACGGCAGCAGCGGTCATTTTACCAAAAGAATTTAAAAATAAATGGCTTAACGATTCCAAACAACTCACCCACAGCAAACGATTGGGTCTCAGATCTGTCATAGAAATTGAAGCCATCAGTTTTGGGGTGGCGCATATATTCCCTCAAAAAATTGACAATATCAACATTCTAAATGCCTCAATTTTAGGAATGCATAAAGCCATTGATGAATTGGATAATGTGAGCTATATAGCTGTGGATGGAAATCGTTTTAAAGCTTATGCGAACATCCCATATCAAACCGTCATCAAAGGAGATGCTAAGTACCTCAATATCGCTGCTGCTTCTGTTCTTGCCAAAACATACCGCGATGAATATATGACTCAAATCCATGAAGAATTTCCAATGTATAACTGGAAACAAAATAAGGGATATCCAACCAAAGAGCACCGTAATGCTATAAGGGATTATGGGCCATCAAAATACCATAGAAAATCTTTTAAACTCCTTCCAGACCAATTGAGTTTTGATTTTTAATTCTATCTTTGTTCAGGTTGGATTTATTAAATTTATGAGAGTTAATATCGTTTTATTTATTCTGACAGTTTTAATGTTTGGTTGCCAAAACCAATACGGTTCTGACGTATCCATTGAAGACTTTATTCCGGAGGGATCAGAATTTATTATAAAAATTCACTCTTTTGAAGCCTTTAAAAGTGCTGTCAAAAACAATCCGCTGCTAAAACTTACTGACTTAGAACAGGTTTTCGAAACACACCTACATCCAATTGACAGCTTAAACATCTCAGGACCAATGCTTATATGTATGAATCTTGATAGTGCAAAAACCAATTATACATTTATAACAAAACAAAAAAATTTGGCCCCAAAGTCCCTTTCCAAAGCCAAATTTATAAAAGACAGCATATGGGTTTACAGCAGTAAAACTAAATTGGAAAATCTCTTTAAACGCAGCGCAAATCATCCCTTTATAAGATTTTCAAAAATTACAAAAGCCAAGTCAACATTTTCAATGTATTACGCCCCAAAAAAAGAACCGAATTCAACAAACTCAATTTTTGCCAATGTATTAGTGGATGTAGATGCAAGTCCCACAAGCTTGTCTTTTAACGGTGTTTACATCGATTCCAAGTGGAACGCTTTATTTGAAAATTTAACCCCTAAGATTTCAAATTTAAGTGAAATAACACCCGATCAAAATCAAAAATTTAGATCTTTAATGTTTTCTGATTTCGAACAATTTTATAAAAACATAAGACAAAACGACAGTACGCTGCAATTTGCAGAATCTGATGATTTTTTATTTCAGACTACAGACGAAATTGGAAGTATAGAAACCTCAAATGGAACTGCTATTGCACTACACTCCCTAGATATACGCGCCAGTCTTGAAGCCTTATCAGGGCAGGCAAATGTTATAAAAAGCTTTCGTTCTTATCCAATGATTAGATTTGATAAGGACTCCATTTTCAAACAAGGTTTTGGAAATATACTTCCAAATATAGAGGTATCGTTTTATGCTGTTTTGGATAATTTCATAGTCTTTTCAGAGAACGAGACCATTTTGGAAGAAATAATTTCAAAATACGTCAACAAAAATTCCTTGGCAAAAAGCGCAAGTTATCAAACCATTCAGAAAACGTTGAGCGATGAGGCTTCATACATAGAGACACTGAGCGCAAATCAATTGGCGATTCTGTCTAACAAGCTGCTCGGAACTGACATAACAACAGAGGCTGTAAAACCTTTTCAAAACTCTAGTTTTCAAATTATAAAAGATGACAATACGGTTCATTTAAATGGTTTAATTCAAAAGTACCGCCCTCCTAGCGATTCAAAAAAAGTTACAGAGTTATTTAGTATCTCTTTAGATGCGCCAATTATTGGAAATGCTCAATTTATAAGCAACCACCAAACCAAACAAAAAGACATTGTAGTACAAGACATAAAAAATCAATTATACTTGATTTCAAACCAAGGCGTGGTGCGCTGGAAGAAAAAAATATCAGCACCAATTTTAGGAGATGTTAAACAAATTGATTTATTTAAAAATGGACGGCTCCAAATGGTATTTAACACTGAAAATCGCCTTTATATTTTAGACCGATTTGGAAGGGATGTTGGAGCTTTCCCATTGAAATTTAAAGATGAAATTTCTCAACCCCTGGCGGTTTTTGATTATGATAAGAATAGAAATTATAGATTTTTAGTCACCCAAGGGTCGGATTTATTGATGTATAACGGAAAAGGTAAATTAGTAAAAGGCTTTAAATACGAATCCAAATCTAAAATTAAGACCAGCCCAAAACACATACGCTTTAAAAGCAAAGATTATATTGTATTTTTAGAGGGTAATCAGTTACAAATTTTAAACCGTCGTGGTCAGACTCGAATTAAAGTCAAAGAACCCATAAATTTCTCCAACCAAGAAATCTATTTTTACAAAAACCAATTCTCTACGCTGAATTCAAAAGGCGATCTCGTACAGATTGATGAGAAAGGCCGAGTGAATTTTCAATCCTTGGGATTTGAACCCGGCAGTCAAATGACGGCCTCAAACAAGACATTGATAGCCCAATGGGATAATAAACTCCATATTAAAAATCAAAAAGTGGAGCTAGAATACGGAGATTTTAGCCCGCCAAAATTATTTTATTTGAAAGATAAAATACACATCTGTACCACCGATCTTCAATCCAAAAAGGTTTGGTTTTATGACAGCCAAGGAAATGTAATGCCTGGATTTCCTGTCTATGGAGATTCTTCAATAGATTTGGTCAATGCCGATACTGACAGCGCTTTAGAGTTTGTATGCAAAAGTGGGACTCAGAGCTTGATTATGTATCAGTTGTATTGATCTTATGAGCTTCAAAAAGACAGAGAAAATGCTCGACTAATTTTTCTTTGACTTCAGATTCGTCAAGTCGCTTAAGTTTTAATTCTGTTTGCATAGAAGTGACAGCTTTTCCACGAATCCCACAGGGAATAATATTGTCAAAGTAGCCCAAATTTGTGTTGACATTGAGCGCAAACCCGTGCATGGTTACCCAGCGGCTAGTGCGCACACCAAGGGCACATATTTTACGAGCAAATGGGGTTCCGGCGTCTAACCAAACACCTGTCTGGCCTTTACTCCTCGAAGCAGTGATGCCAAAATCAGCAAGTGTAAGAATAATGGTTTCTTCCAAAAGACGTAAATATTTATGAATGTCTGTAAAAAAATTTTCAAGATCTAAAATTGGATAACCTACAATTTGACCAGGACCATGATAAGTGATATCTCCGCCCCGATTGATCTTGTAAAAATGAACGCCTTTAGCCTGCAACTCTTGATTGCTTATCAGCAAATTAGACAAATCACCACTTTTACCCAAGGTGTAGACATGAGGATGGCTGACAAACAACAAGTGATTTGGAGTTGAAAAAGCAGTCTGCTCTCGCCTGTTTTTCACTTTTAAATCCACTATTTTTTTAAACAAGACCTCCTGAAATTCCCAAGTCTCTTTGTAATCTTTTAAACCTAGATCTTGAATTTTAATTGCCTTATTCATAATGTAAAGATAAATTATTATCGGCTGTTATTATTCAAAATTATCAGGGCTGCAATAACGCCTAGAATCAGCCGAAAAGGGTCAAAATAAACACGATAATAAATGAATCACATCCCTTGCCTACTACCGACAAGGGTGGAAAAAAAATGGACAATAAAACGCCCCAAACAGTAATATAAATAAGATCTACATACTGTAGCTGTATGGACAAAAATAAAAGAAAATCGTTACAAAATGCTTAATTTTAAATTCCCCTAGTTGAATTCCAATGCAGAGTCGTTATCTTTGTTTATAATTTAGATATAATAACCATGGCTCAGCTTTCCGAACAAGAACTTGTGCGTCGCGAAAAACTATCCAAACTTCGCAGCTTAGGAATCAACCCTTACCCAGCCGATTTATTTGCTATTACCCACAGCAGTCAATCGATTAAATCCAACTACCAAGAAAATGAAAAAGTGGTAATTGCAGGGCGATTGATGCGAAAAAAAATTCAAGGAAAGGCAGCATTTACAGAAATTCAGGACAGCCAGGGCCGCATTCAAGTTTATTTCAATCGGGATGTGATCTGCCCAGGTGAAGATAAATCTGCATACAATACGATTTTTAAAAAACTTTTAGATTTAGGGGATTTTATTGGAATTGAAGGCGAATTATTCACCACCAAAGTAGGAGAGATTACAGTGTTGGTGAAAGCTTTCAAACTTTTGAGCAAGGCACTCAAACCGCTTCCACTTCCAAAAACAGATGCCGATGGCAATACTTATGACGAATTCAATGACCCAGAAATGCGCTACCGACAGCGCTATGCAGATTTGGCGGTAAATCCACATATTAAAGAGGTCTTTACAAAACGAACTAAATTATTTAATGCCATGCGAGAATTTTTCAACAACGCTGGCTATTTTGAAGTAGAAACGCCCATACTACAGCCCATTGCTGGTGGCGCTGCAGCCCGCCCTTTCGTCACCCACCACAACAGTCTTGACATCCCATTGTATTTGAGAATTGCCAATGAACTTTACCTAAAGCGATTAATTGTTGGAGGATTTGAAGGTGTTTATGAATTTTCAAAAAACTTCAGAAATGAAGGGATGGACCGCACTCACAATCCAGAATTCACTGCCATGGAAATTTATGTGGCTTACAAAGATTACAATTGGATGATGGAATTTTGTGAGCAACTTTTGGAATTTTGTGCTTTGGCAGTCAATGGGGAGACCAAAGTGAAATTTGATGGACACGAAATTGATTTTAAAGCACCTTACGCAAGAGTGACAATGACTGATTCTATTAAAGAGTTTACTGGATTTGATATTACAAATAAATCAGAAAAAGAGCTCAAAGCGGCGGCTGTAGAAATGGGAATCGAAGTCGATGACAGTATGGGAAAAGGCAAATTAATTGATGAGATCTTCGGAGAAAAGTGTGAAGGTAACTACATTCAACCTACTTACATTACAGATTACCCAAAAGAAATGAGCCCGCTTTGTAAAGAGCACCGAAGCAATTCAGATTTGACGGAGCGCTTTGAATTAATGGTTTGCGGAAAAGAGATCGCCAATGCTTACTCAGAATTAAATGACCCGATTGATCAGCGTCAACGCTTTGAAGCGCAATTAAAATTAGCCGATCGTGGCGATGATGAGGTCAGCCAATTTATTGATGAAGATTTCCTTCGAGCTCTTGAGTATGGTATGCCTCCAACCTCTGGAATGGGAATTGGAATGGATCGCCTCGTTATGTTTTTAACAAACAATATATCAATTCAGGAAGTGTTGTTTTTCCCTCAAATGAAGCCTGAAAAAAAACAATTGGATTTAAACGAAAATGAAAAAATAATTTTTGAAATCCTTCAAAATAACAAAACCATGCAACTCTCTAATTTAAAAACACAAACTGAACTCAGTAACAAAGGGTGGGATAGAGCAATAAAAAGCTTGACCAAACAAGGACTGGTAAAAGTCAGTAAAATAGACAATGAGCTAATTATTGAATTCTCAGATTAGTTTAAAAATAAATCTAAATTATTTTTTATTTTATAAAAAACCAGCCTCTTACAAATAACAAAATCAACGTTATGAAAACTCTTTTAAAATTCATCCTTTTATTTAACTCCCTGGCGCTGTTGCATTCTTGTGCAATCAGCTTTAAAGTAAGTTCCATAAAAAAAAATAGTACCTCAGAAACAAATCCCAAACCAAAACCAAAAAAAAATGGCATTAAACCTTATTCTGAGGTCATAACAAAAGATGCGATTTCAGACGACGGTCTTTTTAAAGTTCATAAAATTGAAGCGGATTACTACTACGAAATTCCTGATTCTTTATTTGAAAAAGAGATGCTAATGGTCAGTCGAATTTCCAAAACTGCTTCTGGTATTGGATTTGGTGGTGGAAAGCAAAATACCCAAGTTTTGAGGTGGCAAAAAAGAGATAAGAAAGTCTTGTTGAGAGTGGTGTCTCATGAAGTTTTTGCTGCGGATTCTTTGGCTGTGCACGAAGCGGTAGTGAATTCAAACTTTGAGCCGGTTTTATACACTTTCCCAATAAAGGCTTATAGCAAGGACTCTACTGCAACAGTGATTGATGTGACAGACTTATTCAAAACCGATGTAAAAGCACTTGGATTGCCAAGTTACAGAAGAAAACAGTATAAAATATCCCGATTAGAAAGTAACAAGTCGTTTATTGAAAGTGTCAAAAGTTATCCAAAAAATATTGAAGCCAGACACGTTAAGACCTATGCGGCATCGGCTCCCCCTTCAAATTCTAGTACTGGTACCATTTCAGTTGAAATCAATAATTCTATGATATTATTACCCAATAACCCAATGAAAAGACGCTATTTTGACCAGCGGGTGGGTTGGTTTTCAAGAGGACAGGTAGATTACGGATTGGAAGACCAGCGCAGTCGAGAATTGGTGTATTTAGACCGTTGGAGGCTTGAAATAAAAGACGAAGATCTTGAAAAATTTAAAGCAGGAGAACTGGTAGAGCCCAAAAAACCGATTGTTTATTATATTGACCGAGCCACCCCAAAAAAATGGCGTAAATACATTAAGCAAGGCATTGAAGATTGGCAAGTAGCCTTTGAAGCAGCGGGTTTTAAAAATGCAATTCTTGCGGCGGATCCCCCAACTCCTGAAGAGGACCCTGAATGGAGTCCAGAAGATGTTCGCTACTCAGTCGTCAGGTATTTAGCATCGCCCATTCCGAATGCCAATGGACCCCATGTAAGTGATCCGCGAACAGGTGAAATTTTAGAAAGCGATATCAATTGGTACCATAATGTAATGACACTGCTCAGAGGGTGGTTTTTTGTTCAAACAGCCGCCATCAACCCGGATGCACGTGCTGCCGAATTTAAAGATGAAGTTATGGGAGAATTGATTCGTTTTGTTTCTGCACATGAAGTCGGTCACACTCTTGGACTTCCTCACAATATGGGCAGCAGTTGCGCCTACAAAGTAGAAGATTTGAGAAGCGCTGAATTCACCCAAAAATACGGCACTGCTCCTTCAATCATGGATTATGCGCGTTTCAATTATGTGGCACAACCTGAAGATAAAGGAGTTTCACTAATGCCTGGTATTGGTGTTTATGATAAATATTCAATAGCATGGGGTTATCGTCCAATCCCCGGAAAAACTGCAGAAGAGGAGAAAGAAATATTAAATGGTTGGATTACAAAACATGCCGGAGATCCAATGTACCGCTTCGGACACCAGCAAGCAGGTGATGTAGTAGATCCAAGCTCCCAGACAGAGGATCTTGGTGATGATGCCATGTTGGCCAGTTATTATGGTATAAAAAATCTGAAGCGAATCGTTCCAAATCTAATCGAATGGACTACCGAAGCAGGAAAAGATTACAGTGATTTAGAAGCCATGTACGAACAAGTACTATCGCAATTTAATCGATACATGGGACATGTCGCGAATAATGTCGGAGGAGTCTATGAACATTATAAAACTGCAGATCAAGAAGGCGCTGTATATACACATGTGTCTAAGAAGAAGCAAGCTGAGGCCCTTGCCTTTTTGGATGAAAACCTTTTTAAAACCCCTCAATGGTTGATTGACAAAGCTATTTTTGATCGCATTGAGTACTCTGGGGCTGTGGAGCGCATTCGCGGATTGCAAGAAAGGACTCTAAAAAATTTATTGAGCTTAGGAAAAATGGCGCGGCTTATTGAAAATGAAACCCTAAACGGTGCAAAAGCGTTTAAACTGACTGATATGACGACTGCATTACGCAACAGTATTTGGACTGAAATAAAAAAAGGTAGAAAAATTGATACCTACCGCCGGAATCTGCAAAGAGCACATATTGATCGGCTCGCCTATCTCCTAAAAGCCGAAAATCAAAGTAAAAGACGTGGAAGTGATTATATTAAATCTACAGCTGTCAACACTAGCCAATCAGACATAAGGGCAATCGCTAGATTTGAGTTAAATGCGCTCATGGGCATTGCGAAGCGAGGACGGACTCAAAGCTCAGACAACATGACTAGTATACACCTAAAAGACATTGAAGAACGAATTAAAATAATTTTAAATCCAAAATAGTCATCAGAAATTAGGTTCCATTTAATTACTGCATGGACATATGGAGAATAAAAATAAATATTTTAAGTTTACATAATAAATAATAAAAAACTGATTATGAATTACACTTTAAAATTTATGACGTTATTGCTCGGCATTTCATCTTTTGCTCAACAACAGCCTCAAGTAAAATTATTGGGGCCTAAAAAGCATTTCAATCAGAACATGGTAAAAATGAAAGAGATAAGTCCAGAACAAGAAGCAATACTTTGGACTAAAAAAATGACCTTAGAATTGGATTTAAATGAGACGCAACAAGACCAAATGTATGCACTCATTTTAGAAAAAGCTAAAACTAGAGATCAGCGTTTAGATAAGCTGCCCAAAGAACGTCCTAACAAAGATCAGATTTTTAAAATGGAAGTTGATAGATTAGATCAAAAAATTGCTATGAAAAAAGCTTTGAAATCAATATTAACAAAGAAACAATTTGAACGTTGGGAATTAATTGAGAAATCTATTGAATCAAAGATGTTTAAGAAAAAAGTGATTCACAAAATGAAAGAAAAATAATTTCTCAATAAAAACATTGAACAATAGAACAAATCAAATCCAAACGTAGTTTGGATTTTTTATTTTGGGGTTAGATTCTTCACAAATTTATTGTGAATCCACAAAATTCCCAATCCAAAAACAATAGCTGCAATTATAAGAATATTATTTATAACACCATCCACAGAAAATGACATTCGAATAAGAATAGTTGATATAATAAAACCAGAGTTTCTAATCACCTTGTGAAATTGATCTGTGTAAAAAAATGAAACCAATAGTAACAAAACATCTACGATTATTAGGACTGCGAAAAATTCATCAAAAAATAAGCTATTAACATCTTTTATGACTGAAGTGATGTTTGATGGTATTGCTGTTGTAATCCAACCTATGAAAGTAAAAGAACCCAGTCCAATGAATACAGGGATAAGTAATGTAGCCATTATCCTTTTAATTTTAATAAATTGTTGAATTTGTGGACTTTCGAGACTTGTATTAACATTCAATTCATCTAAATTTTCTCTTAAATAAGAAAACAGATAAATCATGAAGAACAACAAAATTGCTGTTAAAATATCATAAGTAAAATATATGTCGTTTTTAATTACAAACCAATCAGAAGAAAGCTCTAAATTTGATAAGTCCTTAAAAATTCGCCGAATTACAATCAGTGTAATAATTTCGTATTGTTTTGTTATGTATGTAGTAATTGATCTTGGCAAGTAAAAAATCAATAAGTATACTTCATAGACCAAAATAAAGGAAAATGGGGTGTAAATCGCCGCAATTGGGTTATCAAAAAAACTTGAGTCTTCAAACGGATTAAGTAAGCCATATCGCTTGAGATAAATAAGCACTAAATGAGTCAAAAAGCTAATCATGGCTATGACTAATATTGTCTTCTCTATTTTTAACTTCACTCTTTCTGAGAGTAAGATCCCATAAAGCTTTTCAAATGTTGCTATCTTTCTCATTGATATATGTCATTATGATTTTAAAAAATAATTACTTTTAAAGTTACAAAAAAAAAGATTTGACTAAATTAAAATTAGCTAAAGAAAAATATTAATACCTTTGAAATTATTAAATAAATGTGATGTCGAAGGTAATCGTAACAGGGGGGTGTGGGTATATTGGATCTCACACAGTCATTGTATTGATAGATCAGGGTTATAAAGTGGTGATATTTGATGACTTTTCAAATTCATCAAAAGATACATTAAATCGAATAACTAAAATTACCGGCATTAAGCCCTTGTTTGAAAAAGTTGATTTAAAGAATAAGACTGAGGCTATTAAAGCTTTTAAACAGCATAAAGATGCTCATGCGGTTATTCATTTTGCGGCATTCAAGGCAGTCAAAGAGTCAATTAATGACCCTTTGAGTTATTATGAAAATAATTTGTTTTCTTTGATAAATGTTTTAAATGCTCAAGAGTCTGTTAATATTAAAAACTTTATATTCTCTTCTTCTGCGACCGTTTATGGTATGTCAGAATCCTTTCCAATGACTGAAAATAGCCCTGTTAAAAGACCTTTTTCTCCTTATGGTAACACTAAAAAAATTGCTGAGGAAGTTTTAGAAGATTATACAATTGCTAATACAAAATTATCAGTCATTAGCTTACGCTATTTCAATCCGATAGGAGCACATGACTCTGGTCACATTGGAGAACTACCAAGTGGAATTCCCAATAATTTAATGCCCTACATCACTCAAACAGCTGCGGGGTTAAGAGATAAACTTTGGGTGTTTGGCGACGACTACCCAACCAAAGATGGAACCGCTGTCAGGGACTATATTCATGTGGTTGATCTAGCGGAAGCCCATTTAGCAGCTCTGCAGTACCAAATGAAAAACCAACAAAAAGCGAATTACGAAATTTATAACTTAGGGACGGGAAAAGGATATTCAGTGCTTGAAGTCATCAAAAGTTTTGAATTGGTTAACAATCTTCGCTTAAATTATGAAATTACGAACCGCCGCGAAGGAGATGTAGCGGTAATGTACGCTTCTACGGAGCTCGCAAAACAAATATTAGGTTGGAGTGCCAAACGCGACTTAAAAAGAATGGTTGCTTCTGCATGGAAATGGGAGCAAAATTTAAGAAAATAAATTGCAGATTTCTCAATTATTCTTTTTTTTCAGTGCAGTCTTTGTTTCCAGAGCCCTTTCTTCACTTACGCTGTAATTACGCATTATAACCATCGCCAATATGGTTCCTCCCATTGGAAAGAAGCAAAAGAAAGCATGTAATCCATCTACAGCCGCTTGCTGGTCTAATGTTGCAAGGTCTGGATTAAAACCAACGAATGTGATGATAGCTCCACTCATAGCGCCTGCAATTGCAAAGCCTACTTTTACCATCCACCAATAAATAGCACCAAAAATTCCTTCTCTTCGTTTACCGCTAATTAACTCATCAATATCAATAACGTCTGCGGTCATAGACATCATTATTGTAAACAAGCTGCCAATTCCAAAAGAAAAGAAAGGCAATGCTATGATGTATAGCCATGGTTTTCCTGGAACAAATAAAAAATAAAGCATTGTATAGCCCAATAATGATATTGATTGGCTTAGCATAAAAGCCTTTTTCTTGCCAAATTTTTTTGACATCCAAGCAACCGTTGGAATCACAACAAATGTTGTACCTAGGGCGCCCAAACATCCAAACATAGAAACCCAAATCCCGGAAGCACCGGCATCACCATTAAATAATTTATAAACAATTACAAAAAAGGTCAGCGCAGCTACTGTATTGAAAGCATTGAATATTAAGAAGGTTGCTCCGCATAATTTTCTAAATTCTTTGATTTTAAAAGCCTCAATAAAACTTTCAAATATTTTCTTTAAACTGTTGCCAACATTAGCCAAATTTAAAGGTTCATAATCCTCGTTTAATGTGGATTTACTTTTTATGAAGAAAGCAGGCATAAGAGCAAAAAACGTACAGGGGATTGCAACCCATATGGCCAGTTCTCTTACGGCAAAATCCGCAGAGGGAAACCAACCTTGGTCATACATTATAATCCAAAACAATGGTGCGATAACCCATGCCCACTGTCCAATCCACTGGGCAATTGCCATGATGTTTGTCCTTTCGTGAAAATCATCACTCATTTCGTAACCCATTGCTACATAAGGAACACTGAAGATCGTCAGTCCCAAATAAAAAACCAAAGACCAA
This sequence comes from Bacteroidota bacterium, assembly GCA_036161535.1. GTDB lineage: Bacteria > Bacteroidota > Bacteroidia > Flavobacteriales > Flavobacteriaceae > UBA3537. The sequence goes on along the minus strand of JAYYCW010000086.1, from coordinate 2,611 downwards.
AAAAAGAAATACCAAAAGTTGTATTCTACACCATCTGTTTTGTAGAGTTGCCACATAAATATATAAGCAAGTCCCATGACCAAGCCCCCAATTAAAACATATTGACGTCGTCGGCCCCATTTGGATTTGGTATTATCCGAGATAAAGCCCATAATTGGATCTGTTATTGCATCAAAAATTCTGGGAAAAAGAAAAATCAATGACCACATCCATCCTGAAAACCCCATGTCTTCAATAAGAACAACCATAAAGATTCCCAATATTGCAGGAAACATTTGGTTGGCTAACATTCCAAAACCAAAAGCAATTTTTTGCCCAATGGGTACACTGCTCTTTTTAAAATTAGACTTTTGCATTGCTTGTTTTGTTTTGGTTTGAAATCCTTTTTTTATGAGCCACTTTAGGGCACATATTGGTAGTTTTTTCTAAATATAGCAGCGTCAATTGACATATTTTTACTTTGAAGCTTTCTCTGAAAACGAATACATATTTACAACTGTTTGAGTTTGGGCTATAACTCTTCTTTTTTACAACGGCGGCAATAAGTAATAACAATGGACCAATCTGTGTTAAGTAATCAATCATTCATGAGGAGTTTTATTTTTAATAGAAAAATTAGTAAAATGATCTTTGATTATATTATAAGTTTCCTTTTTATTTCTATTAATATCGACAATTCCCCAAAACTCTTCGTTTGGGGTACCGTCATAAGGGACTCCGCTACTTTTAGGAGCCAACCCTCCGACGTCTTGCTTGTCAGGATTTCCAGCCTTCCACAAACCATCTGTAAATGAAAAAACAAAAAGACCTGATACTATATGGGTGTGGCTCAAGACCGCATCAATAATATTATCGTTAGCAGTCGCTTGGGCCTTTTGATTTTCTCCTTGTTCAAAACCAGCATTACTAATTTTCATATAACTATCGGCCCCTACTTCAGAAAGATAAACGGGCTTTGAGCTGATTTGTTTCCACTTTTTAAGTGCTGACTGCGGTTTGTCCCATCTGTAAACGTTGAGTCCCCACAGATCTAAATTGGGATTTAAGGCGAGTGCTTGTGTTGATGGCACCTCCCCGTGTGCAGTAGAAACAGGGTGGTTTGGATCTTCGAGATGAATTAAATTGGTAGCTGAATTTAGTGCGGCATACCAGTTTTTAACATCCCCATCAAACCATTCTGGATGATAGTTATATTCATTACCTAATTCCCATATAAGAATGGCCTTGTGTGATTTATATTTTTTTACATAGTCGATATAACTGCCAGAAGCTATATCAAAAATGCCATTTTGGTTGTACCCAAAGCCTATAATTAATCTCATACCAGCCGCCTCAATTTTATCTAAAACTACAATATCATCAACAGGCTCGTACAGCCGTATAGTATTGATGCCTGCCTCGCGCATTAACGCTAAATCTTTATCTAAGAAATCAAAACTACGCTTTGTATCTCCTTTGGAAACAGGATGGTAACAAACGCCCTTTATAAAATAAGGGTTGTTATTTACAATAATCCTATTGCCTGAGATTTTAACTAAATCCAATGGAGAAGGAGCCATTGCAAAATAAAGAGTAAAGATTAAAAGCATTGAAAATGTATTTAATCCAATTAAATACCGAAGTTTCATTTTGTGATTTAAATTTAAGAGTTTCATCATTTTAAAACATAAACGCTTATCATTTTAACTTTATTGGCTCTCTTAAAAATTGCCGTTGATATTTGTCGGTCTAGCCAAATTCCTTCAATTTTAATGGCAGTTGAATCAGTAAATTCTACCAAAAGAGACGCCTCTTCACTTATTTTATACACCACTGGTACCTGACAAATGGTAAAAGTTAAGCATCCACGACCAACCGATAATCGCTGCAATTCCTGTTGAGTGTCGTAGTATTCAAAGGTTTGTGTTTTCTCCAAAAATTCTGAGGCTTTTAAAACAGTGGGATCAAAACCCAACATTCCATTTTTGACACGCACTCCTAACTCGCCAAATCGACTCAAAATATCCTCCTTGACTTGTCCTGTCATACCAGGTTGTTGAGCCCCCTTACCAGCAGGTGTATGCGAATAGGGGTCTGTTGGAAATGCCCCATAAAGCATAGGAGATTTGTGAACTCCTATTCCGGCATTAATTTCATAATAATGGTCAAATAATCGTCCAATTGAAACAGAATCAATCTGGGATTCGATGGCCTTTTGAGTAACTTCAAGAGTGGCAAGTAAAAGTTTTGAAACCATGTGCCAGTAAATAGACCCGAGTCCTTCATATCCAAAGAAAGTTCCTGAGCGACCCGTAAAAGATTTGTGATCAAAAATTGATTCATAAATACCCAAAATAACTTCACTTTCTTTTGCCAACATAGGCTGGTAAGCCATGGATAAACTCTTTAGGGCAGCGCTTAAATAATTTTTATTTTTAAAATTTCCGTTAAAGTGACAATTCCCTTTTAAATCTTTGCTTATGATTTGGGTGTTGCCATCTTTTAACAATCTTTGGAGCAATTCCGAAGACTTAATTTGAACAGCTGAGATGCTATTTTTTTCCATAAACCTTGGCAAGTTCTTGTTTGGATATAGAACATAACTGTACTGATCCGGTCTAAACAGTGCACT
>JAYYCW010000085.1:0-7292 GCA_036161535.1 Bacteroidota bacterium | reverse complement strand
AGCTAAGCTCTTGGCCGTTTCCCAACTTATGCTGTTTTCCACTTCGCTTGCAGTGTAAATTTCCCAAAATTTAATGTGAAGCTCTTGATGTGTCAATTTATGGATGATTTCTTGAGAGTTGTGCATTACAATTTTTTTTTGGGTCAAGGCCCTTAGTTCCTTTAAAGCCGAATTGCTTTGAAGTTCTTTTTTAGAAATAGATCTGGAGGTTTCTATCAATGGAAATTGATACAAATGTTGCCAGATTCCCTTTTGTATTCTCTTTTCTAAAACGGTTTTACCCTTCACGGATAGGATTACTAAAAAATTCAAATATCTTTTTCTAACTTTAATTTTCTTTAACTTGACAGGTAAATTTTTGATATTTGCGGTGGCTAGAGCTGTACAATCTATGGCCAATGGACACAAATTACAGTTTGGCGATTGTGCCTTACACTGCTTTGCTCCAAATTCCATGAGGGCTTGATTGTAGTCTCCAATATTTTTTTGGGGCAATAATAATGCAGCCAACTTTTTAAATTGCTTGACACCTCGAGTTGAATTAATGGGCGTATCAATCCCAAAGCAACGAGACAACACCCTGTAAACATTTCCATCCACTGCAGCCACTGGTTCTTCATAACAAATTGAGGCAATAGCACTTGCGGTATAATCTCCAACGCCTTTAAGGCCGAGAAGTTCCCGATAGGTCTTTGGGAAGATACCGCCGAGTTCTTCTGCCACGAATTTTGCTGTTTTGTGAAGGTTTCTTGCTCTGGAGTAATAACCCAAGCCCTGCCAATCCTTTAACACGCCATCTTCAGATGCGTTTGCAAGTTCAAAGACTGTTGGATAGTTTTTTACAAATTTAACATAGTAGGGCAGACCCTGTTTGATCTGTGTTTGCTGCAGTATGATCTCAGAAAGCCAAATTTTATAGGGATCTTTGGTCTCTCGCCAAGGCAGCGCCCTTTTGTGAACAGAATACCATTGAATTAAATTGGAACTAAAATTCATTTCTTTGTCAGATGAGTTACAAAAATAAACTATTTGCCATTTAAATTTTAATTATGATGGTTTGAAATATTGAATTTAAAATACATATATTTGCAACCCCTCAGATAACATTTACTTAAAAATATAACATTATGACGAAGGCAGAAATAGTATCTAAAATCTCTAACGATTTAGGCATTGAAAAGACCGAAGTATTGGCAACTGTAGAATCTTTCATGACCGAAGTTAAAGGATCTTTAGAATCTGGTAACAATGTATATCTTAGAGGGTTTGGTAGTTTCGTAATCAAAACCCGTGCTGAAAAAATCGGTAGAAATATTTTGAAAAACACATCAATTAAGATACCAGCGCATAACATACCTGCCTTTAAGCCTTCCAAGGTTTTTTTGGAAGGTGTGAAAAACAAGGTTAAAGTAAATTAAATAACAATAAACAAAGTTTGTATGCCCAGTGGTAAAAAACGCAAAAGACACAAGGTAGCAACGCATAAGCGTAAGAAAAGACGTCGTGCAAATCGACACAAAAAGAAGTAAACTAAAAAAGTAGCCCTGGCTGCTTTTTCAGTTTTTTAAGAACGTTCATTGACATCAAATTCGTGTACATTTCAACCTTACCTTGTTGAAATCCATGAATTTATCGGGATTAAATCCTGTGATACTTGTGGTAAATTATCTCTGCAAGTTCTTGCCACATTTTTTAACAGTTGTGGTAAGTCAAAGAATTTTTGTATAATCCATCTGTTCAAAAATTAATTGTTCAGATTAAAATTAACATTATGAATAAAGAATTAATCATTCGATCCAATTCAGACAATGTTGATTTTGCCTTATTAAAAGAGGGTAAATTAATTGAATATCAAAAGGATAAAGATAATAGTAAGTTTTCAGTTGGCGATGTGTTTATCGCCAAAGTTAGAAAATCTATTCCTGGACTCAATGCGGCATTTGTAAATGTTGGCTATCAAAAAGATGCATTTTTGCACTACCATGATTTGGGTCCAAAATTACCTTCCTTATTGAAATTCATGAAAAGTGTAAGCACAGGTAAACAAAATGATTTTTCTCTAAAAGATTTTTCTTATGAGGAAGACATACACAAAGACGGTAAAATTGATCAAGTTGTAAAGACTAATCAAACATTGCTAGTACAAATTGTAAAAGAACCAATTTCCACTAAAGGCCCAAGAATTAGCTCAGAAATATCATTTGCTGGGCGTTATTTGGTTTTATTGCCTTTTTCCAGTCGGATCTCTATTTCTCAAAAAATTGAAAGTCGGGCTGAAAAAGAACGGCTGAAGCGTTTGGTGAAAAGTATTGCCCCTAAAGGATTTGGGGTCATTATTAGAACGGTTGCTCAAGGGCAAAAAGTAGCAGAGCTTGACAGGGATATGTCAAATCTCTACAGAAAATGGGAAGATGTTTGCAAACGCATTCCAAAAGCCCATACCCCTAGCAAGCTTTTAGGTGAAATGAATAAGGCTTCTTCAATTTTAAGAGATATATTTAATGATAGTTTTACAAAAATTAATGTAGACAATATTGATCTCTGCGCAAAAATTAAAGATTATATTTTTGAAATTGCACCGCACAAGGAAAGCATTGTAAAATTTTACAATTCCAAAACACCAATTTTTGAAAAGTTTGGTATTGAGCGTCAAATTAAAATTTCATTTGGACAGACTGTTCGTTTGCCAAAAGGCGCTTATTTAATTATTGAACATACCGAGGCACTTCATGTTGTCGATGTCAACAGTGGCAATCGAACTAGTAAGGAAAAAAACCAAGAAGATACGGCTATTGAAGTGAATATGATTGCAGCCACAGAGCTCGCAAGACAATTCAGACTTCGAGATATGGGCGGTATCATTGTGGTCGATTTCATTGACATGAACAATGCTAAAAATCGCAGAAAACTTTTCAACCATTTGAGAGATGAAATGAAGGACGATCGTGCCAAACACAAGATCTTGCCCCCCAGTAAGTTTGGCCTTATTCAAATCACAAGACAGCGTGTTCGTCCAGAAATGAATATCAAAACAAAAGAAGCAAACCCCAACGGTCCAACAGGATCGGAGGTTGAAGCGCCTATTGTTTTGATTGATAAAATCAATCATCAATTAGATTTAATTATTAAAAAAGGCTTTAAAAAGGTGACCTTAAACACACATCCTTTTATCGCCGCCTTTTTGACAAAAGGGTTCCCATCCATTCGTTTGAAATGGTTTTTTCAATATAAAGTTTGGGTAAAAATAATGCCAAGAGATGCTTACACATACCTCGAATATCGCTTTAAAGACGACAAAGGCAAAACCATTAAATTGTAATAAGAAAAGCCTCATGCAAAAGCATGAGGCTTTTTTTGTACACTTTTTTAGATGATGGTCGACTGCCCTAAATAAATATTAGAGAAATTTAAATTTGAATCTTCTGGGTTGTTGATGTAGTCCTCAATAAAATCACCTACTTTAGAAGTGGTAACATTGTCAAATTTCTTATTTAAGTCTGGAGTTGTTATTTGTAGTTTTAGGGATTTGTCAACGGCTTTGCGAATCATTTTTGCCTCATTAAATAAGGCAAAGTGGTCCAACAGCATAGCTGCCGATAAAATTGAGGCGATGGGATTGGCAATGCCTTTGCCAGTCGCTTGTGGATAAGACCCATGGATGGGCTCAAACATCGCATATTTTTTTCCCACAGAAGCAGAAGACAACAAACCAATAGAACCGCCGATAACACTGGCTTCATCGCTAATGATATCACCAAACAAGTTTTCGGTGAGAATGACATCAAATTGCCTTGGATTTTGAATCATTTGCATAGCGGCGTTGTCTATAAATAAAAAATCTAATTCTACCTTTGGATATTGGGTCCCAATTTCAGTCACAACTTTTCTCCAAAGCCTTGAACTCTCCAAAACATTGGCTTTATCCACCAAAGTGACTTTCATTTTTCTTAGTTCAGCGGCCTTAAAAGCCAGGTGAGAAATGCGTTCTATTTCAAAGCGTGAATAAGTACACAAATCCGAAGCCGTATTCCCATCTTTACTCAATTTTTTTTTCCCAAAATACAGGCCGCCTGTAAGTTCTCTATAAATGCTGATATCCGTTCCTTTGATAATTTTTTTTCTAAGAGGTGATTTGTCAAGCAGCGTCTTATAGGCCTTCACAGGTCTTATATTCGCAAATAAGTCCAATTCTTTACGAAGCTTTAAGAGTCCTTGTTCAGGTCTTATTTTTGCAGTAGGATCGTTGTCGTATTTCGGATCTCCAATCGCACCAAATAAAATGGCATCTGTATTTTTACATACTTCAAGTGTGCTTTGTGGAAGCGGCTCTTTGTGGTTGTCAATGGCAATGGCACCTACATCTGCATACTTGTAGCTGAATTTATGATCAAAGTTCATGGCAATTGCATTTAATACCTTGATAGCTTGCTCTGTTACTTCAGGTCCGATGCCATCACCGGGTAGTACAGCGATTTTTAGGTTCATGGTAAATGTGTTTTTTGGAGTTCAAAAGCCTTGATGTTTTCTTTCTGGTTTATCAAGTAATCAATATCGTCATAGCCATTTATAAGGCAGGTTTTTTTATAGGAATCAATATCAAAGTTGCTGCTCAATCCCGTGTTATTTACCGTTAATGATTGGGTTTCTAAATCTACAGTTAGGATTGTATTGGCGTCTGATTCAATCACTTTAAAAAGTTTTTCAAGAAATGTTTCTGATACTTGTATGGGAAGCAATCCATTGTTAAGCGCATTGCCTTTAAAGATATCGGCAAAAAAACTCGATATAATTACTTTAAGGCCATAACCAACAAGCGCCCAGGCTGCGTGCTCTCGGCTAGAACCACAACCAAAATTATTTGCTGCGACAAGAATACTGCCACTATATTTTGGGTTGTTTAGAGGAAAATCAGATTTTAAATTACCACTCTCGTCGTAGCGCCAATCTTTAAAAACATTGTCTCCAAATCCTTTTTTATCGGTGGCTTTTAAAAACCGTGCAGGAATGATTTGGTCGGTGTCAATATTGGGGATATTTAGCGGTATTGCTTTAGATTTTAGGGTTGTAAATTTTTCCATTAGATCAACTGTTTTGGGTGATATCAATAATTTTTCCTTCTACAGCGGTTGCAGCGGCCACCAATGGACTGGCTAAGATGGTTCTTGCACCGGGCCCTTGCCGGCCTTCAAAATTTCTGTTTGAAGTTGAAACACAGTATTCACCTTGTGGGATTTTATCGTCGTTCATGGCAAGACATGCCGAACAGCCTGGTTGTCTCAGTTCGAAACCAGCTGCTTCAAAAACAGTTTGCAGTCCCTCAGCCTTAATTTGTGCCTCAACTTGTCGACTTCCCGGTACTAACCAAGCTGTGACATTGTCTGCCTTTTGTTTGCCTTTGATATAGTTTGCTGCCACTCTAAAATCTTCAATTCTGGAGTTTGTACAACTGCCAATAAATACATAATTTATAGGTTTGTTTAGCAAGGATTCTCCGGCATTAAAGTTCATATATTCTAATGATTTTTCAAAAGATGCATTGTCTTCGACTGGGATGGTTTCCGTAATTTTAATTCCCATACCGGGATTTGTCCCATAGGTAAGCATCGGTGCGATATCATCGGCTTCAAAGAAATATTCCTTGTCAAATTGAGCACCCGGATCGGTTGGAAGGGTTTTCCAATAGGCAACTTTTTTATCAAATGCGATTCCTTTTGGAGCAAACTCTCGGCCAGCTATATAGTCAAAAGTAGTTTGGTCCGGTGCAATCATACCGCCTCTAGCTCCCATTTCTATGCTCATATTACAGACAGTCATTCTTCCTTCCATGCTCATATTTTCAAAAACATCTCCTGCATATTCACAGAAAAAGCCCGTTCCAGAATTTGTTCCTAGCTTTGCAATGATATAAAGGATTACGTCCTTGGGTAAAACCCCTTTTTTAAGGGATCCATTGACGGTCACTCTCAAACTTTTTGGCTTTTTGAGTAATAGGCATTGACTTGCAAAAACTTGTGCAACCTGACTGGTTCCTATACCAAAGGCGATAGCGCCAAATGCACCATGAGTAGAGGTGTGACTGTCTCCGCAAACCATCGTCATACCAGGTTGGGTGATGCCGAGTTCTGGTGCCATCACGTGAACAATACCGTTATATTTATGGCCTAATTTATACAGTGTGATATTATTCTCAGCACAGTTTTTTGAAAGTTCTTCAAGCTGATTTCTGGACAACTCGTCTTTAACTGGTAAGTGTTGATCTTTTGTTGGTGTGTTATGATCGGTAGTAGCCACAATTTGCTGAGGTCTAAAAATAGGGATTCCCCTTTGTTTTAGTTCATTGAAAGCTTGAGGGCTGGTCACTTCATGGATGAGGTGTTTGTCGATGTATAGAATTTGTGGACCCTCAGCGGCGGATTCAACTATATGTGCATCCCAAACTTTGTCAAAAAGTGTTTTTTTCATGTTCATCGAAGTTCTTGGTAGATGGTACTAGATTCTATGATTTCGTGGAGATCACTATCATTGACTTCCTTTTTCACATCGGCAAATTTTAGAAAATCGCTGTAAACCACATCCAATTGAAGCTTGGTGAGCTCGTACCCAACCTTTTTGGCTTTGTAGGCCAATGCAGCACGTCCAGATCTAGCCGTGAGTACGATGGCAGATTCTGTGACCCCAACCTCCTTGGGGTCGATAATTTCATAAGTTTCTCTATTTTTAATCACGCCATCTTGATGAATTCCTGAGCTGTGGGCAAAGGCATTGGCGCCAACGATCGCTTTGTTGGGTTGGGTACAGATACCCATATTGTCAGAGACTAGTTGGCTGATACCATAGATCATGGAAGTATTAATATTGGTGTTTAACTGCAAAGCTGGGTGTTGTTTCATGATCATCACCACTTCTTCCAATGCGGTATTTCCCGCCCTCTCGCCAATGCCATTGATAGTGCATTCTATTTGACTTGCACCATTGATAACCCCTTCAATAGAGTTGGCAGTAGCAAGGCCTAGGTCATTGTGACAGTGACAAGAAAGATTGGCTTTTTCAATTCCTTTAACATTGTCTTTTAGGTATTTTATTTTGGCTCCATATTCTTGTGGAAGGCAGTAGCCAGTGGTATCAGGGATATTGAGAACCGTGGCTCCAGCCTTGATGACGGCTTCACATACTATCGCGAGATATTCATTCTCAGTTCTACCGGCATCTTCCGCATAAAACTCTACATCCTCAACAAACGATTTGGCATAACGCACCGCTGCAACAGCTCGTTCGATAATAGCATCTCTGCT
>JAYYCW010000084.1:0-7218 GCA_036161535.1 Bacteroidota bacterium | reverse complement strand
TAAAGTGCAATGGAAGTGGCCTGCACTACATTCATACTGCTGTTTTGGCCATACATTTCAATGTGACAAATTACGTCTGACAGCTGCAGTAGGCTTTTGTCTATCCCGAGGCGTTCGTTCCCCACAATCAAAACGAGAGGTTGTCTTTCATCAATTTTTATTTTGTGTATTGGTTTGCTGTTTTTTGTAATTTCAAGAGCTATTATTTGGTAACCTGATCTCTTATATTCTTTTATCACTTCAGCTGTAGCTTCGATTTGTTTATAGATTAACGCATTTTCGGTTGCTCTTGAAGTATTCCAGGTTTTTCGATTCAGCTGAATTATGGGGCCACCAAGAATTATTTTTTTAACACCAAAAGCGTCAGCAGCTCTGAACAAACCTCCAATGTTCGCTGGGCATGCCACTTGGTCAGCAATAAGCACCAATGAAAACGTTTGTTTTTTAAACTTAGAGGTATAATGGTTTAATTGCATTGTTAAAGGGATTTCTCAAAGGCATATTTAACAATATTCGCTCCCATTTCAAGCGCTTTTCGGCGAATTGTTTGGGGATCATTGTGCACCTCTTGATCCTCCCAACCGTCTCCTAAATCGCTCTCATAGGTGTAGAGTAAAATAAGTGTATTTTTGTCATAGAATCCCATTGCCTTTGGTGGTAATCCATCGTGCTCATGTATTTTTGGAAGTCCTTCTGGAAATTTAAAATGGTTTTTATAAATGGGGTGGTCTAACGGTATTTCAGTCAATTCTTTGTTTGGAAATAGTATTTTTAGTTGGGGTAAAATATAGTTCTTCATGCCATAATTATCATCAATGTGTAAAAATCCTCCTCCCAATAAATAAGTTCTTAGATTTTCGATTGCATCTACTGAAAAATAAACATTGCCATGTCCGGTCATGTGTAACATTGGATAATCAAAAATTTCAGAGTCAACTGCTGCAACAACGTTTGGCTTTTCAATCAGATTGGTTCGAATCTCTGCGTTGCAAAATTGAATCAAGTTCCTTAGTGCAGTTGGGTTACTATACCAATCACCACCCCCTTCATATTTTAAAATCGCAAGATTTTGAGAATATAAATTTCCTACCAATATGTATGCGAAAAGCGTTATGTATATCAACCTAATCATTGGAAAGTTGAATGGTGTGACATGCAACAATGGCTGCAGTTTCGGTTCTGAGCCTCTGTTTTGCTAAACTTACTGATTGAAACCCCTTATCCTCAGCCATTTGAATCTCTTTAGGGCTAAAATCTCCTTCAGGACCAATCAGTATAAGTGTATCTTTATTTGATAGAATTAATGTTTTCAGCGGTTTTTTTGGACTGTTTTGACAATGTGCTATAAACCGACTTTCAAAATGCTTTTTCGATATAAATTTCTCAAATGAAATTGCTTTTTGGAGTACAGGGAAATGTGGTCTCAACGATTGTTTGGCAGCAGCTATAAGGACTTTTTTAAAGCGCTCCTCCTTCAAAATTTTTCTTTGACCTTGGTGGCAATAAATTGGAGTGATAACGTCCACTCCAATCTCGGTTGCTTTCTCAAGAAACCACTGGAAACGATTGTTTAATTTAGTCGGCGCAACAGCCATATGAATTTTATTTTTTTTTGGTTTTTGATAGTTACTACTTAAAATGGAAACTTCGCAAGCAGTTTGACTTTCAAAGGTTATTTCCGCATTAAATAAAAATCCTAAACCATTAGTAATAAATATTTTATCTCCTTTTTTCTTGCGTAATACTTTAATAATATGTTGACTTTCATTTTTATCAAAAAAAAATTTTTTGTCACTTTGTTTTAGTTCGGGATTATAAAATAATTGCATTTTAATCTACTGTATTTTTAACCCTGCCTCGGCCGTTGTCTCCTGGGTCGTAAAATCCTTTTTTAAATATTTTAAATATCCAACAATGGCAACCATTGCAGCGTTGTCAGTCGTAAATTCAGTTTCTGGAATATAGGTTTTCCATCCCTGCTTTTGTTCCGATTTTTTCAGTGCTTCACGGATGGCAGAATTGGCTGAAACACCCCCTCCAATTGCAATTTTGTTGATCCCCGTTTGCTTGACTGCTAATTTTAATTTATCCAACAATATTTCTACAATAGTATGTTGAATTGATGCACAAATATCATTGAGATTTTCTGCAATAAAATTAGGATTTTCTTTTGTATTTTTTTGTAAAAAATACAAAACGGCTGTTTTGAGTCCTGAAAAGCTAAAATCGAGTCCTTTGACCCTTGGCTTTGTAAATTTAAAAGCGCTGGGGTTTCCCAACCGTCCAAGTTTGTCAATTTTAGGTCCTGCGGGGTAACCAAGCCCCAAGGCTTTACCGCTTTTGTCAAAGGCTTCCCCAACGGCGTCATCTATAGTTTCACCAATAACAGTCATTTCAAAATAATTATCAACTTTTACAATTTGTGTATGGCCCCCTGAAATGGTCATTGCCAAAAAAGGAAATGTTGGCTTTTTGTAACCTTCTTTTTCTATGAAGTGTACTAAAATATGCGCTTGCATATGATTGACATCAATAAGGGGAATTTTAAGTCCGTAAGCCAACGATTTTGCAAATGATGTACCCACTAGCAATGAGCCCATGAGACCCGGTCCTCTAGTGAATGCAATAGCAGACAGATCGCATTTTGAAACATTTGCTTTTTTAAGACATTGGTCCACCACTGGAACAATGTTTTGTTGGTGTGCTCTAGAGGCAAGCTCTGGGACCACACCACCATAGTCTTGATGGATTGATTGATTCGCAATGACATTGCTAAGAATTTTCCCATTGCATATAACTGAAGCAGCAGTATCGTCACATGAAGATTCAATCCCTAGAATATAAATTTTTTCCTTGTACATCGAGGAAATTCTTTAGTTTATTCTTTTACAATTAAAAGTTTGGCAAAACTTTTGATTAATTAATATAAAGCCCTACAAAGAAATAAAAAAAATGTATCATATCTTAGCTTTGATTAAGGATTAATTTCAAATGTTTTTTATTTAAAATTTTAAATTATCTTGAGAGTCATTAGATCGAGATTAAACATATTTGTAAGAGTTTTAGCCTCCATTGGGGTGCTTTTTATTTTATTACTTTTGATTTTTTCAATACCAATGGTGCAAACCTATTTTGGTTCTTATGCGACCCAGCGTATTAATGAAAAACTTGGCACCAATATCAAAGTAGGAAAAGTTGGACTGCAGTTGAATGGTGATATTGAGTTTAAAAATATTCTAATCAAAGATCATAAAAATGATTCATTAATTTCAATTAATGAGTTTAACAGTTCTATTTTGAGCTTTGCAAATATCAACAACAATAGCTTAATTTTTGACGATATAGATATTTATGGACTGTATTTTCATATCAAAACTTATACTGGAGAACAGACCTCTAATTTGGATGTTTTTTTAAAAAAATTCAAAAAGGATACAAAATCTCAAATTCCATTTAAATTGTCCACAAAAGCCTTGAGTATTGAAGACAGCAAATTTAAATTATCCAATGAAAACAAATCGACATCCAATATTTTAGATTTTCAAAAATTGAAAATTAAAGCCAGAAATTTTTTAATTTTAGGGCCTGATGTCAGCACTGAAATTAAGGCTTTGAGTTTTACAGATGGGAGAGGTGTTCAGCTGCAAGATTTACAAACGCAGTTCAAATATACAACTGAATCTATGACCTTCAGAAACTTAAAAATAAATACACTTGAATCTGTTGTCAATGCTGATTTAGAGTTTTTATACAAGCGAAAAAATCTAAAGTTTTTTACTGAAAAGGTTCAAATTGAAGCCAATTTTAAAGACACTCGAATCAATCTTGGGGAGTTAAATGTTTTTTATCCTGAATTTGGTGGAACTCAAGATATTTCCTTCGATGCGAAACTAAATGGAACTCTCAATGCATTGGAGGTTTATAATTTAAATCTCGAGTCCGATGGCAAGAGTCGGATTGTCGGAGATTTTATTTTTAATAACCTTAAATCGTCAGAGCTGCAGCCGTTTTATATGAATGCAAAACTTAAAGAATTGTCATCAAATTATAAGGATTTAAAGCGAATACTTCCAAGAATACTTGGACAAAAATTACCCTCAACTTTAGACTTTCTGGGAATCTTTTCCACTAAGGGAATTATTAGTATGTCAGATCAAAAAATCAACATAGATTGTGACATTCGCACCGAGTTGGGTGAAATTTATGCAGATTTGAATCTCAATGATATCAAGGAAATAGATGCGGCCAGTTATAATGGAAAATTAAAACTTACTGAATTTGATTTAGGGACTTTTATCCAAAATCGTGATGTAGGGCGTGTCAATACGAATCTTACAATTGAAGGTGAGGGGTTCAAAATTGACAACATCCGATCCAATATTGCAGGAACTTTTGATGGCTTTGAGTATAATAATTACAATTACCAAGACCTCGAAGTATTGGGTTTGGTTGAAAATAAAATCTTTAGCGGTCAACTTAAAGCCAATGACAAGAATCTTATGTTAGATTTTGAAGGCTTGGTAGATTTTTCAGAAAAAGAAAATATTTATGACTTTTCAGCTTCTGTCAAAAAAGCAAACTTAAATGCTTTAAATTTTGTCAAAAGAGACAGTTTATCTATTTTTTCTGGTCGTGTTGATATGGACATGAAAGGAACTAATTTAGATGATTTGTATGGACTACTTCAATTCAAAGACACCCGTTACACAAATCAGAATGACAGCTATTTTTTCAAAGATTTTCAAGTGGTTTCAACCTTCGATTCTGATTTAAATCACACTTTATCTGTCAATTCACCCGAAATTATTGAGGGAACTTTTGAAGGATTTTTTAAAATTAAACAAGTTCCATTAATGCTTGAAAATGCTTTGACTGGAATTTATTCTCAAGTTGTAGCTAGTGAAATTTCTGCAGACCAATCATTGAAATTCAATTTTAAGGTTTACAATAAAATTATTGAAGTATTTTACCCTGATTTAGAGTTTGGAGCCAATACATTTTTTAGAGGAGTTTTAGACAGTGACCCTTCAAAATTTAAGCTAACCTTTAAATCGCCAGACATTCGAATGGAATCGTATTTTGCCAAAAAAGTTGAAATCAAATTTGACAATAGCAACCCATTATTTAATTCATATGTTGAGTTGGACAGCTTGAGTACTCCTTACATGAAGGCAAACGAATTCAGTTTAATCAATGTTTCTCTTAACGATACGCTTTATATCAAATCTCAGTTTAAAGGCGGAAAACGCCGCGAAGATCAATTTGATCTTAATCTTTATTACACAACAGATGACAAAAATTATGTACTTGGGTTAAAACCATCTAAGGCCAAGTTTAAAAATACCAGCTGGGAATTGAATTCAGAAGAAAGTCCAGAAACAAAGCTTGTTTTTAACCCTGTAAGCAGAGCGTTTGAAATGGATGCCGTTGCCATGACGCATAAAGACCAAAAAATTTCTTTGTGGGCCAATGCCAAGGATTCCTTATCGACTAATATTGCCCTCGAATTTCAAAATGTAGACCTGGCTAAAGTTACCCCAGAAATTGACAGCTTGAGCCTTGGCGGTACCATAAATGGCGGCCTCAATGTTTCCAAATTTAAAGACACCTATCTTCCAAAATCAATGCTTGATATTGAGTTTTTTTCAGTAAATGGCTTCAATTTAGGGGCTTTTGAGGCTAAAATTGAAGGAAATTCGTCACTTAAAAACTATGATATTCAACTTAAAATTCAAAATGACACAAAAGAATCTTTTTCCGCAGAGGGAAATTTAGATGTTTCTGGAGTCCATTCAAATTTAGATTTAAATCTAAATTTTAAAGATTTTATTTTAAATCCATTAAATCCTTTTGGTGGTGGTGTCATCACAAATATTAGAGGCAAAGTTTCAGGATTTTCCAAAATTAGTGGCCCTCTCGAGAAGCCACAAATTAATGGTGAGTTGCGTCTTGACTCGGGTGGAATTTCAATACCTTATTTAAATATTGATTATGCTTTTGATGACAAAACTAGAGTTAAACTTGAGAGGCAGAGTTTTGTTTTTGAAACCGCCAAGTTTAAAGATACAAAGTTCTTATCCAAAGGAATTTTAAATGGTAAAATGAACCATGTCAATTTAAAAAATTGGTCAATTGAGACTACCATAGATTCAGATCGCTTACTTGTTTTAAATACCAGTGAAACTGAGGAATCCTTGTATTACGGAACAGGATTCGTTTCTGGTAATATTGACATATCAGGGCCTGTGAATCAATTATTTATTGAGGCAAATGTCATTACTTCAAAGGGAACGATTTTTAAAATACCATTGAATGACAGCGAGATGATCACTGAAAATTCATATGTAAAATTTTTAAGTCCTGAAGAAAAAAACCAGAAAGCTGTTAATAGAGCTATAAAGTTAGATGATATCAAGGGAGTAGAGATGGAATTTAATATGGACATCACAGATGATGCTGAGATTGAAATTGTGATTGACAAGGAGACAGGAAGTTCAATTGTGGGTCGTGGTAACGGAAGTATTTTGGCACAAATTAACACCAATGATAAATTTCAGATGTTTGGTGATTTTCTGGTATTGTCAGGCTATTACAATTACAGCTTAGGCAAGCTAATTAAAAAGAAATTTAAACTCGTTAAAGACGGTTCACTGTTGTGGGAAGGGAATCCCCTTCAAGCAGAGATTAATATTGAGGCAATATACGATGGTATCAATGTCAATCCATCAACACTTCTCGACAATCCTATCAACCAGACTATTCCAGTTGAAGTTCAAGTAAAGCTTACAGGTCCTCTTGAAAAGCCAGATTTAGATTTTGATATTCGTTTTCCAAAAATTAATTCCACTCTTAACAATGAGCTCAAGGATCGTTTACGCGACAAAGATAAAAGAGAATTCCAAGCCCTATCACTACTTGCCACGGGCTCCTTCAGAAGCAAGATTAGTTTGGATTCTCAAGATGCTTTTGAATTGATGTCTGATGGAGTGACTAATGTCTTGAATGATATTTTCTCAAGCGAGGACAATAAAGTTAAGCTAGGATTGGATTTAGATCTAGGTAAAAATACTCCTGAATACGAAACCGACAGCAGGGTGGGGGTTACACTTTCTACTAAAATCAGCGAAAATGTTCTAATTAATGGCAAAGTAGGAGTTCCTGTAGGCGGCGTCAGTCGATCGACTGTTGCAGGCGATTTTGAAGTAGAAGTTTTACTCA
>JAYYCW010000083.1:0-19808 GCA_036161535.1 Bacteroidota bacterium | reverse complement strand
ATTGATGGGGATGGCAAGTTTTACATCAAACAAACTTCAAATTTCAAAGGAATTTAAAACCCTAAAATCCAAATTTGATGAGCTAAAACAACGACGAAAAAATGTTAAAATTATATCGATGGGAATGAGTGGGGATTATAAACTTGCTATAGATTGTGGCAGCAATATGATACGGGTTGGCAGTCTTATTTTTGGAGCCAGAAATTACAATTAAAAGACTCAAAATTTACGCAATTTTAGACATAGAAACCACTGGAGGGAAATATAATGAAGAAGGCATTACAGAAATTGCCATCTACAAACACAATGGAAAAACCATTATTGATCAATTTATTAGTTTGGTAAACCCCAAACGCCCCATTCAACCCTATGTGGTCAACCTGACAAGAATCTCAAATAAAATGTTACGCAGTGCTCCAAAATTTTTTGAAGTGGCCAAACGCATTGTAGAAATTACTGAGGGTTGTGTTTTGGTAGCTCACAATGCAAAATTTGATTATAGAATTTTAAAACTTGAATTTGAACGCTTGGGTTTCAAATTTGAAAGGGAAAACTTGTGTACTGTAGAACTTTCAAAACAATTAATTCCTGACCTCCCATCATACAGCTTGGGGAAATTGGTTCGCTCTTTAGGAATTCCGATGAGCGATCGTCATCGGGCCTCAGGTGATGCCTTGGCTACGACTAAATTATTTGAACTGTTGCTCAACAAAGATCTTGAAAAGCGAATAATAAAGTCCTCAATACGCCTGGAACCAAAGCGGCAATTGGAGCCCAAATTGGTAGCCATTATTCAATCACTCATTGAGGCCACAGGAATTTATTATATGTACAATAAAAGCGGAGATATTGTATACATCGGGAAGAGTAAAAATATAAAGAGTAGAATCAATCAGCATTTTGTTGGCGAAAATCCAAAATCAAAAAAAATTCAATTAGAAGTTACAGCGGTAAGCTATGAAGAAACCGGCAGTGAATTATTAGCACTTTTAAAGGAAAGTGCCGAAATAAAACATCATAAACCCAAATTTAACCGCGCTCTGAGGCGAACTATTTTTTCTCATGGTCTTTTTAGCGTTAAAGACAAAAATGGTTATTTGATCTTAAAAATTCAAAAAATTAAAGGGACCAAAAAACCCATTACTACTTTTGGAAATATTCAAAGCGGAAAGAGCTTTATGAACAAGATTGTAGAGAAATACGATTTATGCCAAAAACTATGTGGTCTGTACAACACAAAAGGCAATTGTTTTGCTTACACTATAAAAGCTTGCTCTGGAGCCTGTATCGGAGAAGAATCTGTCGATACATACAATACTAAAGTTCAAAAAATCATAGACTACTACAGCTTTAAATCCAAAAGTATGCTAATTATTGACAAGGGGCGTAGCATTGATGAACGCAGTGCAGTTTGGGTCGAAAATGGCGTTTTAAGAGGTTATACTTATTACAATTTAAATTTTCAAGTGACAAGTACCGATATTTTATCAACGCTCATTACCCCTTTGGAACACAACAAGGACGCTCAACATATACTTCAAAGTTATATGCGCCGAAATAAAAGATTAAAAGTGATTACTTTGAACGACTAAAGTTTTAGTATTTTTGAGCCATGTCCAAACAAAAATCTAATTCTAGCTGGAGAAATCAACTTCATGAGATCATATATGAGGCAGATACCCCTGCAGGTAAATTTTTTGACATTTTACTATTGGTGGTAATTCTGTTGAGTATTGTTCTGGTCATGCTGGAGAGTATTGAGCCTATTGGAACAAAATACGCCCTAATTTTCAATATCCTTGAGTGGATCATTACTGTATTGTTTTCTTTGGAATATATTGCCAGAATAGTTTGTGTTAAAAAACCAAGAGCTTATATTTTTAGTTTTTATGGCATCGTAGATTTTCTTTCAACAGTTCCAAAATACATTTCACTCTTTGTAGTTGGTACAAACTCCTTGCTTGCCCTTCGCGCCCTTAGACTGCTAAGAGTTTTCAGGATCTTAAAACTAACGCGTTTTATTGGAGAAAGCACCAATTTTGGGAGAGCACTCAAGAGAAGTAAAATTAAAATAGCCGTTTTCTTGTCCTTTGTTTTGGTGCTCTGTATTATATTGGGAACCGTCATGTATTTGGTAGAGGGCGATAAAAACAGTGGATTTACCAGCATTCCACGAAGTGTTTATTGGGCCATTGTAACCCTGACAACAGTTGGTTATGGAGACATTGCACCCATCAGTGCGCTGGGGCAGTTTATCGCTTCGCTCATCATGATATTAGGGTATGGTATCATTGCCATACCCACTGGAATTGTAACTTCTGAAATGAGCCGAAAAGAACGTAAAAATGTTCCTAAAAATACCCAATCATGCAGCAGCTGTACGGAATCTTCCCACGTAGATGATGCTCAATTCTGTCACAAATGTGGATTTCCATTACACCATGGATAAATTTATAATATCCATAGTGGGACCAACAGGAATAGGAAAAACAAATTTGAGTTTAAAACTAGCCAGCCATTTTCAAACAGAAATTATTTCCGCAGATTCTAGGCAATTTTATAAAGAAATTCCGATCGGAACGGCTGCGCCAAGCGCCGAAGAATTACAAAGCATTCCCCACCACTTTGTTCATCACAAATCAATTACCGAATCTTACAACGTAGGCCAGTATGAAAAAGAGGCCTTAGAACGCATCAAAATGTTGCATGAAACCCACCAAATTGTAATTTTAGTAGGGGGGTCTGGTTTGTATATCAACTCCATACTAAAAGGATTGGATAATTTTCCAAAAGTGGCAGCGAATATACGCCAAAAGTTAAATTTAGAACTCAAAATCCATGGAATAGAAATACTTCAAAAAGAATTAAAAATTGCAGACCCAGAAACCTATGCACAGATAGATCTAAACAATTCACAACGAATTATTAGAGCACTAGAAATTTGCAGAGGCAGCAGAAAGCCATACCGACAATATTTAAACAAAGAAAAAAAATCTAGAGTTTTTAATGTAATTAGTATTGGACTTGAGGCTGAAAGAAGTGTTATTTACCAACGCATTCATCAAAGGGTTGATAAAATGATAGAAAGGGGTTTGATAGAAGAAGCTAGATCCTTGTACAACTACAGAGATTTAAATGCCCTTAATACTGTGGGATATAAAGAACTATTTAATTCTGTTGAAGGCACCTGGTCAATAGAAAAAGCGATTGAAGAGATTAAAAAGAATTCACGCCGCTATGCCAAGCGTCAATTGACTTGGTTTAAAAAAGATAGTAATACAAAATGGTTCGATCATCAAACCCCTCTAAAGACTGTTCTAAAATATATAGAATCCGAACTAGCTTCTTTTTCAGCTAAAGACTAAAAAATTTGATAAAAATCAGGAATTGACAACAAGTCTAAAACCCTCACCATGGATGTTTAAAATTTCGACCTTTGGATCTAATTTTAAATACTTGCGCAATTTGGCAATATAAACAT
This sequence comes from Bacteroidota bacterium, assembly GCA_036161535.1. Lineage (GTDB taxonomy): Bacteria > Bacteroidota > Bacteroidia > Flavobacteriales > Flavobacteriaceae > UBA3537. The sequence continues at coordinate 16,327 of JAYYCW010000083.1, read as the reverse complement.
CCATACTTCTTGATGTAAAATAGTTATCATCCCTCCAAATTTTAGTTAATGCAATTTCCCTTGGCATCAAATCATTGATATGCAATGCCAGTAATCTTAAAAGTTCGTTTTCTTTTGGTGACAGTTTTATTTGTGTATCACCCTGAATTAAAAATCTAAGCTTGGAATTTAACTTAAAACTACCAATTTCAAATTCAAACTGCTTGCTGTCAGCAATACTTTCCACTGTTTTTCTTTGAATAATCGCTTTAATTTTTAAAAGCAAAACTTCGCTGTCAAAAGGCTTGTTTAAGTAATCGTCAGCCCCTACTTTGTAGCCCTTTAAAACATCCTCTTTTAATGATTTTGCCGTAAGAAAAATAATCGGTACTTCTTTGTCTTTTTCTCTTATTTCTTGGGCTAATGTAAAGCCATCTTTGTAGGGCATCATTACATCTAATATACAAAGATGAAAATCTGACTTTTTAAATTTTTCAAATCCTTCCATACCATTTTTGGCCAATACAACCTCATAATTGTTAATGGTCAAATACTCTTTTAAGACAGTTCCAAAATTAGGATCGTCCTCTACAAGTAGTATGCGTTTGTTAATTTCTTCCATATCGTTATGTTATTAGTGGTAATTTAATAGTGAATGTACTTCCTTTTCCTTTTTCACTTTCTATAAAAATAATTCCCTGATGGTTTTCTACAATTCGCTTGACATTGGCAAGGCCAAGACCATGGCCTTTGACATTGTGAACGTTACCTGTGTGTTCCCTGTAAAATTCCTCAAAAACTCTTTTTTGAGCGACTTTGCCAATTCCAACACCCTGGTCTTTGATGGACATCAAAATACTATTGCCATGATTTTCGGTTATTATGTCTATTTTAGGAGGCCCCTCAGAATATTTAATGGCATTGTCTAAAATATTGACGATGACATTGGTAAAGTAGGAGTCGTTGGCTAATATAGAAGCCTTAGTCGCTTTGAAATTGGTTTTAATATAGCCAGCTCTGTTTTTGACGATAAGTTCCACATGTGTTATCGCATCTTCAATTAGCTCGTGAAGTTGAAGTCTGTCCTTGGTAATTATCAATTGTTTTTTTTGAAGTTTGGAGATGCGCAAAACATTTTCAACCTGAGCATTCATTCGTTTATTCTCTTCTTTTATCATGGAAATATAATCCGATACTTTGGCTTTGTTATTGAAAATTTTTGGATTTTTAATGGCGTCTAAAGCAAGGTTGATGGTAGCAATAGGTGTTTTAAACTCATGAGTCATATTATTGATGAAGTCTGACTTCATTTGTGAAATTTTTCGCTGTTGAATTAATTGATAAACTGCACTCATATAGCCAATGATGATGATCATTGTGAAAACCAAAGACAAAAGAGTGATAATTATGATATCCTCTTGTTCTTTGTTTTTCAGTATGTTGTTTATATAATAAGCTTGAACAAAAATAATTCCAATAAGTGACAAACTCATCAGTATAACAAGTATTGAAAAAAGTTTCTTATTCATCAAACGAAATTAAAGTATTTAAGAATGTTTTGGGTTACTTTTAACTTCCTATTAACTAAAATGTTAAAATTTTATAATTGACAATTAGTTTTATGAATTTCATTATGAATATCATAAACTTGTTTTAATGAGTTTTCAATATCGACATTGTGAATTACAAAATCTGATTTTAAAACTTTCACAGAAGTATCCAATTGATTAGACATGATTGCCATGATTCCTTTTTCTGTAGTTTTATCTCTTTGAATTACTCTTTTAATGCAAAGAGACTCTGGCGCGGTTACGGTTAACACATAATCAAATTCATCTTCCGCACCAATTTCGAACAAAATAGCAACTTCCTTCACGACATAAATTGCCGATTGCTTTGACAGCCAATGTTTATAATGCTTTGCAACTTCGGGGTGAACCAATGCATTCATTTTGGCTAAAAGTTTGGGATCATTAAAAATATTTTTTGAAATAAAAGCCTTGTTGATTTGATTGCCATTGTAGGCTTGATTTCCTAGAAGCTGTTTGATTTTCTGTTTTAATTCAAAGGAAGACTGCATCAATTTCTTAGCTTCTAGATCCGCATTATAAACGGGAACACCAACGGACTCGAACATCTTTGAAACCGTTGTTTTACCGCTGCCAATACCCCCTGTAAGACCTATTACTTTAGTCATTTTTTTTTGTCATTACAAACTCCAACTTATTAATTTCTAGTGAAGCGTTTTTTATTGATTTCGGATGCGAGGCCAAAGTCGGAACAAGAACCTTTGAATCAATGTTAAAATTATTAAAATCACAAACCACCTTAAAATCGGTTGGAGTGATGCTGTCGTAAGTTCGCAAATTGGTGTAATACACTACAGGGATTTCTTTGGGAAAAATTGAGACCGTGAAACCTTCGGGTAAGTTAACCACTGAAACAGGCACATTTAATTTTCCTTCTGTAAATTTCTCAACGGTTCCAAAAACTTGAACAACATTTGAGGAAGGCTTCAAATTTGGTGGAATTCTCAATTCCACAGACTGATTGATGTCGGATTTAACGGCAGTCATTTCAATATTGAGCGTTGAAATACGATCGATAGTGTCCAAGGAAGTTTTTGCTCCAACAATTGTGATAGAATCTGGACGACTCATTAGGGGATTAAGCATATCATAGCCAACTGAAAATTGTGTCGTTGCTACAACGGTCACAGGAACTCTTTTTTGAGACTGTGTATCATAATTGAAGCTAATAACTTTTGGAGACAGAGCAATAATCTCAATAGATTCATCAAAAAAATTAGAGCCTTTAAAATCTTTTAAATCAGCGGTCCAAGTGTAGTTTGAATTGCTTTTTTCTAATGTTTTTACATCTATTTTATATGTCAAGTGCTGGAATGCATATTTTAATATATTATAGCCGTCTGCTTTAACTGTAACATCAATAAATTTAGGCTGGCTGTCGGTTATAAGCTCCGTTGGATTCAGCTGTACAGGAACCAGCTCCAATGACAGTGTTTGAGTGACCTTATCAGAAAATTTTGCGAGAACTGAAATTGTTAAAGCCATGATAAAAAACAATACAAAAACGTTCAATCGCTTTATTTGGATGCCTTTAATAAATATATCTTTAAATTGGTTCATTAGCTTGTTTAAAAAATAACTTAGGAAAGAGTAATAGTGCGGATTTGCGAGATAATTTTAATTTCAAGGTAGCTTTTAAAAAACCATAACCATATCCAAAAAACTGAATCAATATGGCAGGAATACACAAGATACTGGCAACGATATCAGATGTAGATTTTAAAGCTGCCAAGAAAATGATAAAAAAATATCCAATATAAAAATACAATCCCCATATAAAATCAACTGTTAAAAATAGCAAACTAATCAAAAGGCCCAAAGAAAAAAACGTGGGGAACCAGTACGCAATTTTTTTAGTTTCGGGGTACCACTTGTTTAAAATTGGTCTAACTTGTCCAAACTTATAAACTTGAACATAGAAACTTTCAAATGAAAGCCGGCGCTTGTGAAACACAAAAGCCTTGGGAATCAAACGCAACTTATAACCTATAGCCCTTAAACGAATAGACAAATCTGGATCTTCCCCAGGGTGAATATTCCCAAAACCGCCTGAGGCTAAAAAAGCTTCTTTAGAAATACCCATATTAAAACTTCTCGGTTGGTAGCCTTCAATCTCTTTGTCTCCACCGCGAATACCGCCTGTAGTCAGTAAAGAAGTCATAGAAAAATTAATGGCTTTTTGTAGCTCTGAAAAATTATATTTAGCAGTATCAGGACCGCCATAACAATCTACATAATTCTTATCTAAAAAAGTGATAACTTCTTTTAAATAGTGTTTTGGAAGCATACAATCAGAGTCTAAAAGAATAAAGTAATGACCCTTTGCGCGCTTCATCCCATAGTTTCGAGAATCACCAGGGCCAGTGTTTTGCTTGTAATAATAACTGATATTAAGCTCGGTTTGAAAATGTTCAACTATGAGACGGGCATCCAAGCTAGATCCATCTTCAACAATTACAATTTCAAAAGTTTTAGGCGTTTCTAATTCACAAAAACTTTCCAACAATTCCCGAACCTCTTCAGGGCGATTGTAAACAGGGATGATAAAAGAGAAATCGCTGGCAATCATATCTACAAATTTAAACAATGCTTTTGAAATAGCTTAGTGTTTAAAAATAAAGCCTAAAAAAATTAAATTTTGAAGGATTACTTATCCAAGGGAAGGGCGTAGAAAGCTTTCAAAATAAAAAAAAATAAAATTAACGGTTAGAATACTGAAATTGAGTTTCAATGGGTACATCGTAGAGAGATTCCAGCTCACCAATATTTTTTTTATAAAATTTTGTAACAGGAGGGATGCTTATATTGGTCCAAAATGATTTGTCATAGGGAATTTTGTAAAGAGTCATGTCTTTTTGCTCAAATTCCCCTTGAAATTTAATTTTATTTCCGTCATTTTCAAGATCCAAAACAAAAATTTCATGACGGTATGAAATGGGTATATAATTGCGTTCTTTCTCACCTGCCTGACGCATTGCCCTTCGCACGTGATTGGGGGTCTCCACAGCGCCTTCCCATTGACGTTTGTGATAGCTCAAGTACAACTTCCCTTTGTTGTTGTTTTTATAAATGTAAAGAGCCGTTAAACTTTTCCCCCTGTTCATAACAGTAGTATTTTTTTCAATTTTGTAAATTTTAAAAGAGTCAAAACCAATATAAAATGTAATGGTATTGCCATTGCGCAAATTACCTTGTAAAACGATTACATCTTCATTTTCATAAAAAGTATCATCAATTTTTTTCCAATCATAAGATGAAATAGGTGGGCCGTTTCTCAATGGATTGTTTAGTTCCATAAACTTTAAGGCATGTCGATCCTGCTCATTTTTTATAAAACGATAATCGGAAGAATTACGACTTTGTTTGACATCAAAAGCTTGTATATATGAAGAGGGGCCTCGGTCTAAAACATCGATATATTGCTCAATAAAATAACGACAAATATTATCTTCAACAGACCAGCGTCTGTATAAAATACCAAGTTTGTGTTTATTGCTAAGGGTGTTCTCTTTTAATTTTTTGACCGCTTTTTTGACGATATTCCTGGGGCTCTCAATGGAAACCTCACCTAATTCTGTGATCATTTCCTTCAAGATAAAAGTTTTGTCTTTACGTGCAATGAAATCTTGAACAGTAATTTTAAGAGATTGAAATCCAATGGATGAAATTTCAATAGTATCCAACAGTTCTTTGTTTGTTACAAAAAACTTGAAACCCCCATCTTCAGTAGAGCTGGTACCAATATTTTTTTCTACAATCCCCACAGAGGCATAGGGAATGGGGTAATTATATTCGTCGTATATCACCCCTTCTATAACGATGTTATTTTGAGCTAATGTCAAGCCTGATTGCAAAAAGGCGAGTAAGAAAATAATAAAATTGACAAATTTAAAAGAGCGTCTCATAGTTTAAAATCGCTTTAAAAAGTCCCAAATTCTATGAAAAAATAAAGGGTCATTTGGAATGTTTAAATTGTGTCCACCATTTTCAATACTGTGAAATTTTACTTCTTTTCCAGAGTCACAATCGGTGTAAATAAGAATTTGATCATCTCCCAACTCCTCAACAACAGGGACCGCCTGACAATTGAAGCTGTTGACCCAAGCCAGAGCACTTTCTTCTGCACCCAAAAATTCATGACCCATAAAAGCCATCCCACCTTCATATGGAACGCTGTTGTCAGCAGTTCCACAAATCTGAAGTACAGAAACTGGCGAAGTTGAACTGTCTGGTAGGGTTCCAACCATCAATTGGCTGGCCAAAGCTGCAACGGCGCTAAAATGTGAGGTCTCTATAGCTAGTTTATTGATCATGGCCGAGCCATTAGAGCTTCCCACTCCATACACTTTGGTTGCATCAAAAAAGAAATACGTTTCAAGATGTGCCATAATTTGATTAAAAAAATCAACATCATCTGCATTGGAAGCTTCTTGTCCAAGATTCCAAGAATTTAAATGGCCTTGAGGGTAAACTCCTATAAATTCACCATTGTCAACAAATGGAGAAAAAGGAAAAATCCAACTGTCGTTTTGGCCGCCATTTCCGTGAAAAGCAATCACCACTGGGTAGGTTTGGGTATTGTCAAAACTATCTGGTAAATGTAAGAGGACTTCACGATTGACCTCGACTCCGTCAATGGTCTGAGTTATGTAAAACTCACCTTCAGGATCAATATTGTCAATTGGGGTCGTATCGTCATCTGCAGATGAGTTATTATTAAAACTATTGTCAGAACAACTGCAATTCATAAACAATAGGACAAAAATAAAAAGATTATAAAGTTTCATTGGCTTTTGATTAAAATTAGCAATTTGAACTTACCCTGTAAAGTAACATAAAATTCCGACAACAAGAAAAACTAATATAACAGAGAGCAACACGTCAATGCGGTCGTAACTATCACTATGAGCTTGTTTTTGATTCTCAGTCAGGGTCCCAAATGACAAGCCAATAATGGTTTTATAATCTGGGGCGGTGGTTAGTAAACTTATTGTAACACATAAAATAACAGAAAAAACAAACATAAATATTGCCATGTGGGAAAAGTTGATGATTGCAAAATCATACAAAACATGTGACACCACTTCATTTTTCGCAATTTGTGGTTGAAAATATATTTCAGATCCAAGCCTTAAGGCTAACAGTAAAAATCCCGACATTAAAGTGGTAATGGCAGCTTTGGAATTGACGCGTTTCCAAATGATGCCCAACAAGAAAACCGCCGTCACTGGAGGCGCAATATAGGACTGTACATTTTGTAAATATTGGTACATAACACCACCCCCTATTTTCTCCATTATAGGAATCCAAATAATACCCAGAATTACAATAAAACTAGTGGCTATCTTAGCAGTTACTAGTAAAGAAGCTTCAGATTTTTCGGGCTTTAGCTTTTTGTAAATATCAATGGTAAAAATAGTAGAACACGAATTAAAAACAGAGGCCAGTGAACTCATTAAAGCGGCCATCAACCCTCCTGCCACCAATCCTTTTAAGCCAACAGGCAATAGCGTTTTGACCAGCATAGGGAAGGCTCGATCTGCCTTATCCACAGAAAAAACTTCTGGGTTTTGAATGGACAGTGCAAAGGCAATAATACCAGGAACCAAAAAGATTAAAATAGGTAATAATTTCAAATAGGCACCAAAAATAGCACCCCGTCTTCCAATTTTAATATTGTTAGCAGCCAATGTGCGTTGGACAATGTATTGATCGGTGCACCAATACCAAATTCCAACAATTGTTCCACCAATTAAAAGGCCGGTCCATGGAAACTGCGGATCCGACATGGGACGCCACATATTAAAATGACCTGGACTTACAACCGTAACCGTAGCCCTTAATTCAGACCAGCCACCCACTTCTTGCAATCCTAAATAAGTAATAATCACAGATCCCAAAATCAAAACAACGGTTTGTAAGGTTTCTGTGTAAATCACCGCTTTCATACCACCAATGACTGTATAGATACCTGTAAAAATCACAATGCCAATGGCACCATACCAAAAGGGAATAGCCAACAGTTCAGACACCACAATACCACCAGCATATATGGTCACAGAAACCTTAGTAAGGACATAGGCAACCAAAGAGAAAAGAGATAGAAACCAACGCGAACGGCTATCAAAGCGCTTCTCTAAAAATTCTGGCATAGTAAAAGCGCCACTTCGAATGTAAAAAGGTAAAAACAACCATCCCAATAATAAAACAATCCACGCATGAAGCTCATAATGCGCCATAGGAGTGCCAGATTCAAATCCAGTCCCCGCAAGTCCTACAACGTGTTCAGATCCTATATTTGAAGCAAAAATTGAAGCACCAATTACAAACCATCCTACATTTCTTCCTGCTAAAAAATAATCTTCTGTATTGTTGTTTTTTTGAAGCAGGACCCAAACCGCTACAGCCACCAATGCCAAAAAATAAAGACCTAAGACAACCCAGTCGATACCCTCTAGGACAGAGGAAGCTGTTAGAAGTAAATGGTTCATAAATATATTTTGGTTGGTTTATTACTAAATATATTGATTGATGATGTTTTCAAAGAGTTCCTGCTTACCACTTTGAGAACTAATTTCTCCATTTTCCAGCGCAATTTGATATAGGTCTTGTAACTGTAAGCTGCCTGATTCAAAGGCCTCGCCTTTTCCAGAGTCAAATGAGGCATAACGCTGTTCTCGTAATTTCTTATAAGGAGAAGAAGTCATTATTTTATCAGCGGTAATCAAAGCACGTGCGAAAGTATCTGCACCCCCAATATGGGCTAAAAATACGTCTTCCATATCTGTTGAGTTTCTTCTGATTTTAGCATCAAAATTAACCCCACCACCTTGCAATCCTCCGGCTTGAAGAAAAACCAACATGGCTTCTGTGGTCTCTTGAATATTATTTGGAAATTGATCCGTGTCCCATCCGTTTTGATAATCGCCTCTATTGGCATCAATGCTACCCAGCATATTGGCTTTGGCTGCAACGGCTAATTCGTGTTGCATGGTATGCTGTGCCAAGGTCGCATGATTGACCTCAATGTTTAATTTAAAGTCTTTGTCCAGGCCGTATTCTCTTAGAAATCCTATAGCCGTGGCTGAATCAAAATCGTACTGATGTTTCATGGGTTCCATGGGTTTTGGTTCAATAAAAAATGTCCCCTTAAATCCTTGTGCTCTAGCATAATCTCTAGCCATGGTCAAAAATTGACCCATATGATCAAGCTCTCTTCCCATATCAGTATTCAAAAGAGACATATAGCCTTCGCGACCACCCCAAAACACATAGTTCTCACCCTCCAGAGCTATAGTCGCGTCCATAGCAAGTTTTACTTGAGCACCTGCACGTGCCACAACCTCAAAATTTGGATTCGTGGAAGCACCGTTCATAAAGCGGGGATTTGAAAAACAGTTGGAGGTTCCCCACAAAAGTTTTACCCCTGAATCTTTTTGTTTTTGCTTCAAGTAATCAACAATTGCAGAGAGCCGTACCTCAGAAGCGGACAGCGTTGGCCCTTCAGCAATTAAATCAAAATCGTGAAAGCAAAAATAATCAAAGCCCATTTTAGTGATAAACTCAAAGGCAGCATCGGCTTTGTCCTTGGCGGCTTCTAGCGGATCTGAAGATTGGTCCCATGGAAAATTTTGAGTCCCAGGACCAAATGGATCGGAGCCTTGTCCACAGAAAGTGTGCCAATAAGCAATGGCAAATTTAAAGTGCTCTCTCATGGTTTTACCAGCCACAATACGCTCTGGGTCATAATATTTAAATGCGAGTGGGTTGTCAGAATCTTTGCCTTCATATTCAATGGCATCAATGCCTTTAAAATATTCTTTATTTCCTGTCAGTATCATTATTTTATTTTGATTTGTTTTTCTAGTTCTGTTTTCCAATTTTGGTAAGCTTCAAGATACGGGGTCTTATTTTCAATTGGTTTAAAGGTCATCACATGATCGTTATTTGAAATGTTTTTACCAAAACGTTCAAAATCTTTATCAGTCAAGCCTGCAGCTCTGGCAGCGCCAATGGCACCTGTTGTGTTGTAAATTTCTATTTCATAACCAATAAGCGTAGCCAGTGTTTTGGCAAAAATTTCAGATCTGAAAAGATTGTCGTTTCCAGCACGTATGACTTTTATTTGAGCATTATCATTTTTTAAAATCTCCATACCATATACAAATGAAAATGCAATGCCTTCAAGTGCAGCTCTGTAAAGGTGGGCTTTAGAATGTTGATTTAAATTGATATTACAAAACTGTGTTCCAATATTGCTGTTGTCTAGCATGCGCTCTGCCCCATTTCCAAAAGGTAAAATAACCAAACCTTCTGAACCAATAGCGATTTTAGAGGCTTTACGGTTCATCGTCTCATAGGACTCAGCCGAGCTCTGATTGCGCAACCAACGGTACATAATCCCAGCACCATTGATGCATAGCAGTTTACCAATGGTCGGTTTTTTAGATGAATAATTGACATGGGCAAAATGATTGATGCGACTCGCTTCACTCGAATTTTTATTGTCAGTTACTGCGTAAATAACCCCAGAAGTACCCCCAGTTGCAGCGACTTCACCGCTGTTAAACACATTTAATGAAAGAGCATTGTTGGGTTGGTCGCCAGCACGATAGGTAACGGGTATGCCCTTTGGCAATCCTGTTTCTTTTGAGGCCAGCTCTGAAATATAAGCTTGATCTGTAAAATTTTCTACTATTTTGGGGACTAAATTTGGATTAAATCCATAATATTCCAATAGCCAATTGGCTACTGAATTGGAGTCATAGTCCCAGAAAATACCTTCTGATAAACCATTGTTTGTGGTAGAAATAGACCCCGTTAATTTATAGGCGATAAAATCTCCGGGCAACATAAACTTGTGAATTTTTTTATAGGTCTCAGGTTCGTTTTCTTTAACCCATTTGAGCTTTGAAGCTGTAAAATTTGCAGGCGAGTTTAAAAGAGAACTTACACAGCGTTCCTTTGTTAAATCCACAAAGGCTTTTTTTCCAATGTCCACAGCACGACTGTCACACCAAATGATGGAATTCCTTAAAGGTTGACCGTCTTTATCAACCACAACCAAACCATGCATTTGGTAAGAAATACCGACGGCTTCAATGTTAGAAGCCTCAATTTTTGACTCTTGTAGGATACGTTTAGTGGCTTGACAGAGGTATGTCCACCAATCATTTGGATCTTGCTCTGCCCAATCGTTCTGCTCAGACAAAATTGACATTTCGTGTTTAGGCTCGTGAAGACTTAAAATATTTTCACTTGTAGTGGCGTCCACGATTGCGACTTTTACGGACGAACTGCCCAAATCGTAGCCTAAATAATATCTTGAATGCATAAACGGATCCTTTTCGTGTTCAAAAATATTTTAATTAAGGGTAATTTGTAGTAAGTGTGGAGCTAAAAAATTCAGGAATAGCATAATCGAAAAATTAAATAAAGTTTAAAGTTTCAAACGATTTGCCCAGTATATTTGAATGGTTGGCCTCTAGCCAATGTTCCAAGAGTGTGGCATAAATCGATCTAAAGTCAATTGAATATTTTAAGTCCCCATTGGAGTCTAAATTACTCAAATCTGGACTGGCATTGTAAAACCCTGGCTTTTTTAATTGTTTACCAATGATAAAAAGATTGCTTGCGGCTCCGTGGTCTGTGCCTGCAGCTGCATTTTGCTGTACACGTCTTCCAAATTCAGAAAATGTAACAATCAATGTATCCTTGAAGCTGTTTGAGGCTTCTAAGTCATTGACAAAAATATCGATCGCCTCTGCGTAGGTTTTAAGTAATCTCGATTGTCTATTGGGTTGACTGGCATGGGTATCAAAGCCTCCCATTGACACATAGTAAACCTTGGTTTCCAAGCCTGAATTAATAAACTCAGCAGCGGTTTTTAATTGTTTTGCAAATGGATTATTAGGATATGATTTTGTAGTCTTTGAAGTTTTGGAGGTTTCATAAATATATTTAGCAGAAGATTGAGCGCTCACCATTGTTTTGTATAAGTAACCCAAGTTGTGTTCGCTCAAGTGTGCAGCGGTTTGATTTTCCAAAACTTTATTAAAAAAAGGGGTCTTGGCATTGTTAAACATTTTTTTTGCGTCTTTAGTTGCAATACCATTCATTGTTTGACCCTTCATGATAAGAGACAAAGAGTCATCTACTTCAATACCACTGTGCGGGTTTCTTCCATACTGATCAATATAACGGCCCATCCAACCAGAATCAAGATATTCGGAGGAACTGCTGGCAGTGTGCCAAATATCGGTAGATCTAAAATGAGATCTGTTGGGATTGGGATAGCCTACATTGTTAATAATTGATAAATACCCTTTATCAAATAGAGATTTTAAAGGGGCTAGATTTTCATTCATTCCCAATTCTCCGTCGAGATTAAGCAATTTATCTTTTGAAATTGAAATTCCAGGTCTGTATTTGTAGTACAAGTCATTTCTGTAGGGTACAATTGTATTTAAACCGTCATTACCTCCAGACAACTGAATCAATACCAATTTCTTGTAGCCTTGCATTGCTGGGTCTAAACCTTCAAAAGCCTTCATGAAATTTGGGACCAACATGAGGCTACTAGCAAGGGAAGTTTTGGTTAAAAAATCTCTTCTTTTCATATATTACAAATTTAACAAAGTTGATATTCTGGAATCGACATCAATTGAATACAATATTGAAATGCGTTTTGATTCTGATAAATCTTTAGCATTTGTTTGGTGTCTTCATCTAATTTTGGCAAAACTAAAATGGACTTTAATTGTTTAGGCGGCGTTTTGGAATAATGGATTTCAAAATAAGCTCGAGCTTTGTCGGAAACTGTAAAATTTTGATTTTTTTGATTGTAAAAATTACTAAAGTCGTCTTCAAACTCCCCTTTGGGATTTAAACTAATCTTCGCATTGTTTAAAAGCACTGATGGAAGTTTCAATCTAAACATTAAAGAATTAGAATCAATCCAATATCGGTCTCCCTTCCACCCCGAAACATTGACTGGGTATAAAAGAATTTGACCCATCATTTTTTGGAGATAAGTGACTTGGCTCTGTTTTTTAAAAACTGAAGGGACAATCTTATTGATTCCTACCATCAATTCGACAGGCGATTTAATTTTGACTCCAATGTTTTTTTCATCATAAAACCAATCAGAACTAAAGACATGTCGCATTAATTTCTCTATGTTGTAATCTTTGTAAAACAAATCTGTTAATTCTTTTAAATGAGAGGGGTCAATGACTGGATTTACAAAATAGGTGTATATTTTTTTACAAATAAACTCTGCACATTCTCTCTGTTTTAGAATTATATCAATGATATCATCGCCGTCTAAATTCCCTGAGACTCCTAAAAATGTTTTTAAGTTTTCGTCGTGTTTGTTGGTTCTTATTATAAAGTCACTGTTGGCTTTATAACTCCAACCTGTGAAGGCTCTTGCGGCTTCCTTGATGTCTTGCTCAGAGTAATTTCCCAAGCCCAATGTAAAAAGCTCCAGGAGTTCTCGCGCAAAGTTTTCATTGGGTTTGGACTTGACATTTCTATTGTTGTTGAGGTATTTAAGCATGGAAGGGGTTCTGGCAATGGCCTTCACAAAATTTCCAAAATTTCCTAATGCGTGAGTACGCAAACAGTTATTAAACTGAAGTATATGAAAAATATGGTTGTCTCTACATACGAAAACATTGGCCCAGAAAAGTGTCATTTTTTCCCTTAAAACACACTGGGAGCTTGAAATCTTTTTTAGCCACAAAAAGTTCAATTCTCTGACTTTTTTTTGACTCTTTTGTCTCAACTTAGTGGCGGCTTCCCCACCGTGCATTTTTTTATATTTTTGATAGGGTGTCTGGAGGAAATCATCAAATTCAGATAAATCGATTTGAATGGGCTCAATTTTTTTAGAAGATTCAAAAATTAAATTGACATTCTTTTTTTTATTCAAAGCTTTGGCCAATTTCAAGCTCGAAGGCTTAATTCCAAAACCACTTCGCCAGTATAAATGAATGAGGTGTCTTTGTTTCATCTTGTTATCAACTAAAAATCAATAATGTCATTTACAATATAAGCTTAAATTATAAAAACTAAAAACGGTGTCTATAGTTTATATGGTTCTAAAGTGACAATAGAGCCATCAGGACGGTATTTAATTTCTGCAACTTTTACCGATCTTAAATGCGTAATCCCCTTAGAAAGAGATGAATCGTGGTAAAACAAATATGTCTTACCATCTATCTCACACACAGAATGGTGAGAGGTCCAGCCGACGACAGGGTTTAGAATTCGCCCCATGTAGATAAACGGGCCATACGGATTGTCCCCAATGGCATAACATATAAAGTGAGTATCTCCAGTGGAGTATGAAAAATAATATTTCCCATTGTGTTTGTGCAGCCATGCGGCTTCAAAAAAGCGGCGGTCATTGTCACCTGAGAGTAAAAGATTTCCTTTATCGTCTAATATTTCTAATTCTTTGGGAGTCTCTGCAAATTCTAATAAGCTGTCTGACATTTTAGCCACCAAAGGTAATAGTGCAGGCTCATCATCAGCGGGAAGGAATGCTGTAGGGCTTTCAGCTTGATCGGAATTAAAACTTCCAGTTCTCCAGCGTTGTAATTGACCACCCCAAAGACCACCAAAATACATATAATAGGCGCCATCATCGTCTTTAAAAACAGCTGGATCTATTGAAAAACTCCCCTTTATAGGCTCTGGCTCAGCTTTAAAAGGGCCTGTTGGTGAATCGCTAACAGCCACGCCAATTCGAAAAATACCTTCATAATCCTTTGCTGGAAAGAAAAGATAAAATTTTCCATCTTTTTCATTGGCATCAGGAGCCCACATTTGCTGTTTAGCCCAAGGCACATCATCCACATGTAAGGCTACACCATTGTCTACGGCTTTACTGTCAATGTTGTCCATGGAAATGACATGGTAATCTTCCATGGCAAAATGGCTACCCAAGTCGTCAAAAGCTTCACCAGCATCAATGTCGTGAGAAGGATAAATATATATTTTCCCATTAAAATAATGAGCAGAGGGATCTGCAGTATAAATATGTGTAACCAGAGGAGCAGAAAGGGCATTTTTATTTAATGTATCAAAATCGATATGGTCAATATTATCTTCAGGCATGCTTGTTAAGTATTTCGTCTTTGTTTTAATTCTAATTCTATTTGTGTTTCCATGGTTTTATTAATTTCATAGAAAAATAACAGCCCGACACCCAATAAAAATGGTATAGCAGGATATATACTAACCAAAAATTTTGTTCCTTGTATAGCTTTAGATGTTTGTCCTATGACACTGTTTGCATCGTAGCCATAGTGGTCTAAAATTTTAGTAACCAATGAACTGCCAATAGTCAGACCTAGTTTTAAGCCTACCATCATGGCTGAAAATATAATGGCAGTTGCCCTGCGGTTGTTTTTCCATTCAGAATAATCGGCCACATCAGCAATCATGGCCCACAGCAATGGAATGGTGATACCATAGAAAAATCCGTGCAATATTTGAGCTCCAAAAATGAGTTCAATTGACGAAGACTCAAAAAAGTTAAATGCGATGATAAATAGGGTTGCGATTAGTAAAAATAAACCAAAAACGTTTCGCTTACCATATTTATCTGCCATGGCTTTTGATAAACCTATACCAACAATCATAAAGATGATGCCGCCAGCGTTAAACAAACCAAAGCCTGCTGAAACGGGGTCATTCCCAAAGAAATTGATTCCAACACTAGATAAAAATTCTAAAACTGGGTTGATAAAACTTGTCAGACTGGAAGCATCAATGTAATTTTCAAAATAATACACATAACTCCCGCCTTTCATCGCCAAAGATACAAATGTAAGTGTGGTAAGAATAAGCATGATGACCCAAGGTTTATTTTTCATCAGGTCTGTTAAATCCTCCACAATTGTGGATTTTTGCGCTTCATTTGGAACTACTCTTTCGCGAGTGGTTAGGAAAGTTATTAATAACATAATGGTCCCTATGACTGCCAACCAAGTCATTACAATTTCAATTCCGACGGCTTTGTCGCCTTCTCCGGCGTAGACAATAATCGGCAACATAAAAACTTGGACAAAAAATTGGGCAAACATCACCGCCACAAAGCGATAGGATGAAATGCTATTGCGCTCTTTCATACTGCCCGTAATAACCCCGCTAAGCGCGGAATATGGTAAGTTACTTGCAGCATAGAGCAATAGCAACAAAGTATAGGTTATAACTGCATAAATCACCTTGCCCTTGTAAGTAAAGTCAGGAGTACTAAAAGCCAGGACAGAAACCACTCCTAATGGTACGGCGGTCCAAAGAATCCAAGGGCGAAATTTACCCCATCTAGAATTAGTACGGTCAGCAATGGCACCTACAATCGGGTTGAATCCAAAAGCTGCCACAGTACCCACCACAAACATAATGGCTGTTGCATCATTGGCATCTAACTTAAATATGTCAGTATAAAAATAAGCCAAATAAGTCATTAGGGTTTGAAAGACCAAGTTGGCAGCCAAATCTCCAAGACTATAACCAATTTTTTCTATTATTGATAATTTTTCAGAAGTTGATTTCATAAATAATGTTTTGATATTTTATCGGTTGGTTTTTAACTCAAGAAGGCGTTTATAAGCACTTTTTGGCTTGTAATTTCTATCAAATAAAAGCGGATAGTTGGTACGTCCTTTGATTGGCCAGTCATTTAACCATGAGTGTTTATCCATCACGCCCCAAAACGTCACTCTTTCAATTTTATCACTGTGTTT
>JAYYCW010000082.1:0-3982 GCA_036161535.1 Bacteroidota bacterium | reverse complement strand
TATGAAAGGCTTTTTTGTTATTTTTACAAAAAAATTAGCCAGATGAATTACATTCTATTTGATGGCCCTAACAGAAATTCCTTGTTGCCTTTTACCTATACTAGGCCAGTAGCAGACCTTCGGTTGGGAATTTTTACCATTCGCGAAAAATGGGAGGCTTATCTAGGTTTAACAACCACAACCGTCACAGAAGATTATTTATCTGAGAAATTTCCAATGGTTGAGTTTTCAGACAATATAATGATCAATGCGGCCTTTCTTCCCAATCATAAACTTGTAGAATTAATTCAAAATTTAGGCAAAAATGAAGCTATTTTTGAGGGTGAGCATAAGGTCGCTTTTAGAGTTTCAGAAACCCAAGGAACAATTGATTTCAGTCAGTTTAAAATTCACAGATGTCCGGCGTCTACAATTAGTATAAAAAATACTTGGGATATATTTGAATTAAATGGCGCTGCAATTGAAGCAGATTTTCAATTTATTACAAAAGGTAAAACTTCTAAACCCATTCCTAAATATGTAAGTACAATTCATTCCGAACGTATTTTCATTGAAGCAGGCGCAAAGCTAGATCACTGTGTTTTAAACGCGACCGATGGTCCAATTTATATCGGTGAAAATACTGAAATTATGGAGGGATGCTTGATTAGAGGCCCTTTTGCTTTGTGTGAAAATTCGACACTAAAAATGGGCTCAAAAATTTATGGTTCTACCACTATTGGTCCGCATTCAAAAGTAGGTGGGGAGGTGAATAATTCTGTAATTTTTGGCTATTCTAACAAAGCCCACGATGGATTTTTAGGAAATTCTGTAATAGGAGAGTGGTGTAATTTAGGGGCTGGTACTAATACTTCAAACTTAAAGAACAACTATGCTGAGGTCCGCCTATGGGATTTTGAATCAGAATCGTTTGCCAATACTGGCCTTCAATTTTGTGGATTAATGATGGGGGACCACAGTAAATGTGGTATCAGTACCATGTTTAATACGGGGACTGTTGTAGGCGTATGCGTCAATGTTTTTGGCAGTGGGTTTCTCAGAAACTACATACCAAGTTTTAGTTGGGGGGGGAGTCAAGGATTTAGTACTAATTTGACTAAAAAGGCATTTGAAGTAGCAAAGGCAGTTTTTAAACGGCGCGGCTTAGATTTTACAGAACAAGAGGCTCGTATCTTAGAATCTATTTTTGAAAACACAAAAGACCTAAGAACCTTCTAATACTTTCTCACTCTTTTAATTTCTAAAAGATTTGTGGGATTGATTTCGAGACCCTCAATGCTTTTGTGAACGAAACGCAGTGCTTCATCATAAAATAAAACTACAACAGGCGCCTCACTTACAATAATTTTATCCATTTTTTTATAAAGAACAGTCCTTACAGAATCATTGGTTTCTTTCATAGCTGATTTGTATAAACGATCAAATTTTTCGTTTTTAAAATGGGTGTAGTTTGGGCCTTTTGGTGCAAAGTTTTCACTGTAAAAGAGTGATAAATAGTTTTGTGCATCAGGATAATCCGCTACCCAACTGGCTCTAAAAACAGTTGTTTTTCCATTCGCTTTAGCAGATTTCAACGCAGATGCTGGCATTACATCAATTTCTATAAATAAACCAATGTCTTGCAATGCTCTTTGTATGAATTCACAAAAACTTAAATAATTTTCAGTTGTTGAAATCTTTAGATTGGGTATTTCATTATTGTTCTGTTTTTTATATTCTGATAATAGTGCTTTTGCTTTTTTTGGGTTGTATTCAAATCCTATCGAACCATCAAAACCAGTTAATCCCTTTGGAATGATGCCTCCATAACCAGGGTTTCCAATGTTATTTCTCAGAAAAGCAATCATTTTTTTGCGGTCAAAACCATAATTAAATGCCTGTCTTAAAAGGCGGCTACTTTCTTTATTCATACTAGGATTCATAAAAAACCCTAGATATTCAGTATTTAGGTATGGACTTTTGAGCATTTTTATGCTACCTATATGCTTGTCTTTAAGTTGCCCTTGGGGGGTCAAGATGTCATCTTTGTACGACCCATCTAGACCTGAAATAAAATCAATATTTCCTTGTAAAAATTGGGAATATTCGGATTGTTTGTCTCTAAGGAATGTGATGGCAATTGCTTCTAAGTATGGGAGTTTATTGCCTTTAGAATCACTTTCAAAGTAGCGGGTATTTTTACGAAACACCAATTTGTTATTCTCAGACCAACGCTTAAATAAAAAAGGGCCTGTTCCTATTGGGTGGCTCCTAAAATCTACTCCATAAAATTTAACGATTTCCTTTGGTACCACACTGCAATATTTCATACTTAGCAATCCAAGAAAAGCCGGAAAGGGATGTTTTAATTTGATTTGAAATGTATGCGGTCCCTTGGCTGAAAATTCATCAACGGAGTTCAATACCCAACTCCCAGGGGAGGCGAGTTTTGGATCTTGTAATCTGTTTAAACTGTATTCAAAATCTGCGGCAGTTACCAACCGTGTTTTGGCAGGGCCAAATTTTTCATGCGAATGAAAAAAGACATCATTTCTCAAATAAAATGTGTAAAGCTTGCCATTTTCAGAAATCTTCCAATCATGGGCAATGCTGGGTTGAATTTGCATATTTTTATCCAATTCAACCAATCCATTGAACAATTGATGAACCGCCCAAATATTGGCATTGTCTTTGCTAAATGCCGGGTCGAGACTGCTGATATTTTTGTGTTCATTGTAACGAAAAACTTGCTGATCTAGCCTTTTGTCAATTTCTCTGTTGCAGCCCATCAAAATACAGCTTAAAAAAAAGACTCTGATATTTAGAACTGCGATGTAAGAAGCTTGTTTTGTCATTAAAATCGTTCGTTGTAACTTTGTTTGTTCTGTAAATGTACAAGAATGACAGCAACAAAAAAAGTAGCTTTTTACACTTTGGGCTGCAAATTAAATTTTTCTGAAACTTCTACCATCGCAAGAGGCTTTGATAAGGAAGGTTTTCGACGTGTTGATTTTTCAGACTTTGCAGACATATATGTTGTCAATACTTGTTCAGTGACTGAAAATGCTGACAAACGCTTTAAAACCATAGTCAAACAAGCTTTGAAAACCAATTCAAACGCTTTTATCATTGCGATTGGATGTTATGCACAGTTACAGCCCAAAGAATTGGCTGATATTTACGGAGTAGATTTGGTTTTGGGCGCTACGGAAAAGTTTAAAATTACAGATTATTTAAATGACCTATCAAAGCAAACAACTGCAGCCATACATTCTTGTGAAATTCATGAAGCTGATTTTTATGTTGGCAGTTATTCCATAGGGGACAGGACCCGTGCCTTTTTAAAAGTACAGGATGGCTGTGACTATAAGTGTACATATTGCACCATTCCACTAGCTAGGGGTATTTCACGGAGTGATACCTTGGAAAATGTTTTAAAAAATGCCTATGAAATTTCTAAAAAGGGCATTCGTGAAATTGTACTTACAGGTGTAAATATCGGAGATTACGGAAAAGGTGAATTTGGTAATAAAAAACACCAACATACATTTTTAGAATTGATTCAAGCATTAGATAAGATTCAGGACATTAAGCGACTCAGAATATCATCTATAGAACCTAATTTATTAAAAAATGAAACTATAGATTTTGTTTCCAAGAGCAACAGTTTTGTTCCGCACTTCCACATTCCACTACAAAGCGGTAGTAATTTACTTTTAAAGAAAATGCGAAGGCGCTATATGAGAGAATTATACGTGGATCGTGTTCAACACATCAAAAAAACCATGCCAGATGCTTGCATTGGGGTTGATGTGATTGTTGGTTTTCCAGGTGAAACAGATGAATTATTTTTGGAAACATTCAATTTTTTAAACACTCTGGATGTTTCATATTTACACGTTTTTACCTATTCTGAGCGCACCAACACCAAGGCGGCCGTGATGGACAATTCAGTGCCAAAGGCAACAAGAATGAAGCGCAGTAAATTATTGCGTGGGCTTTC
>JAYYCW010000081.1:0-10125 GCA_036161535.1 Bacteroidota bacterium | reverse complement strand
AACCAACCAAACTGCTGCCTAACGATGTGGCTAGGTTGATGCGTTGACTTTCGCCGCCTGATAGGGTGTTGGATTTTCGGTTTAGCGTTAAATAATCAAGACCAACATTTGATAAGTAGCCAATGCGATTTTTAATTTCAGTAAGCAAACGTTTGGCGATTTTGGATTCATTTTCTGTGATTTCCAAATTTTCAAAAAATAGCTTGAGTTCACATATGGGCAAGGCTACTAATTCAGTGATTGAACGCCCATCAATTTTCACATAATTCGCTTCTTTCCGCAACCGTTTACCTTCACAAGCACTGCATTTTGTTTTACCGCGATAGCGTGACAGCATGACGCGGTTCTGCACTTTATAAGATTTGGATTCTAATTCTTTAAAAAAAGCATTGAGCCCTTCGAAATATTTATTGCCAGTCCATATTAGTTCTTTTTGGGCGTCGTTTAATTCAAAATACGGCTTGTGGATTGGGAAATTGAATTTATGACTGTTATTTACCAATAAATCTCTGTAATATGACATGCTTTCACCGCGCCACGGAAAAATTGCATTTTCATAGATTGACAATGTGGTGACGGGCACTACAAGGCCTTTATCTATACCAATAACATCCCCGTAACCTTCACATTTAGGACAAGCACCATAAGGGTTGTTAAAACTGAACAAATGTATGTTGGGTTCTAGAAACTTGTGTCCATCTAGTTCAAAATTATTACTAAAGACACTATATTTTGAATTCTTGATATTTTCTATTGCACAATGGCCTTTACCCTCGTAAAAAGCCACTTCAACAGCATCAGCAAGCCGATTGTAGAAATCTTTTTCTTGCTTTACAATGATGCGGTCAACAATAAGATGCACATCTTTTGTTTCGATTTCCAATTCAAAAAAATCATCAATACGGCCGACATCTCCATCAACTTTGACTCTTGAATACCCTTGATTTTTTAATGCTTTTAGCTTGTCCTTTAGACTTCGGCCTTCTTCTAATTTTATGGGGGCTAGGAGTAAGAGTTTTTCCTCAATTTTTTGAGATTTTACATAGTCAATGACATCCGAAGTAAAGTCTTTTTTGACAATCCTGTTTGATACTGGCGAATAAGTCACTCCAATCCGTGCGTATAGCAGTTTTAGATAATCATAAATTTCTGTGGTTGTTCCAACAGTTGAGCGCGGATTGGTAGAATTTACTTTTTGCTCGATGGCCACTGCTGGTGCGATTCCCTTGATGTAGTCAACTTGGGGTTTGTTTAAACGCCCCAAGAATTGACGCGCATAACTTGACAAACTTTCCACATAGCGCCGTTGACCCTCAGCATATAAAGTATCAAATGCCAAAGTTGACTTTCCAGACCCGGATAAACCAGTAAGCACTACCAGTTTATTTCTTGGGATAGCCACATCAATATTTTTTAGATTGTGCAGCTTAGCCCCTTTGATTAAGATAAATTCTTTGGGGTTTAGTTTTGAGAAATCAGTTGACATTTAAGAAAAATAAATTTTAAATATAAAGCTATTACACGGCTAAAAAAAGAAGATTAACAGCTTGTTAAGATTAAATTAAAAAGAAAAAAATTTGGAATTTTAAATGCAATCTTTTTATATTTGAGTAACAATAATTTTTTTTCGCTTATAGAATAACATTACTTAATAATAAATTTCAGACCATCACCTTCTTTGTGTGATTAAAAGTAATGTTATGAATTTCAAATCCTTAAGTGATGCCCAGCTCGTCAGTAACTATATTTCAGGAGAGGAAATAGCCCTTTCAGTACTAATAAACAGACATCAAGCACGTCTTTACGGCTTTATTTTTTCTAAAATTCAAGACCGCGATGCAACAGAAGATGTTTTTCAAGATACCTTTATTAAAGTTATACGAACTTTAAAACGGGGGAATTATAACGAACAAGGTAAATTCTTGCCTTGGGTTATTCGGATTGCTCACAATTTGGTGATTGACTATTTTAGAAAACATAACCGCATGCCAAAATTTAAAAATAATGGGGATTTTGATATTTTTTCAGTCCTCTCTGATGAGAGTCCCAACGCTGAAAGTAAAATTGTAGAAAATCAAATTGCAGATCAGGTGAGAATTCTTTTGGAAGAACTTCCTGAGGATCAAAAAGCAGTCATTAAAATGCGGATTTATCAAGACATGAGTTTTAAAGAAATTTCTGAGAATACAGGCGTTAGTATCAACACCGCCTTAGGTCGCATGCGTTATGGGTTGATCAACCTTCGAAAGATGATTGACAAACACAACATCAGCTTAACTAATTAGTCATTTGTAAAATAAATCCAGAAGTTATGCGTTAGTATTTTGTATCCATAAAACTAAAATGCGAATGGCACAACTTTACTCAGAGAACACTTCAAATCACGAAAGATTAAAGCCCCGTAAAAAAACAATACGTTTTTTACTTGATTATTCTAAGGCGTTAAAAATTATGCCTGTTCAGAGCATCTTATTTGAAACGTTTATAAATTAAACTTTGTTTAAAAATACCATTCAATTTGACTGGAATTTTTTTATTCTCTAATCTTTTGTTTCAAAATCGACTTTCGTCCGATTGTTTTGCTTATGATGTCTTTTTCAAGATTCCATCCGCGAGCAGGAGAATATTCACGTCCATACCATATAATTTGAAGATGTAAGTCATTCCAAAGCTCTTTTGGAAACAAGCGTTTGGCGTCTTTTTCGGTTTGTTTCACGTTTTTACCATTGGAAAGGTTCCAGCGATACATTAATCGGTGAATGTGTGTATCGACTGGAAATGCAGGCACCCCAAAGGCTTGAGACATTACCACACTCGCAGTTTTATGTCCCACGGCTGGCAGTGCTTCTAGTGCTTCAAAACTTGGGGGTACTTTCCCTTGGAATTTTTCAATTAAAATACGCGACAATCCATAAATACCATTGCTTTTCATTGGAGATAGTCCACAAGGTCGAATGATGGCTCTGATTTCATCTACAGATAGTTTGACCATATCATAGGGATTGTCTGCTCTTTGAAAAAGGATTGGAGTTATTTGGTTGACTCGTACATCTGTGCATTGAGCCGATAGTAAAACTGCGATTAATAAAGTATAAGGGTCATTATGATCCAATGGAACGGGTATTTCTGGGTATAAATTTTTTAAGGTTTTTATAACAAAATTTACCTTTTCTGTTTTTGTCATTAGATTATATTTGTATAAACAAATATAACAAATATGACAACACTTAAAGCTGGCGACAAAGCCCCCGACTTCAAAACCCCTAACCAAGACGGTAATTTCCTCTGTTTATCTGATTTTAAGGGTCAAAAATTGGTGTTGTTTTTTTACCCAAAGGCAAGCACCCCTGGATGTACCTTAGAGGCTTGCAACTTAAGTGATAATTACAAGCGTTTTCAAGCCGCTGGATATGCCGTTTTAGGGGTCAGTGCAGACAGTCCCAAACGCCAGTTAAATTTTAAAAATAAATATGGATTTCCCTATGATCTGTTGGCCGATGAAAAAATGACTGTGATTAATGCCTATGGCGTGTGGGGACCAAAAAAATTCATGGGGCGAGAGTATGATGGAATTCACAGGACCACTTTTATAATAGACGAAAATGGAACCATAGAATCGGTCATCACAAAAGTAAAAACCAAGGAACACAGTACACAAATATTAGGCTGACTTTAGGGCTTGGTCAGGACCTCTTTTTTAGAGTAGCCAAAAAGTTGTTTGTCTTTAATCATTTCAGATACAACTTCTGGAAGTAACGGCTCCCATCCCGCTTTACCAGAATTAATCATCTTGAGTACTTTGCGAGAGAAAATACTTAAAATTTCTGGTTTATAGTTTTGTATATCCACCAACTTCCCAGTGTATTTGAAGTATTTGTAAAGTTCTTTCATTCTGGGATGTACTTTTAAGTTTTCACTTGTAATCAATTCGCCATCTTCTCCAAGCATTGGGTATAAATAAACCTTCAAATCTTTGTGGAATAATTTCCCGAAAGCTTCCAAAATTCCACCACTTAGATGGCGGTAGTATTTTTGATCAAAAATATCGATAAGGTTGTTAACACCCATGGACAGTACCATTCGTTTTTTTGAATATAAACTGAAATATTCCACGAGTTTATAATATTCTTGAAAATTAGAAATAAGGACTGTTTGTCCTAGCGAACACAACAAACGAGCACGGTCCATAAAATCTTGTTCATCGATTTCACCTCCGGAGGCTCTGAGATTAGAGAGTGTAATTTCAAATACAACTTGCGTCTTTTCAATATCAACTTTGTTTTCTTTTTTAAACATCTCAAAAGAGTTTTCATACATATCCACATTGACAAGTGTCACTGGTCTAAAACTTCCTCTAAACGCCAAAATATTTTTTTTGTATAGCACACGTGCTGGCAGTACATTATTGCCATCTGGCGCAAACATCACTGCATCGGTCATCCCATTTTTTACAAGTTGAAGACTCATAAGGCGATTGTCAACATCCTTGAAGACGGGTCCTGAGAAGTTTATGGTATCGATTTCAATCTGATCTTTACTCAAGTGATCATACAAATAACGTAGTAATTTTTTGGGTTGATTGTGTTTATAAAAAGCACCATAAATTAGATTGGTTCCCAGTTTACCTAAAGTTTCTTGTTGAAGACGGGCGTCACTTTCTTTAAATCGCAGGTGTAAAATAATTTCATTGTAGGCTTCGTTGGGATCAATCTGATATTTTAGCCCCATCCACCCGTGACCTTTATAGCGTTTTGCAAAATCAATGGTTGAAACTGTATTTGCATAACTGAAAAACATTTTATTGGGGTTGTCATCTCTTGAAATTCGCTCTTCGATAAGTCTAACCTCATGCGTCAACATTTTTCTCAGACGGTTTTCAGTTACATATCGCCTATCATTTTCAATTCCATAAATTGCATCGCTAAAAGATTTATCATAGGCAGACATGGCCTTGGCAATGGTTCCAGATGCACCCCCAGCTCTAAAAAATTGTCTGACTGTTTCTTGTCCAGCGCCAATTTCAGCAAAAGTTCCATAAATATTTTCGTTGAGGTTAATCCTCAAAGCTTTGTCCTTTAAAGATGGTACGCTTTTCATTTGAGCATCACCCTTGAGTGTTATTTCCATCAGTACCAGTTGTAGTTTTTGAGATATTACAAAGTTAAAACTTTAAGCAAGCCTACAAAAAAAAATACATTATTTTTGCACAAAGCTTCAACAGATTGAAAATTACATTTTTAGGAACTGGAACCTCTCAAGGTATTCCAATCATTGGAAGCAATCACCCCGTTTGTTTAAGCAAAAATAAAAAGGATAAACGCTTGAGAGTCTCTGTGCTTTTAGAATGGGAAAATTTGACCCTTTTAATCGATTGCGGTCCAGACTTCAGACAACAAGTACTTAGAGCTAATTGTACTCAAATCGATGCGGTCTTATTTACACACGAGCACAGCGACCACACTGCTGGAATTGATGATTTAAGACCATTTTACTATCGTCAAGGAGATATTCTCGCCTACGCCCACGAACGTGTTGTAATAGCATTAGAAAAACGTTTTGGTTATATTTTTAAGACTGAAAATAAATATCCTGGGGTTTTGACTTTTGATTTTAAAATGATTAAAAATGTCCCTTTTTTAATACAAAATAAAAAAATAATTCCAATCCAAGTGTACCATTATAAGCTTGCTGTTTTTGGATTTAGAACGGATGATTTTGCTTATATTACAGATGCAAAAACCGTCCCAAACGAAGAAATTGATAAATTACAAGACTTGGAAGTCTTAGTGGTCAATGCATTGCGTAAAGAACCACATATTTCACATTTTAATTTAGAGGAAGCCTTGGCTTTTATTGAACTTGTCAAGCCCAAAAAGGCTTACTTAACGCATATAAGTCACCATTTAGGATTTCATGATGAGGTGCAAAAAACACTGCCAAAAAATGTATTTCTGGCTTATGATGAACTTAAAATAACCATTTAAATGAAATCAAAATTTCTAACTTTCGCCCTATTTTTTACAATTTTAGTAGTTGTTTTTCAACACGTGAATTCAAAACAAATAATTGATAAATACGAAAAGGATATAAAGGTTTTTAAATCAAAAATCGAAAGGCTTGAGAATGAAAACAAAAAATTAAAAACAGAAATGAAGATGACGGCAGAATTTTAAACTCTTGCTCGAAGCCATTCTTTAAATTCAAAAAAGTTTTCTGCTGCGACCCCGTGTCCAACGCCAAACTCACTGTAATAGTTTTTGATGCCTAAGCTGTCTAAGTATTTTGGAGTCTCTCTAGCCCATTCGACCGGAATTACGGGATCTGAAGTCCCATGAGAACAATAGATGTTTAAGTGTTTATAGGCTTTTTTGTCTTGGGGCTTATCCAAAAACTCTCTGCATATATACCCACTCAAACCTATGATGTTTTTAAATTTTTCAGGATGGTTTATGGCCAATGCAGTACTTAAAATACATCCCTGACTAAACCCCAAAAGATTTATATTTTTAGTATCAATTTTATAGATTTCACAGGCTCGATCAATGCAATCTATAATTCTTTTCATAGACTCTTTTGCTTGGGCCACATCATTCAATTTTTTTTGATCTGAATCAAAATTTATAGCATACCATGCATGCCCCTGTTGATGCAGTGGATATGGGGCACGCAATGCAATAATATAGAGCTCTTCTGGGAGATCAGCAGCGAATGAAAACAAGTCATTTTCGTTACTGCCATAGCCGTGTAAAAGAATTAAGAGGGGAGCTTCCGAACATAGGGTTGATTTTCGAACAACTGAGACAAGGGGCAATAGTTCTGACATTTCTAAGATATATTTTTAAAAATTTTTTGAAAAAAAATTCCAAACAGTGGAACCGCAGTTGTTGAACCGGCTAAAGCTGTTGCTATGCCATAAATATTTAAAACAATGAATGCTATCCAGAAAGCCAAAGTGACCGTCCAATTGTCAAAATTACCAACGGGGTATCCCAATATAAAAAAGCCAACGCTAAGCCCTAAAGATTGTCTTATGTGAAAACTTACAAAATCACTTTTAAGTTGTTTGTTGTTCAAATATGCGATAAGCAGTCCAAGGACACCAAGATAGCTTATAAAAGCTGTGGATTTTTCAGATTTCATACAAATAAATTTGCTTTTTACTTTAAAACAGCCGTTCGGTTGGCAATAACTCCGTATACAGCCCCTTTCAATTGACTCCCAATAAACATAGAATTTTTAGATTTTGAGGCGATATGATCATTTTCGAACTTATACGTTATTTCGGGGTTGAAAAGTGTTATGTTACAAGAATTACCAATATTGATTGAAGCATTCTCAATCCCAAATCTACGTTTTCCGCCAGTGAGAATATCAATGGTTTTTTTGGTTGAAAAAACAGAGTTTAGGGCTCCAAAAGCACTTTCCAATCCAATGGTTCCAAAAGCGGCATAATCAAACTCGACTTTTTTTTCCTCAATCGCAATGGGATTGTGATCCGAAGTTACCATATCAATTGTTCCATCCTTGACCCCCTCTATCAGGGCTTTGATTGATGTTGACGTTCTCAAAGGGGGATTGACTTTAAAGTTTGTATTGTAGTTTTCAATATCAGAATCTTTGAATATTAAATTATGAATTGCCACGCTGCAAGTCACATCCAAGCCTTTGGCTTTGGCGGCTCTTAAAAGTTCAACAGATTTGGCCGTTGAAATTGTAGGAATGTGAAGTTTCCCTCCCGTGTATTCTAAAATATCTAAATCTCTTCCAACTTGTAGTATTTCAGCCAATTCGGGGTTTCCTTTGAGACCTAGTTTTGTACTGCTGATATTCTCATTCATAACGCCAGATTCCGCAATTTTAGACTCTTGGGGGAAAGATTGTATAAGCCCCCCAAAATTTGAAGCATATTGCAATCCAATTTTTAAAATATTTGAATTGGATATTGATTTTTTATAATCCCCAAATGCTACACTGCCCGCCATTGACATGTCATATATCTCTGCCAAATGAGTTCCTTCGGAATTGACTGTGAGTGCCCCTACAGGCAAAAGTCTTGTAGCAGTGTTGTAAGATTGATTTTTGGCAAAGGCAATGGCCGAGTGTTGATCCATCACTGGCTGGGTATTGGCTTGAAGTGCTACGGAAGTAAAGCCAGATTTGGCAGCCACGTTTAGCCCATTTTTTATGGTTTCACGATCTTCATAGCCAGGCTCTCCGAAGCAAACACTGCTATCAAACCAACCTTGTGAGACGTGAAGGTTGTCAAAATCAATAACTTGAAATTTTTTGGGATTTTTGATAGTGTCATCAATCTTTAGAATGCGACCATCGGCGATTAAAATGTCTTGAATTTTGTTATTGAAATCACTTTTCTCATCAAGAATTTTAGCCGATTTTATAAGTGCGTTCATTCAAAGAAATTTAATACTAATATTTCTGCTGCTAGAAATATTAGCGTAAAAATAACAAACCATTTCCATAATTCGTTAATATTCACCTCACTTTTTATAGATTCTAGTGCTTTACTTACGGAATCTAGGACATTGAAATCTTTCAAATTATCAAGATTATGGTACTTTAATAGACTTTCTTTTCGGTCGTAATTGAAACTTAAGTATTGCAAGGTATCTGAATCCATATGCAAAGCGTAATGCCCTGCTTTTTTTGGAATGTTATCAAAAAATAGTTTAAGTTTTGAATTTTGTTTTGATTGCAGTGGAATAAAGCTCTTTTTGTCGCGACTGAGTTTGACAACCCTTTCATTTTTTAAGTTTAAGCTTAAATCCAGTTCATTTTTTTCTCCCAAGGTGTAAAATAATTTGGGAATCTTTAGACTGGATTTACCCATCCCAAACATAGTTGGTACAATAAGCGGAGACTCGGTGAAGTTAGAATTTTCAGACCCAATGGGGGCTGTAAAAACAAATAGATTTTGTTTTTGAACTAAAAAGGGTTTGTTGTCTTCAAATTTTAACAATGTCTTAAAACCACCACTGATTTCGTAGTGCTGTCTGATTTTGGGATACTGAAAGTTACGGACACTTCTTTCAAATGCTTCCTTGAAAATGGGATGGTCAAAGTTAATGTATGTGATTTTTTTTTCGTGTGAAATTAGGGTATTAAAATTTAAATTTTTAGTTTCTAAAAATGTGTTGTAGGAACCGATATCTGCACTGGCAGTAGGAATTATGATCACGCTTCCTCCATTTTTGACAAAGGATTTCAAATTATTGATGAGGACGTTGGGCAGCCTTTTGAGTTCTGAAATAATGATTAAATCTTGCTGTTGTAGGAACTTATAATTGAGTCCCTTGACAGCAGTAAAATTATACAAAAACGTTTCTTTTGTAAAAATTCTGCTCAGATATCCATGATTCTCTTCGCCGATGGCTAAAACAGATGTTTTTGCGGACTTGTCAATGTTAAAATAAAACACATCGTCATGGGTCAATCCAAGATCATCTAAAACAAAGCGGCCTTTATAGGGCTCCTCTTTTGGGATATTAAAAGTTGTAATAAATTTTTTTGATTTTAGTAAAATTGATTTTCCGATAAGCTTTTTGCCGTTGAACAAGCTCAAAATTAGACTGTCTTGACTTTCATTGACAGTTTTCCCTACAACTTTTAGTTCATAATCACTTATTTTGGACTTTACACTTAAAGTTTCAATGAAACTATTGTTGGCTACAATAGGCCTTAAGTAAATTAAAAAAGTCTGAAACTTAAAATTTGTGTTTAGTTCAAAAGTGTTCTTTTTTTGAAAATCGGAAATCAGTAATAAATATTTTTGATCTGTTTTATTTTTTGTAAACAATGAAGATGCTTTTGCAAACAGAGCGGTTATGGATAATTGTTCATCTGTATATTCAATGTCGAGTAATTCACTTTTTAAATCTTTTATGCTGCGATTAGGATAGGTTTTTGTGTTTGTAAATACAGTTATATTTTCCAAGGGAATCCTCTCTGATAGTAGACTTTGAACTGCTTGGTTTAAAAGGGGCCCTTTGGTCCCTTGCGCTTGCATACTGAATGAATTATCCAAATAAATTACAATTTCTGGATCTTCGTTTTTAGAGTTAAAATTTGAAAAATAAGGCTGTGTAAAAGCAACTACTAAGGAAGATA
>JAYYCW010000080.1:0-13258 GCA_036161535.1 Bacteroidota bacterium | reverse complement strand
AATAAGTTTATTTAAGTTGCTAGTGGCAAAAATAATTTCAATCATATGTATATTTTATTGGTGGTGGTAAGGATGATTTTTTAAAATTGTCATCCCTCTGTATAACTGCTCTATTGCCAATAAACGCACCATTTGATGAGAAAACGTCATTTTTGAAAGCGAAATTTTTCCACTGGCTTTTTTGTAAACTTCATCAGAAAAACCATAGGGTCCACCAATGGCGAAAACCAATTGTTTTAAACCAGAATTCATTTGTTTTTGTAAAAAACCGGCAAATCCAATTGAATCAAATGTTTTACCAGCTTCATCGAGAAGAAACAAGCGGTCAAATTCAGATATTTTTTCTAAGATCGAATGACCCTCTTTTTGTCTCTGTACAACTTCGCTTAGTTTTTTTGTTCGCTTTAAGTCCGGGATAATTTCAATAGAAAAAGTTAGGTAGTGTTGAAGTCTATTACTGTATTTTTGAATCAAATCTGTGAGGGCTTGGGAATGGGTTTTTCCTATTACGATGAGTTTGACTTTCATGCAACAAAGTTAAACATAAATTAGATTTTATTTTTTATTTTAAACTTTCAAATGACTATTTTAGTAATTCAATTTACTTAATGAAAAATCAAGCAGTATTTAATATTGAAATTGAAAATATTATCGCCAATGCCATCAGAGAAGACGTTGGAAGTGGCGATCACAGTGCGATGGCTTGCATTCCTACTAAGGCTTTTGGTAAAGCTCGCCTCCTGGTCAAGGACAAAGGGGTTCTTGCGGGTGTAAAGTTTGCTGAGAAAGTGTTTTCATATGTTGATCCAAAACTTCATTTTGTTGTAAAAATAAAGGACGGGGCCCATGTTAAATACGGAAACATTGCTTTTGAAGTCATGGGTTCTAAACAGTCTATTTTAAAAGCTGAACGAGTGGTACTCAATGCCATGCAACGAATGAGTGCTATTGCAACCAAAACAGAAAAATTTGTTAGAATTTTGGAAGGAACCAAGACCAAAATTTTAGACACTCGCAAAACTACTCCTGGCATAAGAGCATTGGAAAAATGGGCGGTATCCATTGGTGGGGGAACCAACCATCGATTTGCCTTAGACGATATGATTATGCTCAAAGATAATCACATCGATTTTGCTGGAAGTATCCCCAATGCTTTGGAACAAACTTTGGCCTACCTCAAATTAAACAAACTTGATTTAAAAATTGTTGTTGAAGCCCGAGATTTAGACGAGATACAAGAAATTCTAAACCACGGTGGTGCCCACCGGATATTGATTGATAATTTTGGTATTCTCGAAACAAAAATGGCTGTAAAACTTATTGGCAACCATTGTGAAATAGAGTCCTCTGGCGGGATCAATGAGGAAACTCTCCGACATTATGCGGAGTGTGGAGTTGATTATATATCATCTGGGGCTTTGACCCATTCTGTACACAATTTAGATTTGAGTTTAAAAGCTTTTTAATGAGCCAAGAGATTGAAAATCAATTAAATAAAATTCCCGTTATCAAATGGGCGGTTCGTTTTTTAAAATCCATTCAACTCCCCGGTCTTAAGGGGCTATCTTTGTATGACTTGTCAGAAATGTATGTTTTAGGAATTATTAATGGTGCCCTTAGCATCCGCGCAAGCGCAGTGGCTTTTAGCTTTTTTATGGCCATTTTCCCTTTTTTATTATTTATTATCATATTGATGCCTTATATACCAATCGAAAGTTTTCAATCGGATTTCTTGAGTCTTCTTGAGGCAACATTGCCTCCCAATACTTCTGATTTTTTTAACCAAAATATCTTTGAAAATATAAATAAAAAACGTTCAGGCGGCTTGTTGTCTTCGGTTTTTATTGTGTCTATGTTGTTGATGTCTAATGGCGTAAATGCTGTTTTTTCTGGTTTCGAAAATTCTTACCATCAAAAGTTGAATCGAAATTTCATCAATCAGTATTTTTACGCTTTTGGAGTTTCGATTATTTTGGTTCTGATATTGATTTCAACTATTATTGGATTTGGATTTTTAGAAATTTACGTTTTACATCCTGTATATAAAAGTTTAAATCTTGGGGACGCAACAAGTGAACTGGAATGGTTACGGGCCCTCAAGTTTTTATTTTTTGTGATGATGATTTATTTAGTTATTGCAGTTATCTATTTCTTTGGCACCAAAGATGGGAAGCTCTCCCGCTTTTTTTCAGTGGGTGCATTGCTAACAACCATGCTAATCCTTTTAAATTCTTCTCTTTTTGGTATATATATTGAGAATTTTTCAACTTACAATCAACTCTATGGATCTATTGGTGCGCTATTAATACTTTTATTTTATTTATGGTTGAATGCCATTATCTTATTGCTTGGTTTTGAATTAAACGCCTCATTGCAACGCCTTAAGAAATCATGTCAGTAGCACATCAGTATTTTTTAGATGTGATTTTACCGCTACCTCTAGAGCGTATTTTCACCTATGCTATTACCAAGGCCGAGGCTGATTTTATAAAACCAGGAGTTCGAGTAAGTGTTCCTTTTGGAAAAAACAAAATATACACCAGCATTGCATTAAAATTGCACTCAGGAGCACCGACTGGTTATGAAATAAAATCTATTCACAGTATATTGGATAAAAGTCCGATTGTCAACGAATATCAAATCCAATTATGGCAGTGGATATCAGAATATTATATGGCTTCTTTAGGGGATGTTTTGCGTGCAGCGCTCCCGAGTGCATTTCTTTTAGAAAGCGAAACAGTCGTTGGAGTTGCATCGGAGGAAGGCTTGAAAAATATCAATTTAACAGATGAACAATTTTTAGTTTTTGAAGCACTACAACAGCAATCAAGATTAAAAGTACAAGAGATTCAAGCCATTGTTAATAAGAAGAATATTTTACCCATTTTAACCCCTCTTTTGGATGCTAAAGTTTTAACGACTACACAAAATTTAATTGAAAAATTCAAGCCCAAATTGGTTCGCTGTATTTGTATTTCGGATACTTATAATTGCAGTGAAGCCATGTCAAAACTCGAAGATCAATTAAAAAGGTCCAACAAACTAAAAAGTATAGTTATAACTTATTTTTCCATTGCAACTAATGGCAAAAAAGTCACTGTTGCAGATTTAAAAAGATTGACCAATGCGAGTTCAACTCAAATCAAATCCCTGATCGATCGAGGTGTCTTCAGGGATTATTTTATTGAAGTAGACCGATTGAAATTTGAAAATACAAAGACTCCAAAAGCTTTTGATTTGAGTAAAGCACAATCAGAGGCCTTTGCTGCCATCAATCATTCCCTTCAGGACAAAGCTGTTTGCCTTTTTCACGGTGTTACTTCATCTGGAAAAACAGAAATTTACATCAAACAAATTGAAAGCATTTTAAAGCAAGGCAAACAAGCTTTGTTTTTAGTGCCTGAGATTGCTTTGACTTCCCAACTTGTCTTTCGTTTAAAACAATTTTTTGGATCTAAGATTGTGGTATACCATTCCCGTTTTAGCCCCAATGAGCGGGTCGAAATTTGGTATAAAGTATTAAATAATTCCGAGGATGCAAAAGTTGTTATTGGTGCCCGATCTTCTTTGTTATTACCGTTTTCTGACTTAGGGCTCATTATCGTTGACGAAGAACACGAGCCTTCTTACAAACAATTTGATCCAGCCCCGCGTTACCATGCACGTGACGCAGCCATTGTGTTAGCCAATATTTTAAAAGCCAAAGTAATTTTGGGATCAGCCACCCCAAGCATTGAAAGCTATTTTAATGCTAAAAATGATAACAAATATGGCTATGTAGCCTTAAACCAACGTTTTAATAATGTAATATTACCTAAAATAGAACTCATTGACCTCAAGGATAAGTACAAGCGTAAGCGCATGAAGGGTCATTTTAGTGACCGTCTTATTTCTGAAATCCAAGCTAGCTTAAAATCTGGACATCAAGTCATTTTATTTCAAAACAGACGCGGATATGCCCCAGTTTTAAGTTGTAAAAGCTGCGGCCATGTTCCCGAGTGTTCAAATTGTGATGTGAGTTTGACCTACCATCAGCGAAGTAAACAGTTGCGTTGCCATTATTGCAGTTATACCATCGCCGTGTCTTCAAGTTGTTTTGCCTGCGGCAGTTATGATTTAGATCCAAAGGGTTTTGGAACTGAACAAATTCAAGAAGAAGCGCAAGCACTTTTTCCCAATGCATCTATAGCTAGGATGGATTTTGATACGACGCGTGGAAAATATGGTTACGATCAAATTATAGAACGCTTTGAAAAAAGAGCAGTCGATATTTTAGTGGGCACTCAAATGCTAACAAAAGGCTTGGATTTTAGGCATGTCAAGCTCGTCGGTGTCTTAAATGCAGATCAATTGATCAACTTCCCTGATTTTAGATCCCATGAAAGAAGTTATCAATTGTTACAACAGGTCTCTGGTCGTGCAGGTCGAACAGACATAAGAGGGCATGTGCTGATCCAATCGTTTCAGCCCAATCACAATATTCTACAACAGGTCTCAACAAATAATTATGTGAAAATGTTTGAAGAGCAAATTTACCAGCGCCGAATTTATAATTACCCTCCCTATTTTAGGCTGATTAAAATAACTTTAAAACACCGCGATTTTAACAAAACTAATGCAGCTGCTGATTGGCTTAAATTGGCACTATATAAAGTGTTTGGAGATAGTGTCTTGGGCCCTGAATCGCCTCAAGTACCTCGCATCAGGAATTTGTATTATAAAAATATTCTTCTAAAAATCCCCAAAAAACATTCCCTTGTGAAAACAAAAGCAGTGGTTTTAAAAATTAAAAATAGTTTTTCCAATACAAAGGCATTCCGATCAGTTCGTTTGGTTGTAAATGTAGATAGTTACTAAAAAATTAACTGCTGCTCTCTAAGGCATTGGTCAAGTGCTGTTTTTTATTGCGGCTCAGAGGAATCTGGAAATTATCTATTTCTACAAATCGGCTGTTATAGCGTTCAATTTTTTTGAGATTTATAATGTAAGATTTGTGAATTCTAAGAAATTTTCCAGTGGGTAAATCATTTTCAAAGGCTTTCATTGTAGACAGAATTACATAACTGCCATTGATGGTAATTAACTTGACATAATCACCCAACGCTTCAATCCACTTGATATCTCTTATAAAAACTTTTCTTTTTTTAAGATTGCTCTTAACAAAAATATGTTGGTTTTCTTTTTTGGGTTTTGTGGGTGCAGTGGCGGTTGATTTAGAGACAGCTTTATCAATGGCTTTGTCAAAAAGCTCTTGGTTTAAAGGTTTTGATAAAAAATCTACGACACCGTAGCGATAGGATTGGAAAGCTTGCTCTGTTTTTTTGGAGGTAATTATGATATTGGGTACTTTTAAATTGGATGCATTTAGTATATCTAAAAACTCAAAACCACTCATTTTTGGCATCTCAATTTCGAGAAAAATAAGGTCAACATCTGTGTTTAATAAAAATTCATTCGCTTCAATACAGGAACTGAATTCAGCCAATAAATTGACAGAACTATGGTCGTTAGATTTTTTAACAGTATCCATTCGCTGTAAGGCATTGGGATCAATTACGATAGAATTTAGAGTCATGTTATAAAGGTTAATTTGTGCAATTACACACAAACAAACCACAATATTAGTTAATAAAATCGATTAAAACCAATAAAAGTCGTTAAAATGCACTTCATAGGACTTTTAAAAAGATGAAAATTGTGTTGTTCATACCGCATTAATTACTTAGATTTGCATCCATCAAAAAAAAATATTATATGAATCATTACGAAACTGTTTTCATCTTAAATCCCGTTTTATCTGACGATCAGATAAAGGAAACAGTAAAGAAATATGAAGATTTTCTCGTTTCTAAAGGTGCTAAGATGGTATCAAAAGAAGATTGGGGGCTAAAAAAATTAGCTTATCCTATTCAAAATAAAAAAAGTGGTTTTTACCATCTTTTTGAATTTACAGCTCCAGGCGAAGCCATTGGACATCTGGAGGTTGAATTTAGACGGGACGAACGCTTTATGCGTTACCTCACTGTCAAATTAGACAAACACGCCATTTCATGGGCAGAAAGAAGAAGAGAAAAATTTAAAGCAAAAGCGTAATTATGTCATTAGAACAACAAGCTAAAGGAAAAAAAGGAGGAGAAATCAGATATTTAACTCCTTTAAACATCGAAACAAATAAATCAAAAAAATACTGCCGCTTTAAAAAATCGGGGATCAAATATATTGATTATAAAGATCCAGATTTTTTGATAAAATTTGTAAATGAGCAAGGAAAACTTTTGCCTAGACGTCTTACCGGAACTTCCCTCAAGTACCAGCGAAAAGTTTCAGTTGCTGTCAAAAGAGCACGTCATTTGGCTTTAATGCCTTACGTAGCTGATTTATTAAAATAAACCGATTATAGCAATGGAACTTATATTAAAACAAGACATAGAAGGATTGGGTTTTAAAGATGATATAGTAACAGTTAAAAACGGTTATGGTAGAAATTTTTTAATCCCTGGTGGACAAGCAGTTCTTGCCACAACCTCAGCGAAGAAGGTACTGGCTGAAAATTTAAAACAACGCGCTTTTAGAGAAAAGAAAGTGATTGAGGACGCTCAAAAACTTGCAGAAACAATCAAGGATATGGAAATTAAAATACCTGCAAAAGTTGGTAATGGTGACAAACTTTTTGGATCAGTCAACAATATTGATGTCTCTGCCGCAATTGAAAAAGCAGGGCAGTCCATTGATAAAAAGTTCATAACTGTCAGTGGTGGAAACGTCAAGCGATTGGGCAAATACAATGCACAAATCCGGCTGCATCGAGATGTTAGTGTTGAACTGCCTTTTGAAATAATTGCCGAAAAAGCCTAGCGCTGATTCGATTTAAAAATTTAAAGGCCTGTTTTCAACTACAGGCCTTTTTTGGCTTAAAAGCATGAAATATAGACGTCTTTCCAAAGAACAATTTGAAGAATTGCACAAAGAATTTATCAATTTTTTGGCAACACAATCAATTACGGTATCAGAATGGAAACGTCTTAAGGAGAATAAGCCAGAGGTGGCTGAAGCAGAACTAGACGTATTTAGCGATCTTGTATGGGAAGGGGTCTTGGAGAATGTTATTTTCCTGGAAAATATTGCTTCAAAACATATGTATTTATTTTGTGTCAAAGAAAAGTCTATCGCTTTGATTGGCCTCAAAGTCAGTAAAGAAACAGTGGATTTAACGACTGAAGGCGGCTTTTCATGGCTACGAGATAATTTGATGTCCAACGAAGTAGAAATTTTTGACGCTGAAAAACAAATAAATGGCGATAAAAAACTTCAAATTTTTGAACTAATAGAAAAAGGCGCGTGCATTACCAAAGGTGAATTGTTCAAGTATTTTGAGCAACTCATTGGATAGCGTCTTAAAAAATTAGATATTTGTTAATAAACACGTTTAATGGCTTCAAAACCACGTATATCCAAGGGAACACGAGATTTTAATTCGCAGCAACTTGCCAAACGCGACTACATTGTTAGTATCATAAAGTCAAACTTTATGCGTTACGGTTTTGAACCGATTGAAACCCCAAGTTTTGAATTGTCTCAAACACTCTTAGGCAAGTATGGAGAGGAAGGGGATCGCTTAATTTTTAAAATTTTAAACTCAGGAGAGAAAATTAAAAAAGCAGATCTTCAAGCGTTTAAAAATAATGAACTGTCTCGCTTCTGTAATTCATTATCAGAAAAAGCACTGCGCTATGATTTAACAGTCCCTTTTGCGCGTTACGTAGTCCAATACCAAAATGATATAGCTTTTCCTTTCAAACGTTATCAGATTCAACCCGTTTGGCGAGCTGACCGTCCTCAAAAAGGGCGTTTTCAAGAGTTTTATCAGTGCGACGCGGATGCTGTGGGTTCCAATTCTCTTTGGCAAGAGGTAGAATTTATTCAATTATACGACGCTATTTTCGCCGATCTTAAGTTGGAGGGTGTTTGTATTAAAATAAATAATAGAAAAATATTAGCCGCCATAGCGAATTTAATAGGCGCCCAAGACAAGCTATTGGATTTTGCTGTATCATTAGACAAGCTGGACAAAATTGGTCTAGAAAAAGTCAAGGAAGAAATGCTTCAAAAAGGAATCAATCCCCAGGGTATCAAATCTTTAGAACCTTTGTTCAAGATGCAAGGAAGTTTTGATTCTCAATTAGAGGCTCTAAAGGTTTTATTGAAAAATTCTGAAATTGGTCTGACTGGCCTCTCAGAACTGCAATTTATTTCAAAAATAATTCAAAATTTAGGTCTCAAAACAGTGGTTTTAAAGCTAGATGTCACTTTAGCTCGTGGTTTAAATTATTATACAGGTGCAATTTTTGAGGTTTCTGCGCCTGACAAAATGGATATTGGATCCTTAGGGGGTGGAGGGCGTTACGACAATTTAACCGGAATTTTTGGTCTTCAAGGCATGAGTGGTGTAGGGATCAGTTTTGGTTTAGACCGCATAGCGATTGTATTAGATGAGTTGGCCCTTTTCCCTGAATGTAATTTTCAATCAATACAAGTTTTATTTACCAACTTTGGGAGTAAAGAAGGTTTGTACAGTTACAAAGCCATTCAAAGTTTGAGAGCTGTTGGTGTTGTTGCTGAACTCTTTCCAGATGACTGCAAGTTGAAAAAGCAAATTTCATATGCCAATAAACGCGGCATCCCTTATGTTGTTTTGGTTGGTGATAAGGAAATGCTGACCAATACATTTACACTTAAGAGTATGAAAGACGGCAGTCAGCTCTCTCTAAATTTAAATGCTCTCATCGCCCGATTAAGAAATCAAAAAAACCCTTGATTCACAAGGGTTTAAAGTAGCGTGGGGGAGATTTGAACTCCCGACCTCCGGGTTATGAATCCGACGCTCTAACCAACTGAGCTACCACGCC
This sequence comes from Bacteroidota bacterium, assembly GCA_036161535.1. Taxonomy (GTDB): domain Bacteria; phylum Bacteroidota; class Bacteroidia; order Flavobacteriales; family Flavobacteriaceae; genus UBA3537. Next base: position 4,352 of record JAYYCW010000080.1, on the reverse strand, counting down.
ATAAATGATGGCAGCAAATATAGAAACAAATTCGTGGGCTTTCAAAATAAATCCTTTGTAAAAAATATTTTTTTTCTTTTAAAACTAATAAATTATTGTATATATTGAAATTCTAATTATCACCCATATGAACACTAAAGTTAAATACGAGTTAGAGTTTCCAATACAAGCCTCACCTCAATTGTTATACAATTATATTTCCACTCCCTCAGGACTCTCCGAATGGTTTGCAGATAATGTCAATTCTAGAGGAGAGCTATTTACTTTTATTTGGGATGATTCTGAGGAACAAGCGAAGTTAATTACAAAAAAGAGTTCTGAGCGCATTAAATTTAAGTGGTTGGAGAGTGAAGGTGATGGCAGCTTTTTTGAATTGAGAATTCAAGTGGATTCTATTACAAAAGATGTTTCTATCATTGTTACCGATTTTTCAGATGACGATGAGTTAGAAGAATCAAAAATGCTTTGGGAGAATCAAATCGCAAGTTTAAAGCAAGTTTTAGGGTCCCGCTAACCCTCATTTCCAAATTAATTTTTAAAGTTTGATGATCAATATCAACGGAAAAATTTTTAAAGATTCCGAGGCACACTTGTCAGTTCAAAACAGGGGCTTGGCTTACGGAGACGCTGTTTTTGAAACCATTAAAGTCAACAATAAGCCTCTTTTTTGGGAGTCGCATTACTTTCGTTTAATGGCTTCCATGCGAATTTTGAGAATGCGGATTCCAATGAATTTTACTCCAGAGTTTTTAGAAAATCAAATCATGGATTTACTCGCCTCTATGCCAGAGCAAGCCGTCTCATATAGAGTTAAAATAACTGTTTATAGAACTTCTGGAGGACGTTATACCCCCAATTCTAATAATGTTGAGTTTAACATTACAGCTGAAGCTTTGGATTCTGACTTGTACATTTATAAAACCAATGATTTTGAAATAGAGCTGTTTAAAGACTATTTAATTGCACCAAATTTGCTTTCAACACTCAAAACGAATAATAAAGTTGTGAATGTATTGGCAGGTATATTTGCAAAAGAAAATAATTATCAAAATTGTTTGCTGTTAAATACCAACAAAAACATTATTGAGGCTCTGAATGGGAATGTGTTTCTAGTCAAAGATAATGTGATTAAAACACCCCCAGTTTCTGATGGTGCATTAAAAGGTATCATACGCGGTCAATTGATCGATATAATTAAAAAGTCAAATAATTTTGAATTAGATGTGAGTTCAATTTTCCCTTTTGAACTTCAAAAAGTAGATGAGATTTTTATAACCAATGCCATCCAAGGTATTGTATCAGTCACTAAATTCCGCAAAAAATTTTATGCAAATGAAATTTCTAAAATGCTTCTAAAGAGTTTAAATTTAAGGTTAAGGATAGTTTAGTTGTAAGAGGGGTTTTCAGGTGCATTTGACCACAGGCTGTATTCTCCGCCCATGTCCAACATTTTTTTCTTCCAAAAAGATGGATCTACTTCTTGAATGATGTTATCTTGGTAGATATTTTCTGATAAAATCCAGGTATTGGAATCAAGCTCAGAGTTGAGTTGATTAACATCCCATCCAGAGTAACCCAAAAAGAAACGAATCTCAGCTTTGTTAATTTTACCGGCTATTATTAGTTTTGAAACCTTTTCAAAATTACCACTCCAATATAAGCCCTCTGAGATTTCTATACTATATGGAATTAGTTTTGGAAGTTTATGAATAAAATATAGATTGTCTTGCTGAACTGGGCCCCCATTATATATTGTAAAATTTGATTTAATTTGAGGGATCAGATCTCCAAGTTCAAAATCCATGGGCTTATTCAGAATAAAACCAATTGAACCTTCGTTAGAGTGGTCAACAATAAGAATAATTGCTCTGTTGAAAGATACGTTTCCAATTATTGAGGGTTTTGCAATTAATATTTTACCTTTTTTTAGAGTCAAAATTCAAATTGTTTTTGCGTTAAGAACTCAAAAATACTAAATTAATTTTAGTTGAAGTAGCAGATGTTTTTTTAGAGCATTTTAGCTTCGGAATCAAATGAAAAACCATTTAAAAAATCTTTTACATCCATCTGTTTTTTTGCTGGAAACCTAAACGAAACCAAGTGGATATATCCATTTTTAATATAAACTTTGATAGAGGATTTATCTGCGATTACTCTTCCAATCTGCTCAGAATGGGATATTTCATTAAATAAAATACTATAGATTTTAATGTTGTACACATCAGTTCCGTTTTGAAGTAGTGCCCATGCGCCTGGATAAGGATTTAAGCCCCGAATGTGATTCCTAATCTCTTCAGCGGTTTTGGACCAGTCAATTTTACAATTACTTTTAAAAAGTTTTGGGGCTGATTTGAGGTTCTCATTTTCAATTTGAACTTTTATAGAGATTGTTTCATTTAAAATACATTCGATAGTTTCTATAACTAATTTTTGACCTAGTTGCATTAGCTTGCCGTGCAGGCTACCGGCTGTATCGTCTCTTGAAATTGATACTTTAGATTGTAAAATGATACCGCCAGTATCAATTTTATCATCTAAAAAAAAGGTGGTGACTCCGGTTTCAGTTTCTCCATTTATCAAAGCCCAATTGATTGGAGCTGCCCCTCTGTATTGTGGCAATAAGGAGGCATGCAAATTAAAAGTTCCCATGGCGGGCATTTCCCAAACGACTCTTGGCAGCATCCTAAAAGCGACAACAATCTGTAAATTGGCTTTTAAGTCTTTTAATTGTCCAATAAAATCATCCGCCTTTAAGTTTATTGGTTGTAAAACTTTTAGCTTGTGTTGGACGGCAATACATTTCACAGCGGACGACTTTATTCTTTGACCCCGTCCAGCCGGTCGGTCTGGTGCAGTAATTACCCCCACAACATTATAATCATATTCAATAAGTCCTTTAAGGATATTCGCCGCAAAGGCTGGTGTTCCCATAAATACGATCCGAAGTTTTGCTTTGTCCATTATAAAATTTGATATTGATTGGCCGCTGTGAGATTAATCATTTTATTTTCAAGTAAATGTCTTAAAATAAAAAAGACTTTATCTGGCTCTAAATTACAAATATCTGCCAATTCCCTGGAAGTCAAAGTTCTTTTTTCTAGGGTTTTATAAACGCGCTCTATATCTTCCTGAGTACAGTGTTTTTGCCTTGCATCTGCTGCATTACATACATTACAAACCTTGCAGTTTATTGGATCTTTTTCGCCGAAATAGCTGAGCAGCTGTACGCTCTTACAGCTTGTGTTGTTTTGTGCAAAAGCTAACACAGCCTTGAGCTTATCAAGTTTAATTTTATTTTGGTGATTGATTGATTTTGAAATCGCGTGAATCGTTTTGTCGTCTTCTCGAGGGACTAAAAATGTTATTTGAGCATCTGTCTGTAGATTTTCAAAAGCTACGATTCCTTCCGATTTAAACTGCTCAAGTACTTGAATGATTTGATTGTTTTTTAAACCTGTTTTATTTGTAATTTTTTTAACATCAATAACAGTTGATCGCTCAAACACCCCCTCACAAGTTCTAAGAATGGTATTTGCAATTAAATTTTTAATCGTTTGATTTTTAATATGCTGCTGTAATAGTCTATTTGATACTAAAAATTGAAGTGATATTTTATTTTTATAAAAAGTTTCAAAAACCAAAATACCATATCGTTCTAGCAGTTTCAGTGCTGTAAATGTTTTTGATTTTGAAACTTTGTAAAGTTGACAAAATTCATCAAACTTTAGCCCCATTTGTGTCCTACCAAATTCTCCATATGCGATTTGAAAATAAGCACACAATTTTTTATAAATTAGTTTTAAAAATACAATTTCCGGGATTTGATTTTTAAACCATTTTCGCGTATCCTTTACACTGTTTGGTCCCATCATTAGAACTGCTTTGGCTTTTTTTCCATTACGACCTGCACGTCCCGATTCTTGGAAATAGGCTTCTAGGCTTCCCGGAATTGACAAGTGAATAACCAATCCAACATCGCTTTTATCAATCCCCATGCCAAAGGCATTTGTAGCGACCATGACTCTAAACTTATGAGACTTCCAATTTGAATAAATGGTTTCTTTGATTTTAGATTCAAGTCCGCCATGGTAATATCCACTGCTAATCCCATTATTATCAATTACTTTGGCTATTTGTTCAGTTGCAATTCGACTCCTAACATATATTATGGCGCTGCCTTTAGTTTCATTTAAAAGTTTTATTGTTTTGTGTTCTGTATCTTCTGTATGAATGCAATTGTAAGATAAGTTTTTTCTGTAAAATGAACTTTGAAATATTTTGGGTTGAACAAAATATAATTGTTCAAAGATGTCTTTCACCACTGCTTTTGTGGCCGTAGCGGTGAGTGCAAT
>JAYYCW010000079.1:0-4430 GCA_036161535.1 Bacteroidota bacterium | reverse complement strand
CCTGCACCCCAAAGAACCAATGTTTTTAAAGAATCATAAGAAAGTCGAAGAAAGTAATGAATTTTGAGCTCCAAGAAGCTGTTTTCGGCATAATTTGGACTAATTCTGGAGGTTCTATTAGGATAATCTCGCCACATATGCAAGATGTTTTTGGTAGGAATGCAACGAAGACCAATTTCATAAAAACGAAATGCTAGATCATAATCCTCAGGGTAAACATTGGAATCAAAGCCATTTGCTTTTTCAAAATCACTTCTGTACACCATCCAGCAAGGGGAGGGAATCACACATTCTTTATAAATTTCGTTAAAGCTTGTCCCTTTTGAGATCAAATCATTTAGCCATTTTTCATAGCGTTTATAGCCCTCTTTGACACCTGTATCACAAAAATATTTGACCAATCCAAGTGCGATAAAACCCTGACCATTTTGGCTTAAATCATTGACCATAAACTCGATTTTATTTTTTTGCATGATATCATCACTGTCCATTCGCGTGATGAATTTTCCAACAGAACTTTTATAGGCTGTTTGCAGGGCACTAATAATTCCAATTCCCTTATTTTTTAGAAGTTTAATTCGAGGATCTTTTTTTGCGTAGTTTTCAACAATCTTATAGCTTTGATCGGATGAGTGGTCGTCCACAATAACAAGCTCCCAGTGTGTATAGCTTTGCTCTAGGATAGAATCAAGACAGGCCTTCAAATAATTTGACGTATTCCGAAAGGGAACAAGGATGCTGACTTTTTGATTTAGCATCAGTATTTGGCGGCCTTGCCATTGGGGGAGGCATTTTTTATAAAGGCTCTCAAATCTTCGTTGGATTGAATAAGGTCTTCATTTCTCAAGTACATCATATGGCCGCTTCTGTAGCCTTTAAAGGTAAAACGATCTTTCATTTTACCACTTGGATCAATTTGAGACAAGTTGTATTTGGCGCTAAAGTATGTGGTAGCACCGTCGTAATAACCAGATTGATTGAGGACCTTTAAATAGGGATTTTGAGCCATGGCGGATCTTAAATTTTCTCGTGTGTTATCATTTTCTTTGTTCCAAGGGTGTACAGGTCCGAACACATGGTATTTTAAATCTGTCTTAAAATTTAATTCGTTTTTGATATAGTGGTTAATTGCGGGTGTAAATGAGTGCTCCCAAGACGACAATTCTGCGTTATAGTCTGGGCGTGAACCCGCTTCATTTTTATCAATTCCCAAATAGCGAGAGTCTAAACGCCCAACGGTAAGTCCCCTTGTTTCACGCAATAATTCTTTCCAGAAAAAGGAGTTGGGAATGTTTAAATTGTGCTGCAGTACTGTTTTTTGACTCAAGCCAGAGTAATATGCTACTTTAGCGCTTACGGCTTCTTTTTCAGCATCGCTTACAAAGCCCCCTTTTGCCAATACAGGAATAAGAGAATTGATTGCAAAATCCTCTACTTCAGGAAGAATCTCTAAAAGGTCTTTAGATTGCAAATCCTCTGGAAGCATTTTGTGATACCATGCAGTGGCTGTGTAGTAGGGAAGATTCAGAGCTGAAGCAACCGGTCCATCACTACGAAGCGTTTTATAATCTGCTGGTGATACTAAAATCACCCCATTGAGGTACATCCATTGGTTTTTTTGCAGTGCCAGTGAAAGCCCCATGACACGTGTTCCTCCATAACTCTCACCAATGAGGTATTTTGGAGATTCCCAACGATTTTTTCTGGAAATAAATGTATTGATCCAACTGGAAAGATACGCAATGTCTTCATTGATACCAAAAAATTGTTCGCGATCGGGAAGTTCACCTTTTTTGTTTGCAATCCTACGCGAATAGGCAGTATTGACTGGATTAACAAAAACAATATCAGCAACATCCAAAATAGAATACGGATTTCTCTTATATCCATAGGGTTGAACGGGATAACCTTCATCATCAACCTTTAAAATTTTTGGTCCAGTGTAGGCCATATGCATCCAAACAGAGGCGGAGCCGGGCCCCCCATTAAAAGAAATTATTATTGGTCGTTGGTTTCTGTTTTTGACATTATCGCGGCTGTAATAGGTATAAAACAAACTTGCGATTACAATTCCATCATCATCCCAAACGGGCTGCATTCCTGTCTCTGCAGTGTAGTTCATTGCAACCCCTTTTATGACAGTTTTATGCTTGGTGATAACAACAGTGTCTGTGGGTACTTTAAGGGATTGAGTAAAACTTAAATGAAAATATAGGCCAACACAAACAAGAAGGATTTTTTGCATGTTTTTTTTTTAGGGTTCTAAAATACAAAATGATTTTAAAACAACACAAGAAGAATCTTATGAGCAAAAGCCAGCAGTAGGGTTTCAACTATTTTTAGTCCTTGCCTTTCTTCACTTTAGTGAATAAATAATTGTTGATTCCCGGATCCAAAAATACCAATGCCCGCCGATCTTGCTAACTCTCTTTCGCCTTTAATAACGGGAACAACACCCTGACTATCTATTTTTTTTCAGTTGAACAATGATAAAGCTGCCTTCTTAAAGTTTGATATAAGCCACGTTTGTGATTTTTATTAAAACGAAATAAAAATCAAGCCATCAAATTTAGAAATTGTTTACGAATCATTATAATTTACAAAATCCAATTCATTAAATTTTGATTATATCAGTTTATTAAATCTTATTATGTTATTATCCCCTAAAAAACTCAATCTATTCCTCTCAGTTAATCTTCCATTAGCTTTTTTATGTGGGGTCAGGGTTAAATTGATTAACACTGAAAGATGTTGTGTTTCTGTACGTCACAAATGGATCAATAAAAATCCTTTTAGTTCTATGTTTTGGGCGGTACAAGGCATGGCAGCAGAACTGTCAACAGGAGCACTCATTATACTAAAAGTTAAACAACTAAATCAAAAAATATCCATGTTGGTGCTTCGAAATGAAGCCTAATTTACCAAAAAGGCCAAAGGTCGAATTACATTTGAATGCAAGCAAGGAATATTCATTGATTCTGCTCTAAAAAAGGCAATAGATACGGGTCAGGGTCAGACTTTGATTTTAGAAGCACAAGGCCATGACGAGGCTGGTGACTTAGTTTCCAAATTTTCTTTTGAATGGACTTTAAAGACTAAATTTTGAATGTTAATATTTTTGGTTAAAAACATTTGTTTCATTTAAGTTTTTAAATAATTATAACTCACCTTTTATATGTCTAGAATTACTTTCTAAATTTTAAATCATATTAACAACGGCGAGAGCTATTCTTGACTACACAAAGTCAATTCTTAAAAAGGTCAGTTTTAACCATTATTTATTTTCTACTGAAGTCAAAAAAGGCAATGCAAAGATTGATGGATTATGAAAATAAGTACTCAAACTTTTCATTCACCGTTTAATTTTAAATAATCCAGAACCAAGCCATTGTTCTGTATTTTTGGTCTAGAGGCTATGTCTTGGGAGTGGACTGATTATTTTAACGTCTTGAAATTTTATAGCCCCTCTAATAATTCCAGAAATTGTTTCATGAATAGCATCGATAATATGTATTTTCAATTCAGTCTTGCTATAAATCAGACTTACTTCTCTGGCTGGAGAAGGCGTTTTAAAAAAGCGCAAGTTCTTTTGTTCAACAAGCTTTAAATCCAAGGTGTTCAAATAAGGGAGTAGGGTCATCCCCATACCTTCATTGGCCAATTTAACCAACATTTCAATGCTGCCACTTTCCAATTGAAAGTCTTCTTTTTGCTGTTCTTTTGTGGTTTTGCACAAATTTAAAACACCTTCTCTAAAACAATGCCCGTCTTCTAATATCAATATGTCATTGATGTCTAGATCTGAAACTTCAATCGTTGTTTTATCATTCAATCGGTGGTTGGGAGTAATGTAGCCAACAAAAGGTTCAAAAAAAAGAACACGTTCTTTGAGATGTTGAATACCCAGTGGCGTTGCGGCAATTGCGGCATCAAGATGTCCATCTTTGAGACGATTCGTTAGCTCATTGGTGTTGAGCTCTTCAATTTTTAATTTCACTTTTGGATAGCGCCGAATAAAGCTCTTTAGAAACATCGGCAGTAATGTGGGCATGATGGTGGGGAGCATTCCCAATTTGAATTCTCCTCCAATAAACCCTTTTTCAATATCTACAATGTCGTTGATGCGATCAGCTTCTGCGATAATTTTTTTGGCTTGGGCTACAATTTTCCGCCCAACTGCTGTTAATTCTATGGGCTTTTTATTGCGGTCAAAAATTTGAATATCGTACACGTCTTCCAGTTTTTGAACCTGCATGCTTAGAGTAGGTTGTGTGACATTACAAAATTGCGCTGCTTTTGTGAAGTTTTTGTATTGAGCAACTGCGAGGACATAATGCAATTGAGTAATGGTCATAGAAATAAGTTTAAACAAAGTTATAAATTTCCTCTATATCTTTAGAGTTTAATAGGCTGAACAGTGGGTAAATTTA
>JAYYCW010000078.1:0-11086 GCA_036161535.1 Bacteroidota bacterium | reverse complement strand
GCTACGTCTTCTTTTTTGTACTTACAAAAAGAAGTGCAACCAAGATATGGGCATTCGATATCACGCTTCAAAATGAAGGTATTTAGAGCAAAAAAGGATTATTATTAATTTGTAATTATCGCGTTTCGTTGCTTCAAAGTTAAGCACAATTAAAGCCCTATTGAAGGTCTATGGAACAAACGGCCAAACTCATGTCATAAACGGTAAATTCACAATTTTGAACATTGTTAAAAAACTAAGGCTTTGATTTCCAATATTTTGACAAAAAATAAAGATCAAAAAATTTATAGGCCGCTTGTGGTTCTAGAGTTCCGCTTTGAAATTGACGCTGTAAAATATCTTCAATTAGATAATCTTCTTCTGAAGTTTCAGGATCAAATGGGGTTTTGAGAGACATTTTAAATAATTTTGCAGTATTGTTATACCAAAATGCACGCCATCCACTCTGAAGCTCTTTGATCAAATCAAAAGCGGTTTCACCTGTTTGTCTGTGAATTAATTTAATTAAAATTTGTCCTTCGGTAATGGTGAATTTTTTTAGTTCATCTGTAAATTCATCTTCAACAAACTTTTGAACCCGACGCGTATACCTTTTACGCTTGCGCTTACTCTTTAAATTTGCAATTCTTTTATTTAAGCTTTCCAATCGCTCTGCTGCTAATTTGGCATAGGGATAAACTTTTGTGGTTTTGCGTTTTAAAATCAAATAACGCCGCATGTGGTCTGAAGATTGAAGTCTTAATTTTGGAAGCAAAACTACCTCAGATAAATTAATGGAGCTGTCAATGATGGTATCTCCTACAATCATCAAATAAGGTTTTTGAATAGAATCAGTTTCCTTTAAGTTGATTTGCCCAAAAGAATAAAAAAACCCTATTAAAAACAAAAACATGCATCCTCGCATAACGTGTGAATCAAAATTAAACAAAGTTAAAAAATATGTAGCAAAGCGACTCCAAAATCCAAGAGTTTTGTTATTTTTATCCAAAATTAAAACCATGTCTAAAAAGCGTATTTTAAACAGTAAATCACTTAAATTTTTAGAAACCTACCTCAACAATGCAGCCCCTACCGGCTACGAATGGGGTGGGCAAAAAATATGGATGGATTACCTCAAACCCTATGTAGATTCCTTTATAACAGATACTTATGGATCTGCCGTAGCTGTGGTCAATCCCGATGCTAAATTCAAAGTTGTCATAGAAGGACATGCTGATGAAATTTCATGGTATGTCAATTATATTGCTGAAGATGGTTTAATCTATGTGATTAGAAACGGCGGCAGTGACCACCAAATAGCACCGAGCAAAGTTGTCAATATTCACACCAAAAAAGGCATCGTAAAAGGGGTTTTTGGATGGCCAGCAATTCACACCAGAAGTCTTGCTAAGGAACAGCCACCCAAACCTGACAACATTTTTATTGACATTGGATGTCAATCCAAAAAAGCCGTTGAAAAACTAGGCGTTCACGTGGGCTGTGTTATCACTTATCCAGATTCATTTCACATCCTGAACAAAGATAATTTTGTCTGCCGTGCCTTGGACAACCGCATGGGAGGTTTTATGATTGCCGAAGTGGCGCGACTGCTGCACCAAAATAAAAAGAAACTTCCCTTTGGTCTGTATATAACAAACTCCGTTCAAGAAGAAATTGGATTGCGTGGCGCCCAAATGATTACCCATACCATACAACCGGATGTTGCTATTGTCACTGATGTCACACACGATACCACCACTCCAATGATTAATAAAAAGAAGCAGGGACATTGTAAAATGGGTGAAGGTCCGGTTATTGCCTATGCACCGGCAGTTCAACAAAAGCTTAGAGATTTAATAGTAGAAACAGCCCAGGCCCAAAAAATCCCCTTTCAACGTGCTGCCTTGTCAAGAGCCACGGGAACTGACACCGATGCCTTTGCCTACAGCAATGGTGGTGTAGCCTCCGCATTGATCTCCCTCCCTCTTAGGTATATGCATACTACCGTTGAAATGGTACACAGGGATGATGTTGAAAATGTCATTCGTATGATTTACGAAACGCTTCTAAAAATCAAAGCTGATGAAACCTTTAGTTATTTTGATTAGCAGTGCATGAAATTTTAGACATTTGGGATGAAAACGGTTGCCCTACTGGTAACAGTGCTCCTAAAGATTATCTTCATCAAAAAGGACTGTTCCACCCCACCGTTCATATTTGGTTTTACAATCGCACGCCTGCAATTTTATTGCAAAAGCGTGGTCCAAACAAACAAACCTTTCCCAATCTTTGGGATGTTTCTGTAGCAGGCCATGTCGCTGCGGGTGAAACAGTCCTAGAGGCTGCTTTACGGGAAATCAAAGAAGAAATTGGTATAATCGTTAGGTGCAAAACCTTAGAGCTGTTAAGGGTGCAAAAAAACATCAATAAATTCCCTAATGGTATTACCGACTGTGAATTCCAACATGTTTATTTATGTGAGCTCCCTGTTGATGTGACTGTTTTAAAACTTCAAAGTGAGGAACTTGAAGCTGTCCGGCTTTTTTCATTTGAGGAAATCAATCAATGCCAACTTGGGAAGCACAAAGATTTTAAAATTGTACCAGCTGACATGCAATATTATTCCTTTATAATCCAATGTGTCAAGGACAAGATTATGCTTTAAAACACACCATTATCTACATCTTTTATAAATTTAATCAGCCCTTCAAAGTAAATATCTTGATCGTCAAACTGTGATAAATGACTTCCGTTTGGACACAATAGGAATCGCCCATTTTGAACTTCATTGGCAATAAATTTCATTTGTTCTGGATCCATGGTATCATGAGTCGCGCCTATGCTTAATGTTGGCACCACGATATTGTTAAGTTGGTCTTTAACATCCCAGTTCTTTAGGTTTGCATCCCCTTTGACTCCAAATTCACTCGGTCCCTGCATGGTGACATAAACATCGTGGTTGATGTGTTTAAAACTGCGATTCAATGGCTCAGGCCAATCGGAAACTGGCATTCTTAAAATATGCGAAGTGTAGTAATTGTTTATTAGCAAATCCATATAACGCGAATTTGTGTAATCCTCAAGATCTTCGTAATACATGATTTCTTTTAAAACCTCGGGCTCTAATTGCGGTGCCAAAACATTCTTTGAATACAGATTATATTCTGGGATGGAAGGTACCATATTTGAGATGATCAACCCTTTTAAATGTTCTTGGTATTTTAAGGCGTATTGCATGCCTAAAATTCCACCCCAAGATTGACCATATAAATAAAAATTAGAGGCATCCAGCCCCAAAGCCAGGCGCACCTGCTCAACTTCTTCCACAAAACGATCCAATTGCCACAGGGATAAATCCTCAGGTTGGTCGCTGTAATAGGATCCAAGTTGATCGTAGTAATAATATTCGATTTCAGCATTGGGAAAATACCCATCAAAACTTTCGTAAATTTCATGCGTCATTCCGGGCCCTCCGTGGAGCAATAGGACTTTCATACTGGGATTGTTACCTACACGTTTGGTCCAAACCTTAAATTCTCCTTTTGGGGTTTGAATTGGAACCATTTTGATGCCCCCTAGAAACTGATCTGGATTTTTTGAACTGTCTAAATAGGATGGTGTTTGGCTGTATTTATCGCTGTTGGTTTCTGATTTACAACCCAAGAAAGACAGGCTTATTAGGGTCAGTAGAAGTGCTTTGTATTTCATGCGTTTGTATTATTAAATGGATATAAAATTTAAATAGAATTATTTTTAATGGATTCAACCACTTCAGGATTTAACAGTGTACTGATATCTCCTAGATTTGAACTGTCGTTATTGGCTATTTTTCTTAAAATACGACGCATGATCTTACCAGAGCGTGTTTTTGGCAATCCAGCCGTTATTTGAATTTTATCAAGCTTGGCGATAGGCCCTATTTGTTTGCCAATTCGGTTGTTAATTTCAGTTTTAATGTTTTCAAGTTCTAATTTTTTAAGGTTTGGTTTTAAAGATATAAAGCCATACAATGCGTTGCCTTTTATTGGATGTGAGAATCCAACGATGGCAGACTCGGCCACCATTGGGTGTTGGTTGATAGCATCTTCAATAGGAGCTGTTCCAAGATTGTGGCCTGAAACAATAATGACATCATCCACCCGACCTGTGATGCGGTAATGACCGTTGGCCTCCCTCAGTGCACCATCACCACTAAAATAACACCCTTTAAAAGCTGAAAAATAAGTCTCTTTGTATCGCTTGTGGTTGCCCCAAATACTGCGTGCCATTGAAGGCCAAGGAAATTTAATACACAAACTTCCCTCGGCTTTTAAGCTTGTAATTTCATTGGCATTTTTATCCATCAGTGCTGGTTGTATCCCAACAAATGGCAATGTTGCATAGGTGGGTTTACCTTCAAAAACATTGGGAATGGGACTGATTAAAATCCCCCCAGTTTCGGTTTGCCACCATGTATCTACAATGGGGCAGCTTTGTTTTCCAATGCTGTCATTATACCAATGCCAAGCTTCTTCATTGATGGGCTCTCCAACCGTTCCGATTATTTTTAAGGAAGACAAATCATAAGGAGTTACAAACGCCTCCCCTTGTTTGGCCAAGGCTCTGATGGCCGTGGGGGCCGTATAAAATTGGCTGACTTTGTGTTTTTGAACAATCTCCCAAAAACGCCCATAATCGGGGTAACTTGGGACCCCTTCAAACATCAAGGTGGTGGCAGCATTGAGCAAAGGCCCGTAAACAATATAACTGTGACCAGTAATCCAACCGATATCTGCAGTGCACCAATACACATCCTGATCTTGGTATTGAAAAATGTTTTTAAATGTATAGGCTGTATACACCATATAGCCGGCGGTTGTATGCACCATGCCTTTGGGTTTTCCAGTAGACCCTGAAGTGTATAAGATAAACAAGGGATCCTCAGCCTCCATTACAACGGCCTCACATTGTTCAGAAGCCTTGTCTAATAATGGTTGCAACCAATGGTCTCTGCCATTTTGCATTTCAACCTCAGAATGAATGCGCTTGACAACCAAGACAGTGTCTACATCAGGACAAGAATTTAGGGCTTGGTCTACGATGCCCTTTAGATCAATGGTCTTATTACCTCTATAACTACCATCGCTGCAAATCAGCATGCGGCAATCACAATCCTTGATTCTGGTGGCCAAGGCCGTAGCTGAAAAACCTGCAAATACCACCGAGTGAATGGCTCCAATGCGAGCGCAAGCCAATACCGCTATGGCCAGCTCGGGAATCATTGGCAAATAGATGCATACCCGATCTCCTTTAGAAATACCTTTGGTCTTTAAAACATTTGCAAATTGATTTACACGCCGATGTAATTCAAAATATGTAATGTGTTCTGTAGCCGCATTTGGGTCATTTGGTTCGAACAAAATAGCGGTTTTATTTCCGTTTTTATCCAAGTGGCGATCGATACAGTTTTCTGTGATGTTAAGTTGGGCCCCTTTAAACCAACTTATCTTTGGAATTGAAAAATCAAATTCTAAAACAGTCTCCCAAGGCTGTTTCCATTGAAAGTTGTTCTTGGCAAGTCGCCCCCAAAATCTTTTGGGGTCAGCTACAGATTCAGCATAGGTATCGCGATAGGTCTGTTTGTTATTGATTTCAAAAGAGTTCATGGTATATGTTTGCAGACGAATTTAAGAATAATATTTAAATGCGCTTATGTAAAGTCCAGTTGTTTAGGACATAAAACAGTACCTTTGAGTAAATAGCGAAAATTGGAAACCAAACGCCTATATTTCATAGATGCCGTTCGTGCTTTTGCCATTTTAATGATGTTACAAGGGCATTTTATTGATACTTTGCTAGCTGTAGAGTTCCGTGACACTTCATATTTAGCCTATAATATCTGGCATTACTTTAGGGGCATAACGGCCCCCACATTTTTTTCAATTTCAGGGCTGATATTTACTTATTTGATGTTAAAGTCAAATAATAATGGTAAAAACATTAGAATTAAAAAAGGGCTGTTCCGGGGTTTGATGCTCATTGGAATAGGATATCTACTAAGAATTCCTGTTTTTCGCTGGCTGTCAGGAATTTTCGGAACCTATTTTATGGTCATTGATGTTTTGCAATGCATTGGTCTTTCACTCATTCTCATCGTGGTTTTTTACAAACTTAGCAAAAAAAACACCACATTTTTTTCAGTTGTGATGTTAGTTACAGGCAGTTTGGTTTTTTTATGTGAACCTCTATATAGAAGTTATACATCTGATGGTATTCCCTTATTTTTTGCCAATTATATCACTAAGGAGAATGGGTCTATTTTTACTATTCTTCCGTGGTTTGGGTACATGGCATATGGTGCTTTTATCGGTACTTTGTTCTTCAGATATTCAAAATACAAGGTATTTAAAAAGAAAATTATTGCCGGCTTTGTTTTAGTTGGTTTGGCTTTGGTTTATGGGTCTACAAGCTTGTTTCAAATCATTTTCGATTTGTCTGATGTTTATTTATTTAATAATATTGCTGACTTTAATTATCTGTTTATTCGTTTGGGGAATGTGTTGATTCTCTTTGGAATATTTTATGCATTTGAAAGTTTTTTAAAACACCCTTTAATTTTAAAAATAGGACAGCGAACCCTGTCTATCTATGTGATTCATTTTATCATTTTATATGGAAGTTTCACCGGCTGGGGCTTAAACCGTATTTTGGGTAGAAGTTTGAATCCAAAACAAGCCATTTTTGGGGCCTTTGCTTTTTTGATTGCCATTAGTCTCATGGCCATGTTCAGAACTCAATTCGCCGCTTTTTTACGTTCAAAAATTACCCAGATGTTAGGACTTAGAAAGAAGTCCAATAATTAGATAAAAAATTCAAAACTTTGGATTCAATACGATTGTTGATATTGGACAAATCACTGGCTTTAAAGACATCGCCAGTAATATTCTCAAAGAGTTCTATATAGCGCTTGCTAACGGTTTCAATGTATGTGTCAGACATATGGGGAACGCTCTGTCCTTCAAGACCTTGAAATCCGTTTTGAATGAGCCATTGGCGAACAAATTCTTTAGACAATTGTTTTTGAGCCAGGCCTTTATTCTGCCGTTCTTTGTAGCCCTGGGCGTAAAAATAACGTGAGGAATCGGGTGTGTGAATCTCGTCTATAAGCACAATTTTTCCATCTTTGGTTTTGCCAAACTCATATTTTGTATCGACAAGAATAAGCCCTTGTGTTGCGGCGATTTCACTCCCTCGCTCAAATAATTTACGGCTGTAGTCTTCAAGAACCAAATAATCTTCTTTCGAAACAATTCCGCGTTCCAAAATGGCTTCGCGTGAAATATCTTCGTCGTGGTATCCCTTTTGGGCCTTGGTTGCAGGGGTGATGATTGGGGTCTGAAAAGCATCATTTTCCTTCATTCCATCTGGCATAGCAACCCCGCAAAGACTACGTTTGCCTGCTTTATATTCGCGGGCAGCATGGCCTGACAAATATCCTCTGATGACCATTTCGACCTTAAATGGCGTACAACAATAACCAATTGCTACATTGGGGTCTGGTGTGGCAATCAACCAATTGGGAACAATATCTGCAGTGGCTTTCATCATTTTGGTGGCAATCTGATTTAAAATCTGCCCCTTGAAAGGAATGCCTTTGGGCATGACAACATCAAAGGCGGACAGCCGGTCTGTGGCAACCATCACCAACAGTTCACCTACAGTATAGACTTCCCGAACCTTTCCTTTGTAGACATCTGTTTGGCCTGGAAAATTGAACTGAGTATCCATCAAAGTTTGTTTCACTTTCATCTATTCTCGATTTTCAATATTTTTATAGGCCTCAGTCACTTTTTTGACCAGTTTGTGTCTGATGACATCTTTATCGTCTAAAAATACCACACCAACCCCTTTGATGTCTTTTAATATCAAAAGTGCCTCCTTTAAACCTGAAATTTCCTGGCGAGGCAAATCAATTTGACCAGGATCGCCGTTGATTAAAAACTTGGCATTTTTCCCCATTCGGGTTAAAAACATTTTCATTTGGGCATGAGTGGTGTTTTGACCTTCGTCTAAAATGACAAATGCATGGTCTAATGTCCGACCTCTCATAAATGCCAAAGGGGCAATTTGAATGATGCCTTTTTCAATATAGCTGTCTAGTTTTTCGGATGGAATCATGCCCCTGAGCGCATCGTATAAGGGTTGCATATAAGGATCTAATTTTTCTTTTAAATCTCCGGGTAAAAAACCTAAATTCTCACCTGCCTCAACAGCGGGCCTTGTCAAAATAATGCGTTTAACTTCTTTGTTTTTAAGGGCCCTTACAGCCAAGGCAACCCCCGTATATGTCTTCCCAGTACCGGCAGGCCCAATGGCAAAAACCATGTCGTTTTTGCGGACGGCATCTACGAGCTTTCGTTGGTTAGTGGTTTGGGCTTTGATCAAGCGGCCATTGACCCCGTGTAACAAGACTTGTCCGCTTTCATTTGAAGTAGTATAGTCTTCTTTAGAATCAGATGTTAAAACCCGTTCAATCATATTTTCATCCAATTTATTGTAATCTCCAAAATGAGAAAACAACATTTCCATTCGCTTGTCAAACTCCTCTAACAATTCTGTATCACCAAAAGCGGTAATTTTATTACCTCTGGCTACAATTTTTAATTTGGGAAAATAACGTTTTAGAAGGGTTATGTTTTTGTTTTGGGGGCCAAAAAATTCTTTGGGAGTAATTTGTTGCAGTTCTAAAATAAGTTCGTTCAAATGTTAAAATCTTTTAGGATTATATTGATTCTAATGCCATATAAAAATACTAACAATTTTACTTAAATATTTAGACTGTTAATAAAAATTAAAAACAAAAAATTATGTAGGTTTGTAAAGGACAGTTCTCAACATAGTTTTGGGACCGTACAATAACACCAACAGATCAATTTTAATGTCAATTGTCACGCTCACCACTGATTTTGGAATGAAAGCTCACTTTGTCGGGGCTGTAAAAGGGGCTTTGCTGACAGAGATTCCTGAGGTTAAAATTATTGATATATCACATAACATTTCGCCTTTTAGTGTTATAGAAGCTGCATATGTCATTCAAAATGCATTTAGCGCTTTTCCTAAAGGAAGCATACACGTTATTGGCGTCGATTCGGAACTCACCCCCGACAACACCCACATCGCCATGCTGCTGAATGGACATTATTTTATTTGCGCCAACAATGGTATTTTAAGCATGGTTTGTGCTGAAACACAAGCCGACCAAATTGTTGAAATTAACATTCATGATAAAATTCTTGGTGCCTTTCCTGTTTTGGATGTCTTTGTCAAGGTGGCTGCACACATAGCCAGAGGTGGTACGCTTGAAGTCATTGGGAAAACCCTGCAGGACATTAAACCCATTAAAAATATCAGCCCCTTTATAAGCGCTGAAAATCATCAGTTGATGGGTCATGTGATATACATTGACCGCTATGACAATGTGATCACCAACATCAAAAAATCATTTTTTGAATCCATCCAACAAAACCGCCGATTTGAAATCATGGCGCGGAATCACAGATTTACCAAAATACACAATAGATACTCAGGCCTCGTAAATTTTGACATCCCTATTGAAAAACGCAATGATATTGGTCGTGGAATGGCCGTTTTTAATTCCTCAGATTATTTGGAAATTGCCATGTACAAAAGCAATAAAGCTTCCGTAGGTGGTGCCGCAACACTGATGGGACTGGACATGATGGACAACATCATTGTTCAGTTTTTTGACGATTGATTTTCATCATTCGAAGCTCTTAAATGTTAATAAGTTATTTTTAATTATTGGGACTGATGAGATATATTTGTAAATATCAGTTCGATTTTAACACATAAAAAAACATATGAAATTTATAGTTTCTAGTATTTATCTTCAAAAGCAATTGCAATTGCTTGGTGGTGTGATTAATAATTCAAACACCCTTCCCATTCTGGACAATTTTTTGTTTGAATTACAAAACAGCACACTGACAGTCTCTGCCAGCGATTTAGAGAGCACAATGTCAACCACCATCGAAGTTGAGAGTGAAAGCACAGGTCAAATAGCAGTTCCCGCTAAACTCTTATTAGACACTCTAAAAACCTTTGCTGAGCAACCCCTAACTTTTGTGGTTGAGTCCAACAATATAATTGAGATCAGTTCCAATCACGGAAAATACGCCTTGGCATATGCAAACGCTGAGGAATTCCCAAAATCTATTGAATTGACAGATCCGAGCCAAACTAAAATTGCCTCAAACATATTGGCAACGGCCATCAACAAAACTATTTTTGCCACTGGAAACGACGATTTACGTCCAGTTATGAGTGGGGTATTTTTTCAATTTTCAACAGAAAATTTAACTTTTGTAGCCACCGACGCACACAAACTCGTCAAATATACCCGTACAGATTTAACTGCAAGTGAAACTGCCGAATTTATCATGCCCAAAAAACCGTTAAATCTTCTAAAGGGCATTATTAGCACTGCCGACGAGGAAGTATTTATTGAATACAATAATTCCAATGCGAAATTTTCCTTTGGCAACTCTGTATTAGTCTGTAGATTGATTGACGGAAAGTATCCTAACTACGAGGCCGTTATCCCAAAAGATAACCCCAACCAACTTACCATTGCACGGAATCAGTTTTTAAATTCAGTGCGAAGGATTTCAATTTTTTCAAACAAAACCACTCATCAAATCCGTCTTAAAATTGCGGGCGCCGAGTTAAATATTTCAGCCGAGGACATCGACTACAGCAACAAGGCCGAAGAGCGCTTGACATGTGACTACCAGGGCGATGATATGCAAATTGGTTTTAACGCTCGTTTTTTGAATGAAATGCTGGGGAACTTAGAATCCGACAATGTTCAATTGGAAATGAGTCTGCCCAACAGAGCTGGTATTTTAACTCCTGTGGATGGCTTAGAGCAAGGAGAACAAGTAACAATGTTGGTGATGCCAGTGATGCTCAACAATTAAATTTAAACTTCTAACTGTACATTTTTTCTCTTAACATCTTTATTTTGGAGTCTTGCATGTACTCGTCAAACGTTGTGTGACGATCAATGATGCCTTTTGGGGTCAACTCCACTACTCTATTGGCAACG
>JAYYCW010000077.1:0-12787 GCA_036161535.1 Bacteroidota bacterium | reverse complement strand
GAAACATAACCACCAGGTCCAGAACCTATGACAACAACGTCGTAAGAATTCATAAAGTTTAATTTATATAATTGGTTGACAAAAATACAAACTTCATTGCAATAAAAAGCGCTTTTCGATCTAAATATTAAGGGCTGTTGTGTGTTTAAGTTGATTGATCATTAACATGCTATGGTTGCTTCCGATATGATCTAAATTTGTAAGCTTTTCAATCATAAATTGTCGGTAGGCTTCCATATCTTTTACATGAACCTTTAAAAGGTAGTCGTAATCCCCGCTTAAGTGGTAACACTCTAAAACTTCGTCAATTTTAATGACCTCTTTTTCGAAATGCTTTACGTTTTCTTGAGTGTGCTGAATGAGCTTGATGTGGCAAAAAGCAATAAATGATTTTTCTACTTTTTCTTTAGAAATAAGTGCTACATAATTTTCTATAACACCGGACTTTTCTAATTTTTTTATGCGCTCGTAAACGGCGGTTACAGAGAGCGAAAGTTCTGAAGATAGCGCTTTATTTGTAAGTTTAGCATTCTTTTGAAGGAGTTTAAGAATAGAGAAATCGAGGGTATCAAGTTTCATATTGAAAAAAAAACATTAGAATATTAATAATTATTAAACTTATAAAAAAATTATCTAAAAAATAAGATAAATTTAAATTTATTTTCTTTTAAAAATAATAGTAGTTGTTTTTATGCCTTTTTATATTGATATTTGATTAAAATTAACCATCTACATATGAAGCCAGCAGACGCAATCCAAGATTTACAATATTTCGGAGAATTTGGAGGTATAAATCCCTCAATATCAGACGCATCCACCTATACCTTTATGTCTGCAAAAACGATGTTTGACACATTTGAAGGAAATGCTGATGGTTGTTATTTATATTCAAGACACAGTTCACCATCCAACCTTTACCTCGGTGAAGCACTCGCTGCTATGGAGGGTACCGAAACCTCCAATGTATTCGCCTCTGGAATGGGAGCGATTAGTGCTGTAATTATGCAACTTTGCAGCGCTGGAGACCATGTAGTGTCCAGCAGGACCATTTATGGTGGTACTTATGCCTTTCTAAAAAATTTTACACCTAAACTTGAGATTCAGACTTCATTTGTGGATATAACAGACATAAAACTAGTTGAAGCAGCTATATCTAAAAACACCAAAATCTTGTATTTAGAGTCTATCAGCAATCCTTTGCTTGAAGTTGCAAACATTGCAGCACTTTCAAAGCTTGCCAAAAAGTATAAACTTCAATTGGTTGTTGACAACACCTTTTCCCCTTTGTCCATATCACCAAAACAATTGGGAGCAGATATTGTCATTCACAGCCTAACCAAATTTATAAATGGTGCAAGTGACGCAATTGGGGGCGTCGTTTGTGGAACTCATAAATTTATTGACGATTTACGAAATGTGAATAATGGAGCAGCCATGCTTTTTGGGTCTACAATGGATAGCCTGCGTGCGGCATCCATTTTGAAAAACTTAAGAACGCTTCACATTCGAATCAAACAACACAGTGCAAATGCGATGTACTTGTCTCAAAAATTTGAGTCACTTGGACTGAAAACTGTCTATCCAGGCCTGGCCTCACATCCCTCCCATTGTGTATATAAAACACAAATGAATACTGAATTCGGTTTTGGCGGTATGCTAACAATTGATGTAGGAACTGTAGATAAAGCCAATGCATTGATGGAACTAATGCAAAACAAAAATCTCGGATATTTGGCCGTGAGTTTGGGATTCTATAAAACACTCTTTAGTGCTCCAGGAACTTCAACCTCATCAGAAATCCCCGAAAATGAACAAAAAACCATGGGGCTCAGCGAAGGTTTGATTCGCTTTTCAGTGGGGCTTGACAACGATATTAAAAGGACCTATACATCCATGTACAAGTGTATGCAATCCGTTGGTGTTTTTTAAATCCCTTTTAGGCGTTCCCAAAAATCTTTTAAATCTTTTTCTGATGTGTTTTCAGGGTAAAATGGGATTGCGGTCCAACGCTTGTCTATTTTTTTAACTACAAAACTGAAAACGGAAGAATTGGGGTCGTCCTCCTTCATAAGCGGATATCTTAAATCTTTGTAGATAAAGGTGTCTTTATTTTTGGTTGGGGCGATGCAATAAAATCCGTTGGAGAACCATATCAAGGTTTGAATGTCCTTGTGACTTGAAGGAATCAAATGGTGGTTTTTAGAGATTTTCTGCCATTGTTTTGGAGTATTATGACGGTCTAAAATTGAATAAAACGCTGCATAATAGTGAGAATCCGATTCTGCCACGGCATACCAAAGTAAATTGTTTAAAATGGTAGGCTGACTTCGAAAGCGCTGGTATTCTACGCCTTCACTCTCGAGAGATGATTTAAAAATATTATGTACATAGCGTTTGTTTATGAGTGTTAAAATAATATAAAGTGAACTAATTCCCAGACCTAGCTTTAAAATAAAACTCCTCGCAGCAGAGGACCGCCTAAAAAACATCAAAACGATCAAACAAATCAAAAAAGGGAGGGTATATAAGGGATCTGCCACAGAAATATTATCAAAGGCTACCCTATAATTTGAAAAGGGAGCAAACAGTTGAGTGCCGTATGCTGTAAAACAATCCAGAACAGGATGGGTAAAAATCGACCAAAAAAAGAGCTGGATCCATTCTTTTCTCAGCACCTTATTGTGAAATTTGCCACGATTATAAATCCAATGCATCAAACAGCCCATGGCCAAACTTGCAAATATTGCAAAAAAAATGGAGTGCATAAACCCTCTGTGAAAAGCCATAGCTTGAATTTCGTTATCGTATAACCAATTGCCAACAAATACATCTAGATCGGGAATTGTACCTCCAATTGCACCAAATAAAAGCGCTTTGTTTCCAATTTTTTTTCCTAAGGTCGCCTCACCGCATGCGGCGCCTAAAACTATTTGTGTAAGAGAATCCATGAATGTTTACAAAAATACATTTATCAACGGTCTTATCACTGCATCTTAAGAATTAAATCAGCTTGATATTTTATGTGACCAGACAAAAACATATTCATTATTGCAATTCAAAGTCAAAAATTGTAATATTGATACACCTATGAAAGCAGCAAGTATTGTAAATCTTAGAAAAGCCATGGAGCATTTAGACCGCCAAACGCTTCAAACGCTTTGCCTGCGACTTGCGCGTTTTAAGCTAGAAAACAAAGAATTGCTCACTTACCTGATTTTTGAATCTCGGGATGAGTCAAAATATGTTCAAGGCATAAAAATAAAGATGGAATCCCTTTTTGAAGATATAAATACGAATAGTTATTTTTACATCAAGAAAAGTGTACGGAAAATTCTTCGGAAAATTCGAAAATTTTCCCGCTATTCCAATGCGGCAGAAACTGAAGTAGAATTATTACTTTTTTTTTGCTGGAAAATGAAAACTATTCGCCCTTCAATATTTAAAAATAAAACCTTGACAAATCTTTACAACCGTCAAGTTGAGGCTTGTAAAAAAAAGAGCTCAAAACTACACGAAGATTTACAATATGAATACGAACTACAAATTGAGGAATTAAATCAATAATTTATGGAAATATTAGGAATAGATGTAGGTGGATCGGGGATTAAAGCTGCTGTTGTCAACACTGTTACTGGAGAGCTCTCAAGTGACCGATTGCGTATTCCCACTCCAAAACCAGCTACAGCAGAAGCCATTACAGAAATTATTGGAATTATTTGCAAGTCTTTCAACTGGAATTCCAAGGTTGGTGTTTCATTTCCAACAATCATAAAAAACGGTAAAGCCATGCATTATGGCAATTTAGACTCCAGTATTCAAGGCACCCAATTAAATGAGTTGTTTCAAAATACTATTGGAAATCCTTTTTTTGTAGTCAATGATGCAGATGCCGCAGCTATTGGAATAATGGAATTTGGTGAAGGTAAAAATCTAAAAGGCTTGGTTATGACCATAACACTAGGAACAGGGATTGGGTCTGGTGTGTTCTTTAACGGAGAACTTCTCTCAAATTTTGAACTCGGGAGACTTTATGGACGAAAAGGAGATATTATGGAATCCTTTGCCTCTGATGCAGCCCGAAAAAATAAAGGATGGGGTTTTAAAAAATGGGCCAAACGTTTAAATTTTTTTCTTAACCATATCGAAAAAAGTTTCAGTCCTGACATGATTATTATTGGGGGTGGTGTGAGTAAAAAAATTGAACAATTTCAATCGTATCTCAAAATTAAAACCCCTTTGAAAGCCGCTGAGTTAAAAAACAATGCAGGTATTGTGGGAGCAGCGTTGTTCGCAAAAAAAGAGGACTCTGAACAATGATTAAGAGTTGAATATTCTAAACATCAATTCCTGAAACAAGTCCTTTGGATTTAAATTAGCATCCACCCCTTTACTCTTGACGTCCATGGTTCTTAAAATTTCAAAAACAGCACTGATCCGCCGCATGGGGAAATGTCTTGCGGCCTGAGTGTAATCTTCTATAAAATATGAATTAACCCCAATAATTTTTGCAAGGGTTTGAGGGTTGCTACTGTTTGCAGTATGTATTGTCATCACTTTGGAAAAAAAACTAAAGAGAGATGCAATGGTCAGTACAATTGGGTGTTTGTTAGCGTTTTTTGTAAAGTATTTAACAATCTGATAGGCCTTTTTTTGATCCATATAAGCCAACGCATTTTGCAATTCAAAATTATTGAAATCTTTTGAAATGCCGATGTTTTGCTCGATGAGTTCCGCTGTGATATTACGATCGTTCCCAACAATTAGCTCTAACTTGCCAAGTTCATTGGATATTTTTGTCAAATCATTACCCAAGAATTCAGCTAACAATTGTGTAGCCTTTGGAGTAATTTTTATTTTTTTTTGTTGAAGTTTGCTGGAGATCCAAGCAGGAATTTTACTTTCATAGATCCGTTTACTTTCAAAAACAACCTGAGTTTTAGACAATGCTTTGTAAAGTGCTTTTCGCTTGTCCAAGGATTTATATTTATAGCAAAAAACAACTGTTGTGCTAGGTTGTGGTTGTTTCACATAAGGCAGCAAGAACTCAATATTACGACTCAAATTTTGAGCCTCTTTTACAATGATAAGTTGTCGATCGGCTACCATCGGAAAGCGCTTTGCAGTTGATATTAGGGCTTCTACGGAAGTGTCCTTACCATAAATAAGGGTTTGGTCAAAACCGCGGGCTGATTCCGCCAAAAGAGACGATTCAAAAAAAGAAGAAATCTCATCTATAAAAAAGGGCTCCTCACCCATCAAGAAATAAAGTTGGGCAACCTTGCCAGATTTTAAATCATTTATAATGGTTTGAGCAGTGTGCATTCAGAAAAAATTAGCAAATTTGTAATGTGAAGAATTTAAATTTTCCATCCTACAACTTTAGACTCAAAAATAGCGAAAATAATACTTATATCTTTGACGAAATTCGCAAAAAATTTGTGGTCCTTCAGCCCGAAGAGTGGGTGCGTCAACACTGTCTTAAATATATAATAAAAGATAAAAACTACCCTATTTCACTTGTTAATGTTGAAAAACAACTCAAAATTAAGAACTTGATCAGACGTTGTGACATTGTGATATACAACCCAAACGGAACGGTCTTTTGTATTGTTGAATGCAAGGCACCATCAATTGCAATCAATCAAAAAACCTTTGACCAAATTGCAAAATACAACCGATCACTAAAGGCCAACTATTTAATGGTTACAAATGGATTAAGTCATTATTACTGCAAAATGGACCAAGGCTCTAAAGGATATAACTTTATTGAATCCATCCCTTCTTACACACCAAATATAAACCCATTATGAAACTTGCCATTGTCATATTAAATTACAACGGTAAAGCCCTTTTGGAGCGTTTTTTACCTTCTGTAATTGCCTTTAGTAAAGACGCTTCAATATACATTGTAGACAATGGATCGGATGATAATTCTGCAGCCTTTATAAAACGTAAATTTCGACAAATTAAAATACTGGAGTTTTCTAAGAACTACGGATATGCCAAGGGCTATAACAAAGCCGTTAAAAAAATTGAAGCAGATGTATATTGTTTTTTAAACTCAGATGTTCGTGTCACCAAAAATTGGCTATCGCCAGTCATTCAAGCCTTTGAAAGAAACAAAAACATAGGAATTATTCAACCCAAAATTTTAGATGAAAAGAAACCAGAAAAATTTGAATACTCCGGAGCAGCGGGAGGCTTTATTGATCAATTGGGGTACCCTTATTGCCGTGGACGAATTTTTGAAACAATTGAAAAAGACAATGCACAATACGATGGGACAGCCCCTATATTTTGGGCTTCAGGAGCATGTTTTTTTGTAAGAAGTATACTTTTTGAGCAGCTCAATGGGTTTGATAGCAATTTTTTTGCTCATATGGAAGAAATTGATTTTTGTTGGCGAGCAAAAAATCAAAAACAATCAATTTTATATGTAGGTCGTTCTATAGTTTTTCACCTGGGTGGAGCAAGCTTGAAGCCAGGTCCAAAAAAAACATTTTTAAATTTTAGAAATAGTTTGTTGACACTTACCAAGAACAGTAAACACCCTTTGGTATTGGTGGTCCTTTTAAGGTTGATCTTAGATGGCTTTGCAGCTATTAAATTCTTTTTGGAAGGGAAATTTCAACTGGTTTTAGCCATCATTAAAGCCCACTTCAGTTATTATAAGCTACTGCCCTATGCCCTGTCATATCGAAAGGCCCACAAAAGGTTAAAATACACTGGCGTTAAATCAATTATTTTTAAGTATTATGTATTGAAAATCAAGACGTTTAATAAATTAAATACACAATAAAATATAATATATTGTCTTGTCTTGCGTTTATTTTATAATTTTACAAAACATTTTTAAAAACAATCAAGATGAAAAAAATATTTGCGTATGGGATTATTTTCCTTATAACGGCCTTCGCATGTGGTCCTAACAAAGAGCTTGTTGCTGCCCAGAAAGAACTCAAAAATACCAAAGATTTACTCAACACCGCAACTGTTAAATTAAATAGTTGTCTATCTGACAAGGCCGTGGCTGATGCCAGCCTAAGCGCCTTAAAAGAACAGTTGACAGATCTTCGCAAAACCAATGATGCGCTTTTTTCAAGTACCAAAGAAATGACAGTACTCACTACCAAAGGAGCTGAAAATCTTGAAAAGACACTTGAAAGTTTACAAGAACGCGATTTGAAAATTAGCCGTCTGCAAGACGCTGTTAACAAAAAAGACAGCGTCACCTTGGCAATTGTCTCTAGTTTAAAAAAATCAGTTGGAATCGATGATCCAGACATTGAAATAAACGTTGAAAAAGGAGTGGTATTTATATCCATATCAGATAAATTACTTTTCAAAAGCGGAAGTTATATTGTAACGGAGAAAGCTAAAACTGTACTGGCAAAAGTTGCCAAGGTCATCAATGATAAACCTGAATTTGAAGCAATGATTGAAGGTCATACTGACAGTAGAAGCTATTCTAGTGGTGTTCTTCTCGACAACTGGGACTTGAGCGTAAAAAGGTCCACATCTATCATCAGAGAACTTCAAAAAATGGATGTCAACCCCTCACAGCTCATTGCAGCAGGTCGCAGCAGCTATGTACCACTAGTGGATAATGACACGGCTTTAAACCGTGCTAAGAACAGAAGAACTCGGGTGGTGGTGATGCCAAAAATCGATCAGTTTTATGACATGATTGAAAAAGAAATGAAAACACTTTCTGGAGAATAATTAAAAGATTTACTACACATTTCAAGCCCAACTTTTGGTTGGGCTTTTTGTTTGCCATATAATTCCATAACTTTATATTTGCAAAGGTTAATACAACACTATGAAAATTTCATACAACTGGCTCAAAGAATTTATTAACATCAATTGGGATGCAGATAAAACATCTGAACTTCTTACAAATTTAGGCCTTGAAGTTGAGGGAGTGCATGTTTATGAATCTGTTAAAGGTGGGTTAAAAGGGGTTGTTGTTGGCCAAGTAATTGAATGTATAAAACACCCCAATGCAGACCGATTAAAATTAACAACTGTTGATATTGGACAGCAAAAACCACTGAAAATTGTATGCGGAGCACCCAACGTTAAAACGGGTCAAAAAGTAGCTGTCGCAACCATTGGTACGACATTATTTTCTGCTGAGGGCGAAGCCTGGAAAATTAAAAAAGGTAAAATTCGAGGTGAAGAAAGCCATGGCATGCTTTGTGCCGAAGATGAACTTGGGATTGGTTCGAGTCACGATGGTATCATAGTCTTAGATGAAAAATTAATTGTAGGTACAGCACTTTCAGACCATTTTAATATTGAAAATGACCTTGTTTTTGAAATTGGATTGACACCCAACAGAGCCGATGCCATGAGCCATTATGGAACCGCAAGAGACCTCAAAGCTGGCTTAACCCAACAGGGCCTGAGTCCTGAGCTTATGAGTCCATCAGTATCTGGCTTTCACGTCGATAATAGAACTCTTAAAATCGATGTAGAAGTATTAGCAAAAGACAAAGTTCCACGCTACTGTGGCATTACAATTTCAGCTGTTAAAATTGAACCTGCTCCAAAATGGATACAACACCGACTTAAAGCCATAGGCTTAAGTCCTATCAACAATGTGGTAGACATTACAAATTATGTACTCCACAGCCTTGGACAGCCCTTGCATGCGTTTGATGCTGATAAAATTACGGGTCAGAAAATAATTGTTAGAAATGCCATGGAAGGTGAAAAATTTACAACACTTGATGGCATCGAAAGGGAATTGGACACAGATGACTTAATGATATGTAATGCCAATGAACCCATGTGTATTGCCGGTGTATTTGGTGGTTTGGACTCTGGGGTAAATGAAAATACGTCTAATATTTTTCTTGAATCGGCCTATTTTGATCCTGTAAGTATACGGAAATCAGCCAAAAGACATGGGCTTAACACAGACGCATCATTTCGATTTGAGAGAGGAATTGATCCCGACAAAACAAAATACGCTTTAAAATATGCCGCAGCCCTTATCAGCAAAATAACTGGTGGTGAAATTTCTAGTGATCCTAGTGATGAATACTCAAAAAAAATTGATGACAAGCAAGTATTTTTAAGCTTTGAAAACACCTATAGATTAATTGGAGAAAAAATCCCTAAAGAAACAATAAAAAGCATCTTGTCCTCTCTGGAAATTAAGGTTAATAACATTACTGAAGCAGGCTTAGGTCTTACCATTCCCGCTTACAGAAATGATGTTTCTAGAGAAGTGGACGTCATTGAAGAAATTCTTCGCATCTATGGTTATAACAATGTTGGAGTACGCGATAAATTAAACTCTTCAATATCCTACAGTAATAGGCAGAACAATCACAAAATTGAAAATATGCTGGCCAATCAATTGGTAAGTTATGGTTTTTATGAAATAATGACCAATTCCTTGACGACAGAAAAATACAGTGTTTTAAATGCTTCATTTAACGCAGATGAAAATATTAAAATTTTAAATCCATTGAGTACTGATTTGGCCATATTAAGAAGGTCCTTGTTTTTCTCAGCACTTGAATCTATCAAGTACAATCTCAACCGTCAACAAAATTGCCTAAAACTTTTTGAATTTGGAAAAACATACCATCTAAATGCTGATAAGCGGGAAGAATACAAACACCTCTCCATTGTATTAACTGGGCCAAAATCTTCCCCACACTGGCGCGGAGAAGAGGAAAATGTTGATTTCTTCTACACAAAGGGAATTGTAAATGCACTGATTGAAAAAATAGGTATTTCAAAAGTAAAAAATGCCGCAATAAATACAGCTTTGTTTGATGAAGGTCAGTGTATAAAAATAGGAAAAACAATACTTGTTCAATTTGGCCTTTTAAATAAAAATACAGTCGCTGAATTTGGGATTGAACAGGATGTTTACGGCATTGACTTCAATTGGGAGGCTATTGTGGGTGCCACAAAAATCAAAAACCTTAAATTCAAACCCATATCGAAATTTCCGGAAGTCAAGCGCGATTTTGCATTGCTAATTGATCATGAAGTCACTTTTGAATCGATATACAAGATTGCCAAACAAACAGATCAAAAAATTTTGAAAGACATCCGTTTATTCGATGTATACAAAGGGGGCAAATTAGCCAACGGTAAAAAAAGTTATGCTGTAAGTTTTACCCTCCAAGACGAAACCAAAACACTCACCGAAAAAGACATAGGTAAAACAATGTCCAAACTCCAAAAAAGGCTTGAAAAAGAGCTGGGAGCAGAACTGCGTTAAGAAATCTTTACTGGCCTTCTTTTGATGCTAGATAACGTTCTGCATCCAAGGCTGCCATACAACCCGTCCCTGCGGCTGTCACCGCCTGTCTGTATACGTGATCGGCAGCATCACCACTGACAAAAACACCCTCAATATTTGTTTTAGAAGTTCCTGGTAAATTGACAATATATCCAGTTTCATCTGTGGTTAAAAAATTTTTAAAAATGTCTGTATTTGGCTTGTGTCCAATGGCTACAAAAAAACCGGTAGTAGGAATCTCAGTAATTTTATTTGTCCGGTTGTTCCTAACTTTTACAGCTGTAACTACTTGACCATCTCCGAGAACCTCTTCTGTTTCTGTGTTGAAAAGAATTTCAATATTTTCAGTATTTATCACACGATTGGACATAATTTTTGAGGCTCTGAATACATCCCGTCTGACAAGCATGGTAACTTTAGAACACAACTTTGATAAGTAATGTGCCTCTTCACAAGCAGAATCCCCAGCACCGACAATTACAACTTCTTGGTTTCTGTAGAAAAAACCATCACAAACTGCACAGGCAGAAACCCCACCACCGAGTTTTAAATATTTTTGTTCAGACTCAAGACCGAGATATTTGGCAGAAGCACCTGTGGAAATAATAACAGATTGACAATGAATCTCTTTGCTATCGTTAACCCAAACTTTGTGGATGGGTCCTGAAAAATCAACTTTTGTTACCCAACCATCACGAACATCAGTACCAAAACGCTTGGCTTGATTCTGCAGTTCTATCATCATTTCAGGTCCTGTAATCCCATTGGGGTAACCTGGAAAATTTTCAACATCATTGGTCGTAGTCAATTGACCACCGGGTTGGGTTCCTTGATATAAAACTGGAAACATATTGGCACGTGAGGCATAAATAGCTGCAGTGTAACCTGCGGGTCCCGACCCTATAATCAAACATTTTATGGATTCGATAGTTTCAGACATAATTAAAATTTTGAACCACAAAAATAATAGTTTTAATCAAAACAACTGGTCAAAGTTATCAACACTGACGATGACCTTTTGAGGCCTAAATAAAAGCAAATAAAACACTAACTTTACATTACAACAGTTATCATGAATATGAAATGATTATAATTGGTGTTTTTGGAGGAACAGGCAGCGGTAAAACCACTATTGTTAATCAAATTTTATCAAAATTTGGTAGTGGAGAGATGCTTGTTATTTCTCAAGACGCCTACTATAAAGACAATTCTGAGATCTCCTACGAAGAACGCTGTTTACTAAACTATGACCATCCAAATTCAATAGATTTTGAATTACTTTACACACACCTCAAAGAATTAAAGAAAGGATTTAGCATTTCACAGCCTGTATATGATTTTAAAATCCACAACCGCACAAAAAAAACAGTGAAAATTTCTCCAAAAAAAGTAATAATATTAGAGGGTATTTTAATTATGAATTATCCAAAACTCAGATCCATATTGGATCTTAAGGTATACATTGATGCCAACAGCGACATCCGCATGGAAAGACGGGTCAACCGAGATATTTCTGAACGTGGAAGAACCCCTAAAGAAGTCATAAACCGATATATAACCATGCTCATCCCTATGCATAAAAAATTCATTTCACCTATGAAACTACACGCTGATATGGTTATTGAAAACCATAAAAATACACCCCCTAATATTGAGTCTCTATTACAAAAGATTAAAACTATGCTGGGATGAAAAAAATATTTCATAGTTTAAAAAAATGGATGGGCCCATTTGGCAATATATTTCTTATTGTTTCAATTACTTTTATTGTATGGATGTTATTTTTCGATGCAAATTCATGGCTGATTCAAAAAGAACTGAACGAAGAAATTGAAATTTTAAACAATAAAAAGGAATTTTATAAAAATGAAATTCGCGAAGATACCAAAGCCTTAAAAGCTCTTGAAAGTAAAGCTGGAATGGAGGCTTTTGCTCGTGAAAAATACAATATGAAACGCAAAAACGAAGACATCTACATCATTGAATTTGATTCCATAAATAAAGTTCAATAAATTACAATTTTAATTTGTATGTGCTTTACGAATTTTAAAAAACAAGCCTACCAGATTTTGATAAATTGACTATATTTATTTATTCAAACCGACTTTATAACTCAAGACACCATTATAAATTATTTGACCCCAAATCAATGTGAAATACATAAACACCTTCGTTAACACTAAGGATAAACTCGATTACGAATAATCAGGTGGAAAGCCAAATAGGAAACTATATTTCTGTTGAGTCTCTTCTGTAACGATATCCTCATCGACCTTTGGATGTATGGAATATCTTATCAAGTTAGTTTTTTATGAAAAACTATATCTATTTATACTTTGCTAAAAATCGGATACATGACATTGAGCAAAACGATTTATAACCAGTTAAAAAATTGTTGACATCCTTGGTGTTGATTGATTTTTATTACGTTTAAATAATCGTATTTTTACAACATATTCAATCTTTAAATCAATGGGAAGAACAATCGCGATAGCCAATCAAAAAGGGGGTGTAGGG